>JAZRWW010000022.1:0-43305 GCA_045599865.1 Thermoguttaceae bacterium
ATATACGGGCGGATTAGGCGCTTAATGAACTCGTTTGTCGAGAGTCTCGTAAAATTCCGCCCATCCGCCTGCAATGCAGGCGGCTTTCGCGCGTTTTTCGCTTCTGCGAAAAACGAATCCCCGAGCGACGCGTTTTGGGTATTTCAGCGGATCCGCGAATCGTTGATACGCGGCTTTCCGTAAACGTTTACTTTTTTTCATATGGGCGCTTGAAATTTATGCGCCGTTAGAATATGCTTAACGTCAAGTTCGTTTTTTGTTTTATTCGACAAGAAACGGCGAGAGAACGATTCAATGAATTTTTAACGTTTGATCGATTGAAGTTGAGACTGTTATGAAAAAATTGTGGAACGTTCAACGCGTCGCGTTCGTCGGCGCCCTTTTGTGTTTTGGCGTTGTGAACGCGTATTCCGCCGACGTCGCGCAAATACCGGCCGACGTCGCGCGGTACGTCGCCGCGCCTGAAACGACGCTTAATTTATGGCCGAATACTCCGCCGGGCGGAATCCCGGAAAATATCGGCGAAGAAAAATGGGTTCCGGGCAAGGAGACTCCTCCGATCGTGCGCGTTCAGGACGTCTCTATTCCGACGCTTGCGTTTTATCGCGCCAAAGAACCCAACGGCGCCTGCGTCGTTATTTTCCCAGGCGGCGGATTCAGTATTCTTGCGTACAATCACGAAGGAAGCGAAATCGCCGAATGGCTCAATAGCATCGGCGTTTCCGCAGTCGTCGTCAAATATCGCGTGCCGCGTCGCGAAGGTTTGCCTAAGCATTGGGCGCCTTTGCAAGACGCGCAACGCGCTATTCGTCTAACTCGCGCGCACGCCGAAGAATGGGGAATCGACGTCGAAAAAATCGGCGTTCTCGGTTTTTCCGCCGGCGGTCGTCTTACGGTCGCCGCCGCGCTTGATTACGCGACGCAAAGTTACGATCCGATCGACGAAATCGACAAAATCGACGCGCGCCCGAATTTCGCGATTCCGATCTATCCCGCGTATCTTATGGAGGACGAAAAAGATTATTCCGCCGATTCCAAGTTGTCCGACGAGGTTCATATTGACGCCAATTCTCCTCCGACGTTTATTTCCGTCGCGAACGACGACGTCAACCGAGGCGCCGCCGCCGCGCGTTTCTATATCAAAATGAAAGAGGCGGGCGTTCCTTGCGAGATCCACGTTCCCGTTTCCGGCGGACACGGATATGGAATTCGATCCGACAAAGGCGTCGCGGCTCAATGGAACAAGAATTGCGAGAATTGGTTGCGCGCGATTAAAATGATTCCTTAGCGATTTGTCGATTTTGTCAAATTGCCTCGAGTCGAGAATTGAGAAAAAAGACTTTTTTCGTCGATATTCGGGAATTTTCCAGCAAAAAACGCGTTTGATTTGCCAAACGCGTTTTTTTGCGTTATACTATGCGTCGGGGCGTTGTTCCGTCCGTTTGTCGTTGCGCCGCGTTTGAAGGAGAAACCAATGCGTTTGTGTGTTCCGCGATCAAATCGAATCGTTAGCTTGCTTGTAGCCGTTTTGACTATTTGTTTCGCGACGTCCTTTTCGCAAGGGACGGAAAGCGACCGGGGCTTTGACGCCAAAGCGTTCGACGCGCGTCTTTTTCAAGACTGGTTGCGTCAAGACGAGCCGAACAACGTTTTGCGCGAGGAGCTTTTCGGCGCCGTCGGGGGCGGCAAGCCGGAACGCGCGCTTGTCGAACGCGTCCTTCGCGAGGCGGAAGAACGCGTTGCAGAATCGGACGCGTCTTTTACTTATCAAACGAGCGTTTCCGTCGACGCCTTGATTTCGAGCGAAAAAAACGGCTTTTCGAAAGACGAACTTGCAATATTGCGTTCTCGACTCGATCGTCTTGTTTCGATGAAAACGCCCGGCGACGATTCCAAGTGGCGCGAACTTTATCGCGACGCCTGTTTGGCGCGTCGCGCTTTGCGTCTTGCCAACGTTGAAGAACAGGCGCCGAAGTTCGTTTATACGAAGCATTACGTGATCGGCGCGAGTCATTACGCGTATACGGAAGACGTTTCCGACGAAGCGTATCTTGATTTTAGCCGCGACCGAAAGCCTGGAGGGCAACTTTGTTTGGCGACGTTCGCGCCCGACGGAACGATTCGCAACGAAGTTCTCGTCGCCGTCGAAGACGGAACGATTCGCGATCCCGACGTCTCTTGGGACGGAACGAAGATTCTGTTTTCAATGAGAAAAAGTTTCACGAAAGACGATTTTCATATTTACGAATACGACGTCGCGACGAAACAAACGCGACAAATTACTTTCGGACTTGGCGTCGCCGATATTGAGCCGATTTATCTTCCAAACGGCGATATTTTCTTTACGTCGACCCGGTGCGGACAAATCACCGACTGCTGGTGGACGGAAGTTTCTAATTTCTATACGTGCGATTCGGAAGGTCGTTTCTTACGTCGCGTTTCCGTCGACCAAGTAACGGTCAATTATCCTAAATTACTCGAGGACGGACGAATAATTTACACGCGTTGGGATTATAACGACCGCGGACAAATTTATCCGCAACCGCTCTTCCAAATGAACGCCGACGGAACGGGACAAACGGAATTTTACGGGAACAACTCCTATTTTCCAACGACGATTATGCACGCGCGCGGAATACCCGGAAGCGATCAAGTCGTCGCGATCGCCTCGGGGCACCATACGTATCAACATGGAAAACTACTTCTGATCGATCGCTCCAAGGGAACGCAAGAGAATCGAGGCGCGACGCTGATCGCGCCTATGCGCGAGACGCCCGCCGATAAAATCGACGCCTACGGACAAGAGGGCGAGCTGTTCCAATATCCTTATCCGCTCGACGAAAATTCCTTGCTTTGCGCGTATCTTCCCGAGGGGCGCGGCGATCGGTATAAGATTCCGTTCGGACTTTATTGGTTTGATTTCGACGGTCGACGCGAATTGCTGACGTATGATCCCGCGATTAGTTGCGGTCAGCCGATTCCGCTTGTCGAACGCGAAAAGCCGACGACGCGTCCTTCGCAAGTCGATTTGAATCAAACGACGGGCAAGTATTACGTTCAAGACGTCTACGAAGGACCGGGGCTTGAAGGGATCGAGCGAGGAACGATCAAGGCGTTGCGCGTCGTAGGACTTGGGTTCCGAGGCGTAGGCATACGCTCAAACGGAAACTCCGGACCGGCGGGCGCCGCGATGGTCTGCACGCCCGTCTCCGTCAACAACGGAACTTGGGACGTCAAATACGTCTTAGGAACCGCGCCCGTCGAAGAGGACGGATCGGCTTATTTTGAAGTTCCGGCGTTGACGCCCTCCTATTTTCAGTTGCTCGATAAAAACGGAGACGTCGTGCAAACAATGCGTAGTTGGTCGACGCTCCAGCCGGGCGAAACTTTTGGTTGCGTCGGTTGCCACGAGCCCAAGGGAAATATTGTCGAGAACGTCTCCGCGACTGGGACGACGACTATAGCTTTGCGCAAAGGCGTCGCGCGGCTTACGCCGGAATTGACGCCGGGTAAAGGCTCTTGTCAAAACGGCGGGTTCAGCTTCAATCGCGACGTTCAGCCGATTCTCGACGCGTATTGCGTCAAATGCCATACCGGCGGAACCAAGGCGGACGGAAGCGCGGCGCCTTTCAGTTTGCTTGGCAATTACGACGATTCCGCTCGCGGTAAAGAAATATCCGAGAAATCGGGTCGAACGTTTAGTCAGGCGTATCTGAATTTGACGAATTACGGCGATCATAACGGCGCTTTTGCGCAATGGATCGACGTTCAAGAAGGACCAGATATGCTCCCGCCCTATAAGACGGGCGCGTTTGCCAGTCCCCTCATTAAGCTGTTCCGCGACAAAGACGGCAAAGTCGGAGGTCAAGACGCCAATCATAAAGACGTCAAAATCGACGAAAAATCGTTGCGCGTTCTTGCTCTTTGGATCGACTTGCTCGTTCCTTACTGCGGCGACTATACGGAGGAGAACAACTGGACTAAAGAAGAACGCGCGCGGTACGAATATTATACGTTTAAACAAGCGAACTTCGCGCGAATAGCCGCCGACAACGTCGAGAAACTTACGGAAGCGGAAAAGACCGGCAAAATTCCTCCGTTTAAAAATTTTGAACAATTAAATTTCGGCGGCTTGGAAGACCGCGAGGAGTTCTTGAAAACATACGTCGAACGCGTTTATCCTTCCTTGGCGCGTCTTGCCGACGAAAAGAACGTTTACCGCAACGTGGCGCTGAATCCGAACGACGTTCAACGCAGTAATTACGAAGTCGCGCTCTATCCTCACGCTTCGTCGAACAGCGAGTACGCTTTTGCCGACGAATTTGCCGCGAAAAACGCGATCGACGGAAAAAAGAACAACAAAGGACACGGAGTCGAATTCCCTTCGTGGGGTCCGAATCTTCGAACCGACTTATGGCTGAACGTCGATTTTGGAACGGAAGTCGAAATAGACAAGTGCGTCGTTTACCTTCGCGCCGATTTTCCGCACGACGTCGCGTGGAAGAGCGGAAAACTCGAATTTTCCGACGGTTCGCGCGTTCCGATCTCGTTTAAAGAGACGAGCGAGCCCCAGACGTTCGAATTCGCCAAACGTCGCGTTACGAGCGTGAAATTGACCGAGCTTAAATCGGACGAGCCGACCAAGTGGAGCGGAATAACCGAAATCGAATTCTGGGGCAAGTCGGTTGAGGAGTCGGAAAAATGAGTTCGAGATTTGAGCCGGACGCGACGATCGACTTGCACGGTCGCCGTCCCGACGCGGCGATCGAGTATTTAAGGCGAACGGTCGAATCGGGACGGTATCGCGGCAAGGCGTTGGAAGTCGTTCACGGTCAAGGGCGCGGCGTCTTGCGCGACTTGGCGCGAGAATGGGGCGAACATTCCGCGCTTGTTAAAAAAATGTGGTTTGGCGAAGACGTTTTTTTGCCGGGCGGCGGGGGAACGACGATTTTTTTCCTCTAGGTTTGACGCGCGGTTGTTAGGTTTCTAACGATTGAATTTTTTGAAATTTGAAAAAAGCGACAAAAAAGAGAAGTTTTCATTGACGACTTGCGCTTGCCGCAGTTATACTAGGGACAAGCGGCGCCGCGCGCTAGCGAGTTTACGTCGTCGCCTTGGGCGGTTTCCGATTTGGCATAGTAATCGAGCGCATATAAAATGACAGTAAAACACATTGATATAATCGGTCGAGTTTCGCGGTTGAGTCGCGTTTTGTCGACGTCGTCTGTTTCTTGCGCGGCGCTGTTTTTGGTTGCAAGCGCGGCGCCCGTTTTCGCGCAAGGGGACGGTTCCGCTACGATGCGTGAAATTAAGCCCTTTATTGGATTTGAAGACGCGATTCAATGGGGCGATATGCCGGAAGTGCTAGCCGGCGTTTCGAAGGACGTCAAAAGCGACCCTAAAGAAAGCGCCTCCAAAGAAAAAGGCGCCTCCGAAGAAGATTACGCTTGGGCGACCGATCTTTTCTTTGAAAAGGAAATCTGGCAACTCCAGTTTAAATATAAAAACGTGCGTTCGATTCTTGTGAATTTCCCGACGAAAGACGGAAAACTAGAAACGAAGCGCGTTTGGTATCTCGTCTATTCCGTGACAAACACGGGCGAACGCTTGCGAGCCGAGCTTGATTCCGACGTCGTTTCAGACGTGTCGCAGACCGTCGTCAAGCCGGGCGCCACTAGCGCGGATGCGAAGACTACGGAAGTTTTTCAGTTTCCGTCGAATAATTTGAGCGGCGTTTATAAGCCCGTCAAAGTCGATTACAACGGTAAACCCGCCGACGCGGAAGGAAACGCGCCGGGCGCAATTCGCTTTGTTCCGCGTTTCGTTTTGGCAAGCTCCTCCGTTCACGACACTTTGACGTATGAACGCGACGTTAAGACCGGGCTCTTTACGGGCGGGATTCGCGGCGTCGATTCTTGCGTTTATTACGACGAATTTATTCCTCTCGCTAATGTTCAGATCGCTAAGAAGGAAGCGCGCGAGGGTCAGACGTTCTATGATTCGGTGCGTATTTCCACGATGAAAATCCTTCCCGGTCAGACGGTCTGGGGCGTCGCCACTTGGGTTGACGTCGACCCGAAAATCGATAAATTCTCCGTTTACGTCAGCGGTTTGACGAACGCGTTGCGTTGGGAAATTTCCGAAGACGCCCCGTTGGACAAAGACGCGCTTGTCGGCTCGGGTCGAGACGTCTATCGTAAAGTTCTCCGTTTGAATTTTTTCAATCCTAGCGACGAATCGCACAGCGGCGGCAAAGAAATTTATAATAATTTGCCGGGGGAACTTGACTATCAATGGATTTATATGTAAAATAGACGAAATTTGTTTTTGCGTCGTTTGTTTTTGCGTCGGTTGCGGACGACTCGTCCTCCCTTGGCGGTTCTCGAGTAAAGAATCGTTTCGACTGCAAGGCGCGTTACAGAGGAGACGCGTTTGAGACGCGACTCAATAGGAAAACAAGGTCGACCGTCGTAAGTTCAGGCAACTATCGTAACGGCGGCTATCGTAACGGCGGCGCCTCTTGCCGACGGCGAAGTTACGACGCGACGGTTCCTTTGAGATAAATATTAGCTTTACCAGTAGGTTTTTTGAAGGCGGTACAATGGCTCATAAGAAAGGTCAAGGCTCAAGTAGAAACGGTCGTGATTCTAACGGACAACGTCGCGGCGTTAAGGCTTACGGCGGACAAACTGTTCAACCCGGCAGTATTATCGTTCGTCAATGCGGCACGAAGTTCCATCCTGGCAAAGGCGTCGGCATGGGCAACGATTACACGATTTATTCTTTGATCGACGGCGTTGTTACTTTCGATAAAGGCGGTCGTCGTATTAATGTTTTTGAGGAAGGCGCCGCCTGATTTTGCGGTTGGTTCTTGCGTTAAACGAAACCGAGGGGACGGCGACGCGCCGCCCCCTTGTTTTTTAGCGTCGTATGCTAGCGCGGACGTTAAGTTCGACTAAGGAACGCGGCGCTCCTAGCGAAAAAATATTGAAGACGTAGTAGAGTAGTAGTATAAAATGTTTGTCGACGAAACCTCGATAGAAGTTGTCGCGGGCAAAGGCGGAGACGGTTGCGCTAGTTTTCGCCGTGAGAAGTACGTTCCACGCGGCGGTCCCGACGGCGGCGACGGCGGTCGCGGCGGCGACGTTGTTTTGAGAGCGAATCGCAACGTCGTAAGTTTGATTCATCTTGCGAACCAACGGACTTGGAAAGCGCAAAACGGCGACCAGGGAGGCGCTTCTCAACGACACGGCGCCAATGGAAAAGACCTTGTGATCGAAACGCCCGTCGGAACGATGGTCTTTGACGAAAAACACGATTTGCTTCTGAAAGACCTCAAAGAAAACGGAGACGAGTTTATCGTCGCGCGAGGCGGTTTTGGAGGCAAGGGAAACGTTCGTTTTAAATCGGCGACTTTGCGTTCTCCTACTTTCGCGTCGCCGGGAGAAAAAGGACAGTCGCGCAAAATTCGTCTTGAACTGCGTATGATCGCCGACGTGGGATTGGTCGGTAAACCGAACGCGGGTAAAAGCACGTTGCTTAGTCGTTTAACGAAGGCGAAGCCGAAAATCGCCTCCTATCCTTTCACGACGATGACGCCTTGTCTTGGATTGGCGCAAATAGGTCGTAATCGCGGGTTCGTGATCGCCGATATTCCGGGTTTGATCGAAGGGGCGAGTCGCGGCGTCGGATTGGGACACGATTTTTTGCGTCATATCCAGCGCGCCGGCGTGTTGTTGCACCTCGTTGAGCCGACTCCTGCCGACGGAACCGATCCGATCGAAAATTATCGCGCTATTCGCAAAGAACTCGCGGAATTTGACGAAGAGTTGGGCGAGCGTCGGGAATTAGTCGCCGTGACAAAGAACGATTTGCCCGAAGCGGAAGAAGTTCGTCGACGATTTGCCGACGAACTGAATATCGAAGCCTTCTTGATTTCCGCCGTCACCGGCGTCGGGCTCAAAGAATTGGTCGATAAAATCGATTCGATTCTCCAACCGAAGGCGCGTTGGTAATTCGCGCGTTGGTAATTCGCGCGCCGGAGGTTCTCTGTGAGGAAGACGTCTCGAGGATGATTAGTTGAAGAGACTTTAGGCGTCTTCTATAAAAATCTTGAATTTTTTGAAAATTTTGTTGCGATCGACAAAGAGATCGTTATAATTGGAAAAGTCCCTTGTTGGTTAGGGAACGGCGCCGTCGGGGATTTGCGCGAAAACGCGCGAGACGACGCCTTCGTCTCTTTGACTTTCGGAGTCCTGTAATGCCGTTGTTGACGATCGGTTCCGCCGCATACGATACTCTCGACACTCCCTTTGGTCGCCGCGACAAGGCGCTGGGCGGTTCGGGCGTTTACGCTTCTTTTGCCGCAAGTTTCTTCACCGAATCCCGCTTGATCGGGGTTGTCGGAGGGGATTGGAACTCGGAGTATTCGGAATTGTTGCACGCGCGCGGCGTCGATATCGAAGGCTTGGAAAAGCGACCGAACGAAAAGACTTGTTACTGGTCCGGACGTTACTTTGAAGATATGAATCGTCGTGAGACGCTTTGTTTCGAAGGCAACGTGATGGGGAAAGAATACGTTCCTCTCGTGCCGGAGACGTATAAGAAAACTCCTTATGTTTTCTTAGGGAACGGCTCGCCGAAAACGGATATGGCGTTGCTAGACGCTGTCGAACGTCCAAAGTTGGTCGTCGCCGACACGATGAATTTCTATATCGACTCGATGAAAGACTCGTTGCTTCTTCTGCTGAAGCGAATCGACGGCTTGATGTTGAACGAAGACGAAGCGAAAATGCTGACGGGCGAGCGAAACGCGCTTGTCGGAGCGAAGAAACTCTTAGAATATGGTCTTCGATTCGTTCTCGTCAATCGCGGCGAGTATGGTTCCGTCTACGTTTCTCGCGAAGACCTGTGCGTTATTCCCGCCTTTCCGACCTTTGCGGCGATCGATCCGACCGGCGCGGGCGATTCTTTTGGCGGCGCTTTTATGGGCAGTCTTGCCGAGTCGGACGAACTTACCCTCGAAAGCGTGAAGAAGGCGCTCCTTTATGCGACGGTCGTCGCCAGTTTGAACGTCGAAGGATTTTCACTCGAGCGCTTCCGATTAGTCGATCGCGCGGAAATTGACGCGCGCGTCGCAGAGTTTAGAAAAATGTTAGTCTGAGAGACGGAAAAGATTTGAACGTCGTCTGCGATTTTTTTAGCGCGGACGATCCTTTTGAAAATATTAACCCTTGCGATCGACGAGGCTTTGCGTCTGAGTTCGGCAAGGCGCTAACGGCGGAGAATCGCGCCGTTATAGCGCGACGTTTTGAGATACGCGCGCGATAGAATTTAAAAACAGCATACGAGGAATATCGAATTGACTAAGAATTCCGAGCCGCAAGACAAAAGAGCCGGAGGGGCGGCGCGTCGTCGACCCGAAAGGAAGAATTTTACGAAGTTTCAGTGGGATTCCGTAGACGATCAAGCGCAAGAAGATTTGATCGAGCCCGTTGCGACGTTGAAATCGAAACGAACGCGCGTCGCAAAGAAGCGCGATAAGGACGTCGGCACGATGTACGTCGTGTCTTCCGACGATCTTTATCCGAACGGCAAGCGTAAAGTCGTCGAAGCGCCGCACGCGGAAGATTACGCAAGTTTCGTCGCGGAGATCGACGAAGGAGAAGAGGATCCTTACGCCACGCCTAGTTACGGTCGAACTCGACTGACTCATAACGACGAAGCGCTGGTCGAGGAACTTGCCGCGCCCGTTGAACGAAAAGAGAAAAGAACTTCCGAACGTCCCCGACGCGCGCGCAAGGACGTCGCGCGCGCCGCGGAAGAGCGCGAAGTAAACGAAGAAGAGACGCCCGAAGAGATTCAAAAATCCGTTTCGAAGCGTTCTTTCCTTTCAAAGATTAAGGAAGCGATTTCTACCGGCGGGATTTCCACCGGCGCGGCGTCTTACGACGCGACGCGCGCGCGCGCGTCAAAAGGCGCGACGTCAAGCGGCGTTTCCTTGACGTCGACGAAAAGATTAAATAGTTTGACTCGAAGCGCGAAGAAAATTCTCGATGCGACGGGCGTCTCGCTAGAATCCGGGTCGTTTGACGACGCGGAAGGTCGTCCCCAAGTCGAAGTCCTGGTCGATTTGGTCGAGGCGTTAATCAAGTCGAACTTGGCGCTCGTGGAAAAAATTGGCGCGACGTCCGAAAAAAAAGCGTCCGTTGAGCGCGTTCAACGGTCGAAACGCGCGTCTCGAAACGTCGACGTCGACGCCGAAGAGCCGAATTTCGTCGAGAACTCCGAAAAGAAGGAACAAGACGTTCCTCGCCGCGCGTCGCGCGTTCAAGAGCAAACGCGCAAAGAGCCAAAGTCGAGCGAAGGTCGACGAGAAAGTAAGGCTCCTTCTTACTTTGACGTCGACGACGACGATTTTGATCCGATCGCCGCTTGGGAGAATATGCCGGACGACGAAGAGGACGCGCAAGACGAGCCCGCGCCTCGCGTTAAAAGCAAGGTTCGCGAACGAGGAACAAAACCTCTTTACGAAGAAAACGACGACTTCGACGATTGGAACGAAGCCGATTCAAAAAAAAAATCGGCGCGAATTCGGCAAGACTCGCAAGATAAATCGTTATTCGAAACGTCGTCGAGTCTGAACGCTACGGACGTTGTTTCGCATAAAGAACCCGTCGCGAAACACGCGTCGAAACGCGGCGGATCGCGAGCCGACAAAGAACGAGTCAGACCGTCGCGCGAAGAGTCGGCTCCTCTCGAAAAATTTGGCGATTTGAAGCTCGAAAAAGCGACGCTCAAGGCGTTGCAACAGATGGGTTACGTCGAGCCCACTCCTATTCAGGCGGGTACGATTCCTCGTATTCAGGCGGGCGTCGATTTGATGGGACAAGCGCGCACCGGAACCGGCAAGACGGCGGCCTTTATGATTCCGATCGTGGAAGCCGTCGACGCTTGCGAGCCTTGCGACGCGCCTCTTGCGTTGGCAGTGGCGCCGACGCGCGAGTTGGCGGTTCAAATTCGAGACGAGACGCAACGTCTTGCGCGTTATCGCGATTTGAACGTCGTCGCGTGTTACGGAGGCAAGCCGATCGCGTCGCAGGTCGAAAAGATTCGCAAAGGCGTGGACATTCTTGTCGGAACGCCCGGTCGAATAATCGATTTGACCAATCGAGGCGTCTTGAATCTTTCCAAAGCGCGCTGGGTCGTCTTAGACGAGGCGGATCGTATGTTGGATATTGGATTTAGACCCGACGTCGAGAGAATTTTGCGTCAGACGCCCCGGTCGCGTCAGACGCTTTTGTTTAGCGCGACCTTGGCGCCGCCCGTCGTGCGTTTGGCGAAAGCCTATATGAAGGAGCCCGAGGAGTTTGATTTCAGCCAAAAGGACGTTTCCGCCGAAACGATCGAACAATATTATTTGACCGTCGATCAGGATCGTAAATTCGACGCGTTAGTCAGGCTCCTTGAAATACAAAATCCGCGTCAGGCGATCGTCTTTTGTCGGACGAAAAGGCACGTCGATATGCTTGGACGTCGCCTTGCCGCGCAATTCAAGGCCGTCGAAGCGATTCACGGCGATTTGCCGCAAGGCAAGCGCGACCGTATTATGAGCGATTTTCGCGCCGAAAAGACGAAAATTCTTGTCGCCACCGACATTGTCGGGCGAGGCATTGACGTCTCGACGGTTTCGCATATCGTCAATTACGACGTTCCTCAGTTCTGCGACGACTACGTTCACCGCGTCGGACGCGCCGGACGTATGGGACGCGAAGGCGTCGCGTTTACGTTGGTTACCGCCGAAGAGGGCGCCGAGTTGACTCGTATCGAAATTCGAATCAACCGATTGCTCGAGCGTTTCGATTTGCCCGGCTTCGAAGCCTTTTCGAAGCCCGTCGAAGGAACGAACGACGAACCCGACAGATTCGAACGAAAGCCGGTTTTCGGTCAGACGCGTCGTCGCGTTCGACGCGCGCTTTGAGTATTTTTCCTTAAAATCGACCTTAATTGAACGCGCGCAAGAGAAACGCGCGCGACGGATAAGAAATGAACGAGACGATTAAAGCGAAGGAACTCTGGTACGACGAGTGCGTCGCGTTGCAACAGAACGGCGAATTGCCGCAAGCGATTTCCGAATTGAAGAAATTGCTTGACGCCTATCCTGGCTACGGTTTGGCGTGGTTGGCGTTGGCGGTTTTTTCGCAAGAGAAGGGAGACGACGAGGGAACGATCGAAGCGATGCAAAAGGCTTGCGAGTTGGAACAGGAAGACCCCTTCTATTTCACCGCTTTTAGCGCGCTCGCGATCAAGTGCGGATCGCACGAATTGGCGGAAGACGCGCTGATGAAGGCGCAAGAAGCGCGTTTTGCCGCGCAGTTGAAAAAAATGAACGAGTTGCGTAAAAAGGAACTTGCCGAACGCGAAGAGACCGAGAAAAACGGCGAAGCGTCCGACAAAAATGAAACGCAAGAATAACGCCGAACTCGAAAGGACGAAAAATGACGACGCGTAAAAGCCGCGTTTTGATCGCGGACGACGAGCCGGTTAATCAGGAATTACTGGAAGCTTTTCTGATCGGCGAAGACTACGACTTGGAATTTGCCAACGACGGCGTCGACGCCTTGGAAAAAACGAAGTCGTTTCAACCCGACTTGATTCTGCTCGACGTAATGATGCCGAAGTTGAGCGGATTTGAGGTTTGCGAAAAAATCAAAAGCGATCCTGAAACATCGGGCGTTATGGTTCTAATGGTTACGGCGTTGAGCGAACTGGGGGACGTTGAACGCGCCGTCGACGTAGGTTGCGACGACTATCTGAGCAAGCCGATTCATAAACTTGAGTTGTTGAAACGCGTGGAAAATATGCTAAAATTACGCTCGGTCACGAACGAATTGGAGCGCCTTAGGCGTTACATCGACGTGATGGAAGAGGCTTTGGCGCCAAAAAAGAACGGTTGACGACGCGGATAGTTGGAGTTTGCGGCGTGTTTTAATTATAACGACCTCTTGAAACGTATTTTTACCCTTTGGGGCGTAAGATCGTTTCGGGCGGTCTTTTTGTCGATTATAGAGAACGGGAGAAAGGATCGTGTTGAACAAACAAGACGAACGAAACGCAAAAGGTTTGACGACGACCAGACGCGGTTTTTTGCAAGGCGTCGCGGCGCTTGGCGCGACTTTGGCGACTCCCTACTTTGCGTTGGAACGCGTCGCAAGCGTAGCCGCGCAGGCGCCGAGCGATCGTTTACGACTCGCCGCGATCGGAGTCGGATCGCGCGGATACGCCAACCTTTGCGAATTTAACGGTATGACCGACGTCGTAGCCGTCTGCGACCTTGACGCGGAATACGGCTTGGCGCGAGTTCAAAAAAACGCAAAAATTGGCAAAAAAGACGGCGACAAGGTCGTCTCGCCCGATTTTTACGACGAATATCGCCGCGTTCTTGACAGAGACGACGTCGACGTCGTTTCGATTTGCACGCCCGACCATTGGCACACGAAAATCGCGATCGAAGCGATGCAGGCGGGCAAGCACGTTTTTTGCGAAAAGCCGCTGACGTTGACGCTCGAAGAGAATCAGTTGATACGCGCCGCGCAAAAGAAATACGGCAAAGTCTTTCAAGTCGGAACGCAACAGCGTTCGATGTACGATCAGTTTATGACCGCCGCCGCGATCGTTCGCAAAGGCTTGCTTGGCGAGATCAAGAAGACGACGTGTATTATCGACCAAGGTCGTTATTCCGGGCAAATCCCAAAATGCGATCCGCCTAAGTCGCTTGATTGGGATCGTTGGCAAGGACAGGCGCCCGCTCGCGATTACTGCTGGGAAAATCGCACGGAATTTTTCTCGGCGGACAACTTTGGTCAAGGTCGCGGGCATCTTCTGTTTCGTTGGTGGTTTGAATATTCCGGCGGAAGAATTACCGACTGGGGCGCGCACCACGTCGATTCCGCGCTATGGATTTTGAATCGTCAAACGTTGGGAAGCGGACCTGTTTCCGTCGACGGAACCGACGCGAAGTTTATCGTTCCCTACAAAGACGGATATCCGACGCGCGACGACGTTTATAACACGCCGGTAACTTATAACATCCGTTGTAAATTTGCAGACGGAACCGATTTTGACGTCGTGAGCGACGCTAAGGACGGGAACGGTATTCTTATTGAAGGAACCAAAGGTCGTATTCACGTCAACCGCGAGCGCGTAATCGGCAAGCCTATCGAAGACGGTATTAAGTCGGAGTTGACGCGCGACGACTATTTGGCGCTCTACAACGGGAAGCCGATCGAAGGGCATAAGACAAACTTCTTGCGTTGCGTTCGCGAAGGAGGCGTTCCCGTCTCCAACGTCGAGGAAAACGTCTTGGGAATGAACGTCTGCCATTTGGCGAATTTGTCTTGTCGACTCAAGCGCGCGATTAATTGGGATCCGCTCGAGGAAAAGATACTTGGCGACGAACAAGCGGCGTCGTTCTTCTCGCGCGAACAGCGTAAAGGGTACGAGTTGCCCAAATTAGTTTGAAGCGAGGCGTTCTATGAACGACGACTACTTGCCGGCCAAAGAGCGCGCCGAACGTGAAATAACGACGCGCCCGAGTCTTTTGACCGCTTGGCTTCTTGCCGCTCGACCTAAAACGTTGACCGCCGCCTCGGTTCCCGTCGTCGTCGGGCTGGCGTTGGCGGCGCGCGATTTGACAAGCGGCGCGGTTATGTCCGAAACAAGCGCGTTTTTGTGGATTCCCGCCTTTTGTTGTTTGGGGTTCGCGCTTTTGGCGCAGGTCGCGGCTAATTTTATCAACGATTACGCCGATTATAAAAAAGGCGCCGACGGCAAAGACCGTAAAGGACCTGCGCGCGCCGTCGCGTCGGGTTGGATAACGCCGCGCGCAATGTTGATCGGCGTTTTTGTCGTTCTAGGGGCGGCTTGTTGTTTCGGTTTGGCGACGATTCCCTACGGCGGCTGGAAGCTAATAATCGTCGGGCTTGTCTCTTGCGTTTTTTGTCTATTGTACAGCGCCGGTCCTTGTCCGCTTGCTTACGTCGGGCTCGGCGACGTTCTTGTCGTTTCGTTTTTTGGTTTCGTCGCCGTTGCGTTTACCTATTTTCTTCAAACGCAAACGATTACTTTGGACGCGACCTTGATCGGCTTGGCGATCGGATTTGCGACGGACAATATCCTTGTTGCTAACAATTATCGAGATCGAGACGAAGATCGACAGAATCGTAAATTTACGTTGATCGCGCTCTTTGGAGAACCGTTTGGGCGCTGGTTTTATCTTGCGAATGGATTTGTCGCCGCTTTGTTGGTTGCGCTTGTCTTTTCGCGAAACGCAGATTGGGGCGCGTTGAGTTTGGCGACGTTGTTCGTTTACCTTGGCGTCCATTGGCAAGCGTGGCGAACGCTTTGTCGCATACGCTCCGGCGCCGCGTTAGCGCGCGTCTTAGCGTTGAGTTCCAAAAATCTGCTGACGCTGGGCGTCTTGCTTTCTTTCGCGCTTTTGTTTTAGGCGCGAGTCGATTAGAAGGCTAGGAGACGCGTTCGTCGACGTCCTTTTTTTCGCGGCGTTTGAGACCAAACGCCCAAGGTTTGACGCAGAATGAGTTTAGTTAGAACGAATATTGAAGCGATGGCAGGCTACGTGCCCGGCGAACAGCCGAAAGAAGGCGAAGCCGTCAAGCTGAACACGAACGAAAATCCCTATCGCGCGTCGGAAAAGGCATACGACGCGATTCGCGCCGTCGCCGATCGCGGTTTAAACCGTTATCCCAACGCCGTCGGTCAGAATTTTCGTCAAGTCGCGGCCGAATTATACGGAGTCGAGCCCGATTGGATTATGTGCGGCAACGGAAGCGACGATATTCTGACGATTTTAACGCGAACGTTTGTCGGCGAAAACGAATTGTTGCGCCTTCCTTATCCGAGTTATATCCTGTACAAATCCCTTGCGGAAATTCAGGGCGCGCGAAGCGAGGAAGTTTATTTTCAGGACGATTGGAAATTGCCCAATTATTTTGCGCAGGAGCCCGCGACGACGCCGACGGCGCCTCATCGCGTTCACGAATTGGAAGGCGTCGCGTCCGATTCGCTCAAGCTCGTCTATTTGCCGAATCCTAATTCTCCGTCGGGCACGCTTCTTTCAGTCGAGGAAGTCGAAAAGATTGCCGATTCGCTGAATTGTCCGCTGGTAGTCGACGAAGCCTACGCGGACTTTGCGGGCGTGAGTTGCGTCGAACTTGTGAAACGTAATCCGCGCGTGATTATTTCGCGCACAATGAGCAAGTCCTACGCGCTTGCCGGTTTGCGATTCGGATTTATGATCGCGCAACCTTCTCTTATCGAACAGACGTTGAAAGTTAAGGACTCGTACAACTGCGACGCCCTTTCCATCGCGGCGGCGTCGGCGGCGCTTCAAGACCAAGAATGGCTTCGCGCGACGACGCAAAAGATCGTTTCGACGCGCGAACGTCTCGCGGCAAGAATGCGCGAGTTGGGATTTGTCGTGCCGGAATCGCGTTCTAATTTCACTTGGAACGCGTGGCCCGATTCTTCTTTTTCGCACGAAGAACTCTATCTTTATTTGAAGAAAAACGGGTATCTTGTTCGCTATATGAAGTACGACGCTTGGGGCGAAGGACTGCGAATCAGCGTTGGAACCGACGAAGACACGGACAAATGTCTTGAGTGGATCGAACGATACCTTGCCGGAGATCGATAATCGTTTTTAGTCTTTCGACTTTCCAGAGAAGAGAGGGGAGACGACGCAATGACGTCTTTTAATCGTCGCGCTCTTTGCGCTTTTTTTGTCGCGTTTCTTTTCTTTGCGAACGCGCGACTTTACGCCGCGAACGACGGCAGTCCCGATCCCGTCGCGATTCGTTTGGCGATCGAGGATATGAGCGACGCGTTCGGCGAAGATTATCCGAACGCCGAGGCGTATTTGGAAGAACTCGACGCGCTGGAATCCGCGCCGGAGTCGTCCGAACGCGCCGCCAAGTTGCTTGATTTGCAAAAACGCGCCTTGCTTGCGAATCCGCTTCTTGAGGGACGACGTATTCTTGCGATCAAGCGCGGCGCCAATCAAACGGCGACTCCGTCGTTAAACGCCTACGTTACCGAAGACGTTTCTAAGTCGATTCCATCCCAGATAATTTTGCTTGATCCTCTCAAAGCGTCGAGCGAAAACGCGACGTATCGCGTCGTGTACGATTCCGAAGGCAAAACGATCGTCGATACTGATTTGGAATTTGACGCCGAGCGTTTGATGTTTACGGCGCCCGGCGAAAACGGGCGTTGGAGTCTGCAAGAACTTGATTTGCGTCCTCTTGGCGAGAACGTCGACGCCAAACTTGACGTCAAGCAAATTTCGCCGAATCTTGACGAAATCGACTTTTTCGATTCCTGCTATCTTGCGGACGGCAGCGTCGTTTACGGTTCCAACGCGACGTTTCAAGGTCTTCCTTGCGAGTCCGGGCGCAAGCAGATGGCTCTTTTGTATCGTATGAATCCAGAAACGAAAGAAATACGCCAACTGACTTTCGAACAAGACAGCGACTGGTGCCCTACAATGATGGAAAACGGGCGCGTAATGTATTTGCGTTGGGAATATTCCGACACGCCGCACTTCTTTAACCGTATTCTCTTCTCGATGAATCCCGACGGTTCCAATCAAACGGCGGTTTACGGTTCCAATTCCTATTGGCCTAACTCGCTCTTTTACGCGAAGCCGATTCCCGGCGATCCGAAGCGTTTTGTCGGAACCGTCTCCGGGCACCACGTCGGTCGACCCGGACGCTTGATTTTGTTCGATCCCACGCTTGGACGCGCGGAGACCGAGGGCGTCGTTCAGTCGATACCGGGTCGAGAAGACGTCGTTGAAAACGAAATTGCCGATTATTTGTATCGCGACCGTTGGCCGAAATTCCTTCAGGTCGAGCCCCTTGGCACTTCCGAAGAAGACGGCGCGGGTCGTTATTTTCTTGTTTCCGCGAATCGCGGTTCCGGCTGGGGACTTTGGCTTGTCGATATTTTCGACAATATGACTCCGATTCTGGAATCGTCCGACGCCGCTTTTACCGATCCAATTCTCCTTGCGCCGCGCAAACGACCGCCCGTTTTGGCGTCGCGAATCGATCCGAAACGCGACGACGCGACGGTCTTTATTGCCGACGTCTATTTTGGACCCGGTTTAAAAGACGTTCCTCGCGGGACGATCAAATCGTTGCGCGTTTTCGAATACCATTTCGCCTACCCGTTTTCGGGGCATAACGACGTCTTGGGAATCGAGAGTAGTTGGGACGTTAAGCGCGTCCTTGGAACCGTTCCGATCGAAGAAGACGGTAGCGCGACGTTTAAAATTCCCGCCAATACGCCCGTCGCGATTCAACCGCTCGACGAAAAAGGACGCGCCGTTCAACTGATGCGCACGTGGTTCGTCGGTATGAAGGGCGAAGCGGTCGCCTGTTTCGGCTGTCACGAAAGCCAAAACGACATTTCTCCGACGGGACAGACGATCGCCGGTCGACGCGAAGCGCGCGAGTTGACTCCTTGGCGCGGGTCGACGCGCGGATTCGATTTCTTCCGTGAAGTCCAGCCGGTTCTCGACAAATACTGCATCGGTTGTCACGACGGTTCCGACGAATCGCGTAAGAAGTTTGATTTAGCGGATCGCGTCGTTTTTCCGAATTTCAAAGACTATGCGCTTGAAACGGTCGAAGACGCCGAGAAACGCCAAATTGGACCGTTTTATAGAAGTTATACCGCGTTGCGTCCTTACGTCTTGACGCCCGGTCCGGAGAGCGATTTGCATATTTTCCAGCCGGGCGAGTATTACGCGGGCGTTTCGCCTCTTTTCCAAATGTTGGAAAAGGGACATCATAACGTTCAACTTGACGACGAAGCCTATGATCGTTTGACGACGTGGATCGATTTGAACGCGCCTTGTTACGCCACTTGGACGGAAGCGCACCGACATTGGCAGAACAAAGTCTTGCTCGATTGGATGCAAATCGACAACGAAAAACAAATGGCGTCGATCGCGAAGCACCGCGAGTTGCGCAAGTTGTATCAGGAGAAGTTTGCCGACGTTTCGGAAGACCCGGAAGCGGAAGCTATTCCAGAAGAAGAACTTTACGCTTGGCTCGAAGCGCGTCGCGCCGCTAATCCTCCGATTATTCCCGATTCGGAAGCGCGCCCGGAATTGAAGCCCGTCGTATTGGAAGGGTTCGATCCGTTGACCGACGCCGAACAAGCGAGAAAATTGCAGTTTGAGACGGCGCCAGGCGGAATCGTCGGAAAATCCCTTGCGTTGAGCGAAAACGTAGCGCTCGATTTGCGTTGGATTCCGGCGGGCGACTTTGCTTACGGAAGCGACGAGGAGTCGCGCGCGGAATATCCGCAAACGCCCGCGAGAATCGAAAAGGGGTTTTGGTGCGGCGCGACTGAAGTAACAAACGAGCTTTACGCGCTTTTTGATCCTAAGCACGACAGTCGATTTGTCGACGAAATGACGAAAGACCACGCGCGTCCCGGTTTGCCCGCCAATTTGCCGAAACAGCCCGTCTCGCGCGTCGGATACGACGACGCCAAGAGATTCTGCGACTGGCTAGACGCTAAACTGAAGGCGAGCGGCGTTCTTTCCGAAGAGTACGAAGTCAGACTTCCCAACGAAGTCGAATGGGAATACGCGGCGCGCGCAGGTTCGACGTCTCAGTTCTGGTACGGCGATTTCTCAACTGATTTCGGACTTTTCGCCAATTTGGCGGACGCGAGTTTGGTTAATTTCAAACGCGGTCAGGGCGCCGTCGACTATATGCGCAAGTCGCCCTTTAACGACGGACAAACGGCGATTTGCAACGTCGCGACCTATAAACCGAACGCGTTCGGACTCTATGATATGATCGGAAACGTCGCCGAGTTGACCGATTCCGCGTGGACGGCGAACGGATACGAAATAGCCGAGGCGACGAAGAATCCAGTTGCGGATTCGCCAAAAGACGCCGTTCGCGCGCGTCGCGTTGTGCGAGGCGGTAGTTGGCGCGATTGGTCCGAACGAGCGACGTCTTCCTTCCGCACGCCTTTAGAGCCCTATTTTCGCGCCGCCGACGTTGGATTCCGCGTGATTATAGCGCCTTGTAGGTAGGCGAGAATTTTTTACGTCGTTGGCGCGTTATGCAAAATTTTTGGAACTAACGACGCGAATCCTCTTCAAAGGGATTAAAAAGGGCGAGGAGAGGAAAGATTCCCTGACCGAGAGGTTGGGGTATTTGCCCCTAAAAAATAAAATTTAAAAAAAAGGCGTTGTATACTACGACGTTTTATGTTATAAAGGTAACGGTTGCGCATATTATAGCCTTTGCGAGGCTTGCGCGTTGTGTTGTTGAAACATTTTAGAAAGAATATACAATGGAAAAAGAATATTTCGTTGACGGCGTTGGTCAAATTCACTTTGCGGGCAATATGGTTCGTTTCGATTGCGTTACTCTTCAACCTGCCGCCGACGGTCAAGCCCCGACCCCGAAGACTTGCTTCCGCGTCATTATGCCGCCGCAAGGTTTCCTTTCCGCGTTCAATAGTATGCAACAACTGATCGACAAATTGGTTGAAGCCGGCGTCCTTCGCAAGAACGAAAACGCCAAGTGATTTAGCGCGTTTAAACTAGCGCGAGTCTTAATTTATTGGGATTCGCAAGAAAAAACGACGGACGTTGTTCGTCGTTTTTTGTTTTATTTGAAATAGACGCGCTTTAAGTCGCAGTTTCCGTCTTTTTTCCAGCATACGAACAGACCAGGTCTTCTAGTTTAATGGAAACTCGTTTCGATTTGCCAAAGGCGCGTTCGCCTGTTTATCTTCCCTGCGACGCTCTTGAGCGCGAGTGTCGTTTCGAACGTTTGCGACGTTCCGGACCCGGAGGACAAAATCGCAATAAAGTGGAAACCGCCGTTCGATTTTACCATATGCCGTCTGGACTTGTCGGCGAAGCGTCCGAACGACGTTATCAGGGTGAAAACCGTCAAATAGCGTTGGAACGTCTACGACTGGAGCTTGCGTTGCGCGTTCGAGTTCCCATCGACGTCGAGAACGAATCGGAACGTCGTTCTTTGCGTTGGTTTGAACGCGTCGTCGGCGGGCGAATTCGCGTTTCGCCGACCGGCTTCGATTACGCTATTCTTGTCGCGGAATTTTTCGACGTTTATATGGGAGTCGACGAGAATCTTACGAAAGCCGCCGCCTTTCTTGAAACGACGCCGAGTCAAATCGTTCGTTTCCTTGCCGCCAGACCTCAAGCTCTTGAAAGACTCAACGTCGCGCGCGCCAAATTGGGCTTAAAGCGACTTCGACCGTGATTTTATTTCAACTTTGCCCCGTTTTTATCGTCTTTGCAAGTTTTTCTACAAAATTTTGCCCGGTCTTGCTTTTTTTAGGTCGTCTCGTTACAATAAGGACGACTGACGCGGCGTCGGAATTTGCTCGAATCGTTCGCAAGCGCGCGCGTTTTCCTTTAATGAAAAGCGAAGAGAATTATGGCGATCGGAGTTATATGTCCGGGGTGTATGACGTCGTTTGAAGTCGACGATCGTTTTGCCGGAAAAAAGGGACCTTGTCCAAAGTGCGGACATATCATTGAAATTCCTAAGGAGAAGCTCGTCGTTCACGCGCCCGACGGCGTTACTTCCGGCGGAAAGACCAAGAAACTTGTCGGTCACGACGCGCGTCCTATTCTTCAACGGCGCTTTGCTTTTACCGGCAAGCAGGTATTCTGGGGCGTTATGGGAACGCTTGGCGCCGCCGCGTTCCTCTTCTTGATTGGTTGCGCGCATTCGCACGTCTTGAGTATGATCGTCGGAATACTCGCGGCTTTTGGAATTGCTTTTCCGATCGCCGATTTCGGTTATATGTTGATTCGAGACGACGACGATTTAGAGATGTTTCTTGGCAACGAACGCCATAAACGCGCGCTTTTCGCTTCGTTAGTTTTTGCCGCTTCGTGGATCGCCTTTGAGATATTCGTCGCGTTTTTGGGCGGACAAGGCGTTATGGCGTGTCTCTATTTGATTCCGATCGCGGCGGTTGGATCTTTTGGCGCGCTGATCTTTTTCGACTGCAATTTCGGCAAAGCTCTGCTCGTCTATTTGCTTTTCGCTTTTGCCGCGATTATTGGGCGAGGTCTGTTGTTTATGCCGAACGGTTGGATTTGGAAAGCGACGCCCGTCGCGACCGCGCCTAACGTCAATCCGAAAATTGAACGTTCCGCTTCCGAAAATTCTAAGAACGAACAGACGGTCGAAAAAGGCGCGCAGGCGACTGAATCGACGAACAAAGAGGACGTCGGCGAACAAGGAGAATCGAGTAAATTGACAAAAGAAGCGCCCAAGCCGCGTATTAAACGGCGAAGGTAACGTTCTTATTTCCAAAGGTAAGACCGGCTTTTTTCCGATTTTTACTCTTTGGACGCGCCCGGCGTTCGAACGATCGGGCGTAAGAGCCGCCTTATGCGCGGCGGCGGAAAGAGTCGACGACAAAATCGGGACTCCGACCTTTCCTAGACTCCGTCCGTTTAGCCGTCGAAAATCGGGGAAAGAATCGATCGCCTATATTCTACGATAAAGTCGTTTTTCCGACGGCGCGCCGTTGATAAATTCTATGATCGGATTAAAATAGAGCGGGTTGTTTTGCTTTTTCGCGTTTCCGACGTCGGAAGCGCGACTTTGTTTTATTTGACGTGGGAGAAGACGTATGACTCGACAAATATCGGATATCGACGAGGGAACGATTCGTCGCGTCGATTGGCAGGAACTTGCGCCTCCGACGATCTTCTTTCGCGCTTTTCCGGCGACGTTCAAAATTTCATTTTTGATTTTGGGCGCGTTGGCGCTCGCTTTGTTCGCGTCGGCGCTTGGCTGGCGCGGAGAAGGGACGTTGCGTCTGAATCTTTGCGACGGCGGGGCGCGCGTTTCGCTAAACGCCGACGGTTCCCTCGATCGGAACGGCGACAATAAAGAAAACGCGCGCTTTTTGTCGTCGCGCTTTTTGTCCTCTTACGCGACTTGGGGCGATGCGGTCTGGGAAGATGGCGACCGTCCTTGGTTCCCCTTGGTTTTGGTTCTTGGGGCGGTCTTTGCGGTCTTGTTTGCGCTTGCGATTTCTAGAACGACTTTGGCGCGACTTACGACCGCTTCTCGATCGTCGACGTTAAGTTCCTTGCGTTTCGCCTTGCGCAAAGCGCCGTCGTTGATCGTGCCCGTCGCTATTCTTTTTGCGTTCTTCTGCGCCGTCTATTTTCTGGGAATTTGCGTTTTATGGAGCGGGGGCGTAGGAAGGCTTGCGGCGCCGATCGTCGTATTTTGTTATTTTGCGCTTTTTGTCCTGATTTTTGTCGCGTCCTGTTCGCTTCCCCTAGCGATTTCCGCGATCGCCGCAGATCGTTCCGACGGTTTCGACGCGACGTCGCGTTCGATTTCCTATTTGACCCAACGTTTCGCTTTCTGGCTCTTGTACTATTGTTTCGCCGCAATTTTGATCCTTGTCGGTTATGCGATAGTCGAGGCTTTTTCAAACGTCGTTCTACGTTTTTTCAACGAAATTTACCTTGAGCGTTCTTTTGACCAATGGACGAGCTTCTGGCGCCTCTTTGTGATCGCCGTTCCGATCGCGTATCTTGGCGTCGCTTTCGTCGTCTATTCGAACGCGATTTACTTGGCGCTTCGACGTAGCGTCGACGGGACTCCTTACGACGAATTCGCGCTCGATTCGAACGGCGAGAAGCCGCGCAAATTACGCCGTATTTTACAGGACGCCAAAGGCGCGCCGATTCTGGACGACGCAAAGAAAAACGGCGTCGCGACGCCCGCGTCGGGGAAGGACGAAACGAATTGAGCGAAACGCTGAAAGAACGACGCGCGCAAGTTCCGTTTGAAGTCGCGTTGCTGACTCCGCAAGGACGCGGCGCGGTCGCTTGCGTCGGCGTGCGCGGCGACGACGCTTGGCGCGCGTTGGCGACGCGTTGGACGCGCGCCGATTGGGCTTCTCAATTTGATCCTGCGAACGTCGAGTCGTCTTTCCGCCCTTATTTTGGCGTTTTTCATTTCGACGAGCTTGGCGGCGTCGGCGACGAGATTGTTTTGCGGCGTCGAACGTCTACCGCCTTCGAACTTGACGGACACGGCGGCGACGCGTCTCCTTCGCGAATCGTTCGTTTTTTTGTCGAACAGGGCGCGCGGGTCGTTTCCGGCGACGCGTGGGAACGCGCCGTCGAATTGGACGAACAAAGGGCAAATAGGTCGAGTTTGATCGTCGCTAGCCGCGTCGACGCGCTTTTTTACGCGGACGCCGAGTCGCTTCTGACTCAAACGACGACGGAACGAACGGCGAAACTAGCCTGCGACTTGCGTGAAAAATGGCGCGCTTTCTTTGAAGAACTGGCGTCCGAATTGCTACGCGCTTCAGAAATTACGGCGGATTCCGAGTCGCAAAGTCAAGTTTACGCGCAAGATCTCGCGCGCAAACTTGACGCAGTTTTGGAGTCGGGCGATTGGGCGCGTCGACTTGTCGAACCGTTTGACGTCGCGTTAATCGGCGCCGCAAACGTAGGAAAGAGCAGTTTGCTCAACGCGATCCTTGGGTACGAACGCGCGGTCGTTTCTTCGACCGAGGGGACGACTCGAGATTTGGTGGGCGCTTTGCGCGTAATCGACGGCTGGAACTTTCGTTTTGTCGACGCGGCCGGTTTGCGCGACACGCAAGACCAAATCGAACTTGACGGCGCGCGTCTGGCGGTCGATTTTGCGCGAAACGCCGACCTCGTTTTGTTTGTGTTCGATCCGACTCGAAGTCGACTTGAGCAACGCGCGTTGTTTAAGGAACGCTTGGGGGCGGATACGTTGGAAGCGTCGACGTTTAAAACAGTTTACGCGCTTAACAAAATCGACTTGCCGTCCGAAGATTGGCGCGACGAATGGAAGAACGACGACGAATCGTCTTATTTCTCGATCAGCGCGCGATCCGGCGTCGGAATCGAAAAGCTGTTGCGCGCGATTTTGACGAGTTGCGTCGACTACGGCGCGATCGAATCGACGCCCGGCTGGCATAGTTCGGAACAGGCGTCGTTCTTGCGCGAATTGCGCGATTTGTGCGCTCGCGGCGATTTTGAGGGCGCGTTAAGAACGTTGGAACGCGCGTAATTATTTAGCCCCCGTTTTGGGGTTCCCGTCGAGCGGAAAATAACGTCGGCGTCGAAGAGACGCCTTAGGGAAGACGATGTTGCACGGTTCTATTGAAGCCTTTACTTTTGGATTAGACGTCGACGTTTTGCGACTCCTGTGGATTGCGCTGGGGGCGAGCGTCGTCGCGACCGTATGGCTTGGCGACGCCAAGGAAGGCGGAACCGACGAAAGAGAACGTACGAAAGAGCGACTTGAAACCGCTTTGCGCGCGTTGTCCAATTTGATTTCGTCTTACGCTTTACGACGAGACTCCGCGAAGAACGCCGCAGTCAAAAGGATCGACGCGGGGGGAGGTTTGACCGACGTTGCGAACGAATCGCAAAAGTCGGGCGCGACCGATTCGCGCGCGCCGCAAGCGCAGACGGGCGATTTGCAAAACGCGCAAATTAATTCCGTAGATTTTTGGCGCGAGGACTACTGGAATTTCGAGTTCAATTTAGAGGGCGATCTTTTTGCCGCCGACGAAGAGAAAAAAGAAAACGCCGACGCGTGGAAGGAATCGTTAAAAGACGAGGAGGACAAGGAGGACGAAAAAGGGAAGCCGGACGACGAGACGGAACAAGACGACGAGGAACGAGACAAAGGACGCGCCAATTATTTCGGAGCGTTCTTTAGAAATCGCAACTATCCGCCCGACGCGAACGATCCCGACGCTCAAGAACGTAAAAAAGAACGGAGCGCCAACGCGATTCCGCGCTGGCGACGTCGAGAAGAAGCGCGCGACGAATCTGAGCGCGACGAATCTGAGCGTAGCGAGAACGACGTCGACAAAGAAACGCGTTTGTCCGACGATTCGATCGTCTTTCCTTCCGACGACGAGCCGTCGGAACAAGAAGCCGACGATTGGGAAGATTACGTTCCTTGGAGCGACGGTCCGGATTTCGACTACCTCGAAGACGAGTCCGTTTCGCTTGACGACAAGATCGTCTATTTGCGCAAGCGTTTCGAGGAGGGCGACGAATGTTCGCGCGTTGAACTGGCGCGTTTGCTTATTCAAAAAGCAGCGATTTCCAACGACGGGAACGAAGCCAAAGTTCTGGGCGTTTTAGACGAAGCGGAACGAATACTACGCGAAGTCGGCGCTCAGCGTTCTTCCAACGTTTACGACGACGGCGAATATTCCGAGTTGCTTGGACAAGCTCTTTTGCAACGTCTCGTTTTCTATTTGCGCAACGGTTTGAAGCCGCCGATGAAAATCGCCAACGACGCGCTGAATCAGATTCGAAGTTGGGCGGAAGGTTCCTTTTCGTTCGAATCGCGACGTTTGCTCGCGACCGCTTGGCAAACGCACGGGAATTGTCTTTTAGCTACCGGAGGGGATTCTTCCGCCCTTTCGTCGTTCCGCGAGTCGCGAGAAATGTTCGAATCGTTGGCGGACGAAGGTTGCGAAGAAGTTGAGCCGTCTCTTGCGTTTGTCGCCGCCGCGACGGCGGAAACCTACGTCTCGATCGGAGATTTTCCGAAAGCTCTTGACGCTTATCGCGAGGCGTTGACCCTTTTCGACAAGTATTCCGATCAGGAAGCGTTTCTTGCCGAAAAAGTCAACGTTTTTTTTAGAATGAGTTCCGTTTATCGACGCGTCGGAGACGACGAAAAAGCCGTTCGAGCGTTGCAAGACGCGTTGGAATCGGAAGAACGCTTGGTTTCCTTCAACGAAGGCGCCTATTTCGCGCCCCTTACGCAGCTGTTGGAGTCGCACGCGGAATTGTTGGCGTCGAAAGGAGATTATGAAGACGCGATCGCGTCGTTGGATCGCGCCGTGTCGACGCTGAAACGCGTTTTGGCTTACGACGCCGCGTTGTCGCGGCGCGTTTTGGCTTACGCGCACATTGAAAACGTCTTGCGACGCCGCGCTTCGCTTCATATGTGTCAGGAGCGTTACGCGCGCGCCGCCGAGGACGTCGAGGAATCGCTCGAATATTTGGCGCTTGCGATCAAAAAAGAAGACGCGTTTAATCCTTCCTTGCAGATCGTTTTTTCCAGTTGTCTGTTGTTCGATTTGTGCGGGACGCAGGGACTGTGGGAGTACGCGGCGAAAACGCAAGAAACGCTCGAACGGATTTTAGAACGATTTACGCCGAACGAAAAGAAGAACGTCGCGACGCTTTACGCGCAACTGCTGATGCAACGGCATATTCTGTTGGCGCGGTCGGAACGAGGCTCCGAGGCGCTGCAAGCGACGAATCGCGCGATCAAGACGCTTGAAGCGCTACAAGACGAGGAATTGGAGGACGGGGGCGTTTTTCGCGATTCGCTTTTATCGAAGGCGTATTGTCAACGCGCGTCCTTTCTCGTCGGTTCGAACGCAAGTAAAAAGAAGTGCGAAGGAGCGTTGGACGATTATCGACGCGCGCGCGAATTGAGCGAACGCGAACTTATCGGCGGCGAGACGAAAACGGATTTCTATGTGTTTTATTTGGATTTGTTGGGGCAAAAAGCCGCCGCCGAGTTGCGCGTCGGGGCTTTTGATGCGATGGAAGACGATTTGAGGCAAGGAATCTCGATAATCGTCGGTCTGCTGAACAAGCGACGTTGGCGTTTTCTTGACGAATTGGCGAAATTGTCCAGACTTGTCGCCGTTTGGGCGCGCGCGTCGAAAAACGAAGCGTTTGCGTTGCGCGTCGTTTGCCTGTTCGTCGCATACGCGCGAAGGCTAAGACGCCGATACGTCGAAAGCGAGTGGGACGCCGACGAACAAGAAGACGATTCGCCGCGAAGTCGGGCGATTCTGTTAAGTCTTGAAGCGTTTGTCGTCGATATGCGACGCGCGCGCGCCGATCTTTTGGAGACGGGCGAGTGGAACGACGAGCGCGCGCAATATTGCGAATGCGGCGATCTTGGCGCGCGTAAAGTAGCGGGACGTAAAATAGCGAGACAAAACGAATCGACCGCGAGCAAAGAAAAGGACGCCGACGTTGCGGCGTACGATCTGGACGGAGAACGAGAACGGTTTGTACGTGAAATTTTGACGGACGATTTGAAAACAAGAACCGTTTTTCTTGATTACGAGTTCGGTTTGCGCGCGATTATACGACGCGTAATCTCCGGCGAAATTGATTTGGCGCCCGCTTTATATTCGTTTTTAGACAAGACCACCGACGTTTATATCGCTAAAAACGAACCGCTGTTGGCGGCGGAAGAAACGAGCGACGTCGTTAGAATCTTTGACGAGATCGTCGAAAAGCGTCAATACGATAAAGACGAAACTTTAGATTCGAATCGCGACGAGGAAGAGAATCTGTTTTGGACTCTTGTAGCTCCTTTCTGGGAACTACAGGCGGCGTTGTTGGCGCGAACGTCGTTAGACGCTTTAGAATCGCTAAACGGACTCGACGACGACGCGGAACGCGCCGAGGTTGCGAAGGCGTCGGCAAAAGTCGCAAGTTTGCGAACGGAAGTCGCTTATATGAAGGCGGTTCGAGGCGTGAAAAAGATTCCGCAGTCTAATCCTACGGCGCCGGTTCGTTTTGGAGTAGTCGTCGGAGCTTATTTCGCTTGGCTTGCGCGAATGGGACGCGCCGAAGAGGGCGTCGCCTTTGCGCGCGCTGAAGGCGAGGCGTTAGAACGTCGTTTTCATCGTTCGCCTATTGGATTTCTGGTCGTCGGGACGTATTACGACAACGTTTCTCAAGTCGCTTTGCAGGGCGCCGACGATCGCGTATTCGCCAAAGAATGCTTGTTAAAGGTTCGCGACGCTCTTACGGGTAGTCGCGCGTTTGTAGGGGAAATTCTCCCTCCGCCTCTGTTGGAACGACTTGGAAGCGTCGAACGTCGATTGGCGACGATCGCTTCAAAAGACGGCGACGAGACCGAGGTCGACGCGCGACTCCGTTCTTCTGCTAATTATTATTCTCAATGCGTCTTCAGAGGTCGATTTCAAAGACAGGCGTTTGAAGGTTTTGCCGAGGCGCTTGGCGCGCTTTTCAATTCGAATTCAGCAGAGAATGGGAAACTTGCGTCCGTTTTGTTCCATCAATTGGAAAAACGCGCCAAGTCTTGGAATAAAAAAGCGCGTCGAGAATCGCTTCCTTCAATTTGGATATTATTGGGACGGGCCGCTTCTTATTACGACCGAAAACGCGGTTGTTTTTACGAAGCGAATCGAATTTATAAGAAACGAGACGCCTTTGTCGGCGATTTTTTGTCGGACGCGAATGAATTCGGTTTTCATTTTTTCGAAGAAAAAATCGACGAGGCTAATTTTTATATAAGAAACGGCGTCGAACAATCGGCGATCAAGGCGCTCGAGACGGCGATCGACGCGCGTCGCGCCCATACGAGAATGTTGAGTCTTTTTTGGAAGGAGTCCGATTCAAAGGACGACCTGACTATAGCGTTCGTTTTGGACGGTTTTCAGCGCCAAATCGATTGTGCGAACGTTTCCCTTGCGCAGTTGATTTGGCGTCGGGGAAGCGCCGATAAAGGACGCGAAATTGTCGACGGGACGCTCCGATCGATGGAAGAAAGACCCGAAGTTTCCGCGCGCGCTCTTCCGTCCGATAATAAGAAGAACCTTGCGCGGTTATTGTCCGAATTTGCAACTCGTTGCGTTAGCTTGTTGCGAAAACAAAAAGAAGCGACGGAACCTAGTCCGACGAAACGTTTGATAGAAGACGATGCGAGTTCCTATTTGCGAGCGTATTTCAGTTTGCGCGAATACGCCGCCATCCTTGAAATTCCGACGTCGGGTTACGATCGCGCGTTCAAATCGTTCAGCGAGCTATTGCAGGAAATTCGTCTCAGTTTTGGGCGAAATTCCCAAATAGAGAAATCGATTCTTTATTATTGGGCGGACGTTGCGATCGATTCTAAACGTTGGAGCGACGCGATTCGTTTTACGTCTCGTTTGCTCCGACGAGAACGTTTGGATAAAACGCTTTCGGAAACCGAGCTTCCGTTTTATGTCGACGCGTTGAAAATTAGCGCTTTTGCGCGTTTGCAACGACGGCGATTTGGCGATTTATTTCTCGCGAAACGGGAAATCGATCATTTGCTGAAGTTCGTTTATTCCGAATTTCGCGCGCGACGTTTCGCGTTGCGCGCCAATTTTGCCGAGGCGCTTTTTTTACGCGCGATCGTCGAACGCGCGAGAGGACGAAAAGAGGAGGCGCTGAAAGACGCGGAACGCGCGGCTCGACTAATGGAACGCGCGCGTAAACGAGGCGTCGGAGCGCCGACGCGTTACGTCGAAGCGCTAACGGCGCCCTTTTTGGGTTCGTTGCGCGCTGAACTGAACGCAAGCGCCGGGCTTCAAGAGGGAGACGACGCCCAATAAAGTCCAAGAGATTCGACGCGCGTCCGTCCGTCTGATTGAACGCGCGTTGGAACGCTTTTTACCCTTGTTTTTAGAACGCGGCAGTAAAGGGTCTTGTCAAAGACTTGACGCGGTAAAATGAATTCGAATTCTTCTAATTCTTTGCGTAAAACGTCTTCTTTGCCTCGTCGAAAGAAGAACGTCCTTCCTAAACTTCCCAAACTTCCGAAGGACGAAGACTCAATCAAAAAAAACGACGTTTTCGACGCTTCGAAACGATCCGAGATTATGAGTCGGGTTCGTTCGACAAAAAACGCGACGACTGAGTTGCGCCTGATGGAAGAATTCAAGCGTCTCAAAATTGTCGGCTGGCGTCGGCACGTCAAGATTTTTGGGCGCCCCGACTTTCTTTTTCGAAAATTGCGTATCGCCGTTTTTGTCGACGGTTGCTTTTGGCACGGACACGACTGCCGCAACACGAAGCCGAAAGACCACGCCGAATATTGGCGCGTTAAAATCGAGCGAAATCAAGCGCGCGACCGCGCCGTGACGGCGCGTTTGCAGGAGTTGGGATATAAAGTCGTCAGAATTTGGGAATGCGATTTCAAAAAAGCGAACGCCGCGATTCTGCAGGAAAAATTGCGTCCGATAGTCGAAGCGTTTGAACGCTCAGAGAATTTGAAGGAAGGCGAGCCGCTCTGATGGAGCCCGGCGTTAAAATATTCGGAACGAATTTTCACTCGCGCGAACGAGTCGTCGCTTTTACGTCGGGCTTTGGCGCCGTCGTCAATTTGTTCGTCGCGCTTTTGAGAATCGTCGTCGGGACGATCGCTTCCTCGATGGCGGTGATTTCGGAAGGAATCAACAGCGCGACCGATTCGCTGATTTCGATCGTCGCGTTTGTCGGCGCGAAGTTGGCGACCAAACGTCCCGATCAAAAGCATCCCTTTGGATACGGGCGCATAGAATATTTGACGAGCCTAGCCGTCGGAGTTTTCATTCTTGTCGCCGGAATTGAGACGTTAGTCAATTCGGTTAAATCGATCTTCAAGCCGAGCGAATTGAATTTGTCGGCGCTTGCTTTGATCGTCGTCGTCGTTTCTTCCGTCGTGAAATTCGCTTTGGGCGTCTTTATGATTCGCGTGGGAAGAAAGGTCGATTCCGGCGCGTTGACCGCCGTCGGACTAGATAGTCGCAACGATTCTTTCTTTTCCGTCGCAACGGTCGGCTCGATCGTTCTTTTTTGGACGACGGGCGTTTCGATCGACGCCTACGTCGGCGTTTTAGCGGCGCTTCTCCTTCTCAAGACGGGCTTCGACGTTTTGCGCGGCGCGGTCGACGAGTTACTTGGCGGATCGGGTAAAAAGGAACTTGCGGACGCGATCTACAAAGAGATTCGCGAAACAGAGGGAATTATCGCCGCCGCCGATTTAACGTTGCATAATTACGGTCCCGACAGACGCTCCGGTTCCGTGAATCTTGAGATGGATTACGCCCAAACCGTCGGCGAGATTTATCAGATTATTCATCAACTTCAACTTCGTATTATGCGCGAGTATCGCGCGACGTTGGTTTTTGGCGTATACGCCGTCGACCGCGACGGGAAAGAAATTACGCAATTACGCAAAACGATCGAAGCGTTTGCGGCTCAAAACGAACATATTAAGAGTTTCCACGCGCTTTATCTCGATCCGAAAACGCAAAAAATATACTGCGATTTCGTCGTCGACTACGATTTGAAAGATTGGGCGGCGCTTCGCGACGATTTTTTGCGACATATGCGCGAGCGGTATCCGAATAACGAAGTCGCGTTGACGATCGAAACGGAATTTGTTTAAGATTGTCGACGTTTTTGGCGTCGAGTTTGCAACGTTCGATAGTATCAATAAGAAGGAGGCAAACCGAAATGAAAGTAACGCTCAATCCCAACGAGGAAATCGTCAAAAAAGCGAAGGAAGGACTGGAACGAACCGGCGGTTTTTGTCCTTGTCGTCGCGAACGAACGCCGGAAAACAAGTGTATGTGCCAAGAGTTTCGCGAGCAAATTAAAGACCCAGATTTTGAAGGGTTTTGTCATTGTATGCTCTATTACAAGGAAAAATAAGAGAAAAAGGAGCGACTTATGGCTGAGATTACCATTACCGGCGAAAACTTTGAGCGCGAAGTCGTCCGATCGGACAAGCCCGTCCTGCTTGATTTTTGGGCTTCGTGGTGCGGTCCTTGTATGATGGTCGCGCCGGTTCTTAAAGAGATCGCCGACGAGTACGAAGGAAAGGTTCGCGTCGGAAAAGTCAACGTGGACGAACAGCCCGCGTTAGCCGACAAGTTCCATATCTCGAGTATTCCGACGCTGGTTCTTATGAAGAACGGCGCGATCGTTCAAACGTCGGTCGGATTCAAATCGAAGGCGCAAATTGAAGCGATGCTGTCGTAATCGCGCGACGTTTCGAACGCGTTTGGCGAGCGTCGGCTTCGTAAAAAGTCGGCGTCAATAGAAAAAGGCGGTTTGACCTTTCGTTCAAACCGCCTTCAATTTTATTACGCTATAAGAACAAGCCTAAAATCACTTCTTGCCCTTGGCGTCGTCGTCTTCCTTAACCTTCTTCTTTTTCTTCAAGACGACCTTATAAACGCGAATCTTGGGAAGGCTGAAAGGGGAAGACTCGTCGCTCCAACGATCTTGCGACTGAAGCTTTTCGATACGTTCGACTCTCGTCAAGACGTTGCGCGAACGCGTAACGCCTTTTTTAATTTTTAAACTCTTATCGATGGTCATTGACAATTCTCCAAACGATTTAACGCGGCCGCTCGTTTTGGCTCGGCGTCCAGTTTGCGACAAACGACGGACGCGACGCGCCGATCACGGCGATCCGCCCGCGAAACGCCCTCCTGCCGGAACGAAATCGCGCGAAACTGCGCGAGACCGCTCGAGCGCGTAGATCGTCGCCTTCGCGAGACCGTTGAGAACGCTTAGGTCTTTAAGTATACCTTAGACAAATCTTCTTTCAAGGGGGCGTCAATTTTTTCTTAATTGATATTCTATTAACTTAGTAGCGATAAAAGGATTTTACCCTTTGTTCTCTTTATTCTCTTCCTTTGGCGATTTCGCTTCTTCTTCGCGTATTTTTTTCCGCGCGGCAAATTCCAAAATTGCCACAAGCGTTAGAATCAAAACCGTCTGTAAAAGGATCAAGGCGGCGACAAACAAATCGACTTGATACAACAACAACGCGCCCATAGCGCAAATTGCCGTCGTGAGATAGATCGTCGCGACCGCTTGCGCCTTGGTAAGTCCCAAAGCGACGAGTCGGTGCGAGTAGTGGTTTTTATCGCCGACGAAAGGACTAGCTCCGTTGCGTAGACGAATTGTCACGACGCTGATCGTGTCGTAGAGCGGAACCGCCAAAATACACAGCGGAGCGAAAATTGCCGTTTGAGGCGTCGATTCGCCGACGAACGTAATGGAAATCGTCGACGTCGCAAGAATAAATCCGATAAAATAGGCGCCGCCGTCGCCCATAAACATCTTTGCGGGCGGACGATTGAGCGTTAGGAAGCCGCAAATCGAGCCCGCGAGGAGCAGTAGGAAACCCGCGAGAAAATATTGCGGCTCGCCCGAGATTGGATTCGAAGCGAAACATAACGCGACCGCGGCGAGAAAGAGCGCGCAAATCGTCGCGACTCCGCCCGAAAGCGCGTCCATATTGTCGAGCATATTGAACGAATTGATTAGCCCGACGATCCAAAAGACGCTGACAATAGACGTAATAATCGGCGCGTCGAGAAAGAACGTCGCGCGCCATCCCGACGCGACGGCGACGATCGCGACGACAAATTCGACGCCGAGTCTCAACGGCCAAGGCAAGCCGCGTCGATCGTCGAGCGTACCAAGAACGACAAGAACCGAGCCGAGCCCCAACAGCGTCCACAGTTGCGTTAGACGCGTCGCCGCGCCTCCGATATGTTTGGCAAAAAAGGAAGGAAATTTAGCGAGAGGAACGCCGAAAAGCGTCGACGTCTCCGAAGAAACGGCGCCCGAGGACGTTAAATCGCCAAGTCCAAACGTTAGCGCCGTCAGAAAAACGAAGGGAACCAACACGCCGAGCCAGACGCCTATTCCGCCGCCCGTCGGCGTCGCCGTTTGGTGAATCTTACGGAAGCCGGGCTTGTCGACTAGACCGACCGACGGTCCGTAACGTTTGACTAAGAGACAAGTCGCCAGACTAATCAGATACGGAACGAAAAAAATCAAAATTGCGATTACAAACATAACGATTATATTCCCGAACAAACGGCGTCGAGTTGAACGCGCGACTTCTAACGAACCGACGAACTAAAAGTCGTCGCGGCAAACGACGCGCCGGAACCTAAATCGCAAAAGCAAGGGGCGGCGACGAATTCCACCGACTCCCCGTAGTCGAAAAGGGCGTCCCAAGGAGCAGGGACGGAAGACGCGTCGGATACAAAGTCGGGCGTCGGCGTTTCCAACGTTTCCTGTTCGCGCTTATCCTTCGCGAGCGCGTCCGCGTTTTCCACGCGTTGAGAGACAAGATCGACGCAACGTCTGAAAATCGCCAAACGAGCGTCGGGCGCGCGGCGCAAACGACCAAACGCCGCCTCTTCCGTTCGTTCTTCCGTCGTTTCAACGCGACGCCGATCCGACGTTTTGCTTTCGGAAGTAAGCGTTCTTTTCACGTCTTTGGAACGCTTCGCGCGCGTCTGAACGAGCGGAAGCTCTTCGATTTCCTCTCCGCGCGCGCGTCGCTCGAGTACGGGCGCCAACGTCTCGCTGAAATCGACGACGAACGTTTGAGAAGCGGGCTGGACTTCGGCGCTTTCAAGACGAACGTCTTCCGAAGATTCGACGCGCTCTTCGACGCAAGAGGTTTCCTCTTTTTTTTCGAACGCGTTTTCACAGGGCGTCGCGTCGAGCGAGTCGCGTTCTTCAACGACGCCGGGCGCTTCGCGTTCTTCAACGAAGTCGTTAGCTTCCGCAGAAACGACGAGTTGCGGTTCTAATTTCGCCGACGCTTCAAGAGAAGCGCTCGAGACTTCGATTTCTTCTTCGGACGACGCGTTTACAGGCGTTTCGTTTTCTTTCGGACGTTGCGAAGACTCGTCGTCGGATGCGCAAGGCGCCTGCGTTTCCGGAGCTTGTAAGACAGTCGGCGCAAAATGCAGACTTGACGCGTTTACGCTTGGCGCCTCCGTTTGATTCGCTTCGTCGTCCGTCGGCTCTTTGGGTTTGACGATCATAGATTCGACGGGTTCGGTCGTCTCGTTTTGTCTCGATTCCGTTTTCAGATTGTCGATCGCTTCGCCTTTAGAACCTTGCTCGAGCGCGTCGAACGCTTGCGGAAGTTCTTCGACGTTTTCGTCTTCTTCCGCCAAAGAATCGTAAAACGGATAATCTACGCGGTAATTTTGCACGCAGTCGTCGGGATCGCTCGAAAAAAAAGAACCTTCTTGCGTCGCTTCGTCGCATAGAAAATTTTTAATACGCTTAAGTACCGAAAGATCGGGATTGCGCTCGGGCTTAGACGCCAATTCGGAGACGGTTTTTTCTTCGTTTTTTTCCTCGTTATTTTCTTCGTCCGAACTAAAGACCGTCCAGCCGTCTTCGTCCTCCGCGCGCAAATACTGCGACAAAGGCGCGCGCTTATCGACTTCGGCTGTTAAGGACTTCATAACGAACGCTCAAATAGTAAAACGGGGTAAAATAAAAAACAAACGAGCGGCGCGAAAGCAAATCGACCGCGCCGTCTCGTTTGTTATTATCGACCTTTGAAATTTTTTATTAACGATTATTTCGAATTTTTCAAGCGTCGTTCCCTAAAATCTATGCCAGTTCGATCGGAAAAGTCAAAACGTCGTCAATTTTATCCGCGCCCAACAACGCGCAGAAGATGCGGTCGACCCCAAGCGCGCACCCGGAACATTGAGGAAGACCGAAGTCCATCGCGGCAAGTAATCGCGACTCGCGCGGAAGTTCTCGAGAACCGTCTCGACGCCGTTCTTCGCTCGTCGTCGCAATCCGCGCGCGCAAGACGTTCGGATCGAGCAGTTCGTCGTATCCGTTGGCGATTTCAAGCCCTCGAATAAAAAGCTCGAAGCGCTTGGAAACGACGCGCTCGACCCCCGAAACCGAATCGACGATCCGTTCCGTTTTCGCCAGTTGAGACTGCGACGCCGGATAGTCGAAGAGCAAGACGGGCGCGTCGAATCCGAGCGTCGGCTGAACGACCTCGGAAAAGATCAAATCGATCCAATCGTCCTTCGTCGCGCTTGTAGTCGCTTCAAGATACGATTCCGGGTAGGGGATTCTCCGCGCGTCGGCAAAACGAATTAATTCTTCAGTCGCGCACAAACAAGGATCGAGCCCCGTTTTTTCCGCGAACGCCTCGCTAAACGAACGTTGAACGGTCGATCCGTTTTGCCACTCTTGACGGTCGACGTCGGTTTGTTGAGGAAAGCGATCGGCGATCGTTTCGACTAATTGGGCGAGAAAATCGCGTCCTTCTTGATAGCCGTCGTCTCGTTTATACCATTCGAGCATTGCAAATTCGACGTTATGAGAGGCGCCGCGATCCCCTCGACGATAAGCGTGGGCGATTTGGTAAATCGCGCTCATACCCGAGGCGACTAAGCGCTTCATCGCAAATTCGGGGGACGTCTGCAAATAGAACGTCGTTTCGTTTCGTCGCGCCTGTTCGGCGTCTGGAAAACGTCGTTTCGCCAAGTCGTCTCGTTCTATCCAACAGCGTTCGATTTCGACCGGGATCGAATCGACGTAACGATCGACCACGACGTCGCGCGAAAGCGTCGGGGTCGTTACTTCGACAAAACGTCGTTCGTCGAAAAATCGACGGACAATCCGATAGAGAGTCGCGCGACGCTCGAGATTTTCGAGGGGCGCCGACGGTCGAAACATGATCGAATCGCGCGAATTCAAGGAGTTTCGTTCCATCGCGTCGCTCATACAAACTCAAATTCGTAGGCGTCGCCCTTGAAATTGCCGCCGACGACGTATTGACGCGCCGATTCGGAGAACTGTTCGTCGAAATTGATATGCAGGTGTCCGCAAAGGAGCGCTTTGACGAGACTTTGTTTTTTCAGCCATTCGATAAACTTGATCGTCTTTTCGTCGCCAAGTTGTTGCGTGAAACGGTCTTGCTTATATTCTTTCATAGCGTCTTGAGGCGCGCCGGCAACGTAGGCGCACGGTTCTTTCAAGTCGACGATCATATGCTTGAACAGCTCGGGCGTATAGAAGGGGACGTGGCACAGCGTAACGATCGGCAAGCCCTTTTCGACTTCCGCTTTGAATTTGTCGAGCAAATCTTCGGCGACGTAATAATAAACGTCGTCGAAGGCGATGAAGTTGACGCCGTTGACGATCTTCGAACAGAACGTCAAATCGTTTGGATACGATTTTTGAACGCGCGCAAAGGACTGCGCTTTGTACGCTTCGTCTTCGCGCGCTTCGCCGACGTATTGACTGAATTCGTGGTTGCCGGAAGAGACGAAACGATTCGAGACGTCCTTATAGACGTCGGCGACGTAGTCGAGGTTCTTTTCGCTAACGAAGTCGATCATATCGCCCGTATGGAGGAAAAGAGCGTTCTTCTTTTGCGCGTAGTCGAGCGCGGCGAGGAAATTCGCTTCTCCTTTGGTGAAATAACGCGAACGATTCTTAGCGAGCGTCAACTTGCGTTCGTTTTCGCGTTCGTCGGCAAAACAGATATGCGTGTCGGAGACGTGAACCGCCGTAAAAGGTTGCGTCGCGCCTACGTCGAGCGTGAATTTGACGATATTCAACGGGGACTCTTTTAACGGGGCCTCGCCGTCGCCGAACGCGTTGGAGTCGAATTTGAAGGGAAGGGTCGAGGCTAGGCAAGCGCCGGCGCCGAGTTGTAGGAAGTTTCTTCGAGAAAGACGCATTACTTTCACTTTCAATAGGCAATAATAAAGGAAACGGGCAAAAACTTCGTCGCGACGTCGCGGCGCTTTTTCTACTCCGCTATTATATCGCGAGGACGCGCGCGCGTCAATCGCGGCGCCAACGCGCTTGACGTCGGTTGAAAAAAAAGTTACAATCGCTCTTGAATCGCGTATTTTACGCGGAGTAACGAGTTACGACAATTTAACGCAAAACGACGCGTTCGACTATATACGAGACAATGTTTAAACCGCCGACGATTTTTTGGGGACTCTTGCCGACGCTCTGGATTTGCGTCCTTGGCTCTTGCAAGACGTTCGACGCGCCGTCGGAGGAACCGCCCGCGCCGGTCGAACGTCAGACGTTGCAACGCGCGACGTTGGCGCCGGACGCCGTGGTCGTCGACGTTCTGCTTGCACGAATTCCCTTTCAATACCGCGAATTGACGAAGGAACTTTGGAACGACGTCGACGAAATGGAACTTGACGCGACGACAAGACGTCGTTTAAACGAACAGGGATTTCGCGTCGGTCTGGTCGGAGCTTCGCCCCCGGAGTCGCTTTCCGCGATTTTAACGTTAAAGGGCAGGGAATTGCGTTCGACTATTATCGAGGAGGTCGATCCGTCCCAAACGGAATCGGCGACGGAGCCGACCGTTCTTTCGAAGTCGATAAAAATGCGCGCGGGCATAAAGAGCGTTATCGAGACTCAAGACGAGGTGACGCCCTCTTTGCCCATCTTGGAGAACGAAAACGGCTCGTTGGTCGGTAGGAGTTATTTCGACGCGCATCCGATTTTCAGTTTCGCCGTCGAACCGACGCGCGACGGCGCCGTTCGTTTCGACTTTGCGCCTTTGTTGCGCTACGGCGAGGCGCAACAGGTAATTCGTTACAAACACGGTCAGTTGGTGCGAACGCAGGAAAAGCCGACGAAAGCGTTTGATCGTTTAAATTTTTCCGTTTCGTTGCGTCCCGGTCAATTTTTGGTAATCGGCGCGACCGACTCGCACACGAGCGCGTTGGGTCGGTGTTTTTTCACCAACGGACGCGAGGATTTCGACCAGAAAATACTTGTGTTGCGTCTCTTGGTGACGCAACACGACGAACAATTTGATCGTTTTTCCGATTTCACGACGTTGGCGGAACGCGAAGCTTTAAACAACGACGAGTTGGAAGAAACGGCAGGAGAGGAATTAGAGATTCGTTTTGAGGACGAAGCTGAAAAGGAAGCGTCCCAAACTAATTTCGGCGACTATTCGTTGGAAGGAGAGAATAAGGACGGAGGGACGACGGAGACGTCGGCGGAGTTGGACTACCAAGAGAACGTCCAAGGAAACGATTCGAATTCGAGTCCGTAAAAATTTTAGGAAAAATTTTTTCGATGCGCCGCGCCCGCTTGTCGATTAAAGAAAAAAGCGCTAAAATAATCTGGGAAACAGTCGCGACGAAGGAGGCGACGCGTTTTCTCGAATCGACGATTACGTCGAAGCGCGTTAGACGCGCCCGCGTCGGCAGAAAACGTTTTTTGCGATTAAGCGTATAGTCGCAAGGTCGACGGATTTATTATTCCTTGTCAGAAAGGCGTCTTTGTAAAGAATATGTCGCTTAGGAGAATGGACAACAACGTTCCCCGACCTGGGAATGGGAACGCCGGCGGAAACGCCGCGCCGCAACGTGTGAACGAGATGATCCGAATTGCGCAGGTGCGCGTTATTTCGGACGAAGGCGAACAATTAGGCGTGATGAGTTCGCAAGAAGCGCTCGCCAAGGCGCGCGCCGCAGGGCTCGATCTTGTCGAAGTCGCTCCGCAAGCCAAGCCCCCCGTTTGCCGTATTATGGATTACGGCAAATACAAGTATCAGCAAAAGAAGCGCGTCGCCAAACAACAGACGAACAAGACGCAGTTAAAGGAATTGCGTCTGCGTCCTAAGACGGGCGTCGCCGACGTTCAAGTCAAAGTGAACAAGGCGCGCGAATTCCTTGCCAAAAAGGACAAGGTTACGCTTGCGATTATGTTTCGCGGACGCGAGATGGCGCATATCGAAGAGGGGGGCAAGTTGCTCGATTCCGTTATCGCCCAGCTTGAAGACGTCGCCAAAGTTGAGGCAGCGCCCAAGCAGATGGGCAAGCGAATGTGGTGTACGCTGGCGCCTAAATAATTTGCGAGTCTAACGATCCTTAGTTCTAACGACCCGTAGTTCTAACGATTCGTAGTTCTAACGTTGCGTTTCACGGAAGAAACGTCGACGTTCTTTGTATGAAAAGGAACGAGTCGCGGCGTTGCGAAAGCGCTGCGGACTCGCTCTTTTTGTTTGTTCTTCCGCGCGAGTCGGCAAGGACGAAACGAGGAAAAACGGATAGTCGCGCGCGTTGTTTGCGCTTTTCGTCTTTTGATTTTAACGCGACGAGACGATCCGTTTGAAGAAAAAGACAGGGAGGTTGAATTGAGGGCGAAAAGCGTTTCAGACGACTGGAAAAGAGCATTAAGGTTCTTGCTTGTCTTGACGTTCGTCGTTTTAGGGGCGTTTGTGAAAAAGCCGACGATTCGAGCCGACGAGCCCGCGTCGGAAGAAGCGAAAGAAGAAACGAAGAGCGAACTTGACTCGCCTTGGGTCGATTCGGTTGATCTTGTCGGCGAAGGCGCGTTGCAATTCCGCGTCGACAACGTCGTGAGCTATACGAAAAACGAGCGCGAATTTGAGTTTCGATCATCGACGGTCTTTTGCGGCGATTTGGCTTTCGATTTTGTCGGCGAAAACGGCGAGATCGTCGTCTATTCTTTTAAATCGCAAAAATACGCGTTAGTCGATCCTATTAGACGTATTCGCGCCGAATTGGACGCGGCGGAAATCGAACGTTTCCTTGAACGCGTTAAGCCGATTCTGCGTGAAAAAGACGGTTTCGCCGCCTTTATGGTCGAGCCGAGCTTCGAAGTTTCCGAAAAGGAAAACGAATTGTTCTTTCAAAGCAAATGGATCGACTATCATATCGACACGAGCGCTTTTGAAGACGAGCAGATTGCCGACGCCTATTTTAAATTTATCGACGCGCTGGGCAAATTGAACGTCTATATGAATCCGGGCGCGGTTACTCCGTTGGCGCGCGTCGAGACGAACGCGACGCTGGCGAAGGCGTCAAGATTTCCTGCAAAAGTCGTCGCCGATATTTACCCGAAGGGAAAGACTATCTTTACGCGAGCGGTTCAAATAAGAAACGAATCTTCGATCGCGCGTCGACTTTCTCAACGCGACCGCAATCGCGTCCACCGCGCGATTCATTTTATCGCGCAATTCCCGCTCGTACCGTTCCAGACGTATTTCGAAAAGACGACGAGCGAGAAATAACGGCTCAAGTTTAGAGTTGGTTCACGACCTCTTAAAACCAAAAATCGGAGAATCGACATAATGGCTGTTCCAACTAATATCAAGACGCTTCTTTACGGCTCTGCGGTAGAATGGGCAAGAATAGAATTTAAAGAGACTTGGGATTCCGAGGCGTCTTTGAAGACTATTTGCGCTTTTGCCAACGATCTCGACAACTGGGGCGGCGGATATGTCGTCGTTGGCGTCGAAGAAGAAAACGGCGTTCCGAAACGTCCGTTGAAGGGAATACCCGTAGGCAAGGTAGACGGCTATCTGAAAGATATGCTGAACGCTTGTAAACGGATTCAGCCTGAATATACGCCTATTGTGGAAGTCGTGGACTATGAGGGTAAAAAGTTTATCGTCGCGTGGGCGCCAGGCGGTTATTTGCGTCCATATACGTCGCCGAAGACTATGGCGAAGGACGAAAAAGTACGAATTCCGTATATTCGCAAAATGTCGAGTACGGTACAACCTTCGCCGGAAGAAACGAGAGATTTGTATAATCTTGCAAACAAAGTTCCTTTCGACGACCGAGTCAATCACGAAGCCGAACTTTCCGACTTGAATATTACGCTGATTCAGGCATATCTCAAAGAAATCGGCAGTTCGTTGTACGAAGAATCCAAACATATGGATTTTGTCGATTTGTGTCGAAGTATGAATATCGTTAATTCACTGCCTGAATATACCAAACCGAAAAACGTCGGTCTAATGTTTTTCAGTTTCGAGCCGGAAAAATTTTTCCCGTATGCGCAGATCGACGTGGTACAGTTCCCCGAAGGCGAAGGCGGAAATCAGATAATCGAACAGACTTTTAAGGGACCTTTGCATCAACAACTTCGCGGCGCTTTATTGCATATTCGCAATTCCGTACTGGAAGAACACATAATTAAACATCCTGACCGCGCGGAAGCGGACAGGTTCTTTAATTATCCGTATGAGGCGATCGAAGAAGCGTTGGCCAACGCCGTCTATTATAAAGGTTACGACGTTCGCGAACCGATCGAAGTTCGTATCCTCGCCGATCAAATAGAAATTCTCAGTCATCCGGGCGCCGACCGATCCGTTTCCGAAGAGGGGTTAAAATCGTACCGTGTTTTCAATCGCTGTTACCGCAATCGACGCATTGGCGAATTTCTGAAAGAAATGCGCCTGACGGAAGGTCGAAACACAGGATTCCGAAAGATTATTAAAGCGCTGAGAAATAACGGTTCGCCGGAGCCCTTGTTCGAAACTGACGACGGAAGAACCTTCTTTGCCACTACGTTGTTTATTCATCCTGATTTTATTCCGAGTAACGGTGAACTGTACTTTCCCCACTTTTTCAACCAGCGAGTCCTAACAGGCTCGCCAAACGAAGAATTTCTTTTTGAATATCCTCTGTTTTTGTGCCAATGATATTCCTTGAAAAATTCTCAAACGCTATTTTTCTCGTTATCCAACCACGTTTGTTCTTATGAGACGGTCGTCGTTCCGCATCGTCCCACCGGGGTCGTAACGCAGTCAGTTCCGATGCGTTACGTTCCCACGT
>JAZRWW010000023.1:0-6724 GCA_045599865.1 Thermoguttaceae bacterium
ACGTTTTTATTACGACAGTAACGACCATTAGCGTTTGAATCGAGCGTTTTTACTTGAAAACCTTGGGACGCTTAATGAACTTGTTTTGTCGAAAGTCTAGTAAAGTTCCGCCCATCCGCCCGCAATGCGGGCGGCTTTCGCGCGACGGCTACGCCGTCGGTTCTCGCGCGGCGTTTATTCCAAACCGAACGCGCGTGAAAAATTTGTACGACGTTCCGTGAACGCTTACCCTAAACTTAGAAAGTAAGAAAGACGTCAAGTTCTTGCTTTTCACTCTTTGCGAAGTCTTTTGGTTATTCAACGTATCCGCGTATCGCCGATACGCGACTTTCCGTGAACGCATAAAAAAATTGAAGCGCGCTGGAGTTTGAAACGAGGACGCCCGATAATTAAGAAGCGTCGCGTTCTCGGCGCAAAGATCAAACGATCAGGAGGACGTCGCGGTCAAATACGGATAAGAAACGCGTCAAATTAGGAAAGAACAATGTCGATTCGTGATTTATTCAGCTTAGAGTCGCGCCGATTATTGAAATCGCGTTGTTTACTAGCGACGCTCGGCGCCTTGATTTTCCTTTTCAACGCAAGCGACGGCGCGCTTTTCGCGCAACGGTCGAACGTCGAGCGCAACGAAGCCGGAGAAGTTTCCGCCTCTTCGATTCTCTCGGGCGATCGACTCTCCAAAGGCGCGGCGTCTGGCGTCGATCGTAGTCGTTCGCGTTTTTCCAGCGGCGCCGTATACGGAACGGCGGGCAATATCGCGGGGCTCGAAGATTCCGGCGCCTCTAGATTCGGTTCCGGCGCGTCGAAATCGTTTAAGTCGAAGCTCGACTACAGTCTGCTCCGTCAACGCGTCGCGTATGAAAAAGCGGCGGCGGAAGCGTCCGGCGCCGGATCGACCGATTCGCCTCGGCGCGTTACGGCGTCCAAGCCCCAACGCGTTCCTTACCCGTCGACTCGTCGCGCGCGCTACGGCGTCAGAGAAGGCGAACTAGCCGAAAAAACGCGAGTTCCGCGCGATAAAACGATTTCGCGAGAAAACGCCCTTGCGCGAGAAGAAACGTTCCGCGAGGCGCTCGAAATTCAAGCGCGACAAGCTCAAAACGCAACGTCGCCGCAAGACGTCTGGATGCGCGGTCGCCAACCGAATTTAGGCGCCGTTCGCGCCGACGTCGACCGTTGGGGCGACGACTACGATATTCCTTTCGTCGACGGAGACGCGCCCTATTACGGCGACGCGCCTTTGTACGACGAGCCTTTACGCGGCGCGGGGCTTGGCGCCGGGCTTGGTTTCGGACTTGGCGGCGATTTGGGGCTCGACGCGAATCTCTTTGAGACGTCGGCGCCGAAGCGCCAACCCGTCGTTCAGGCGCCGACCCCGGAGGAAACCCGGCAAGCGTTCCAAGGCTATCTTGAAGCGCAACTTTTGCGCAGTCCAAGCGTCAATCCTCTTTCTCCGATTCAAGTCGACTTCAACGACGGAGTCGCCGTCGTGCGCGGAGTCGTGCCGACCCCGAGCGCGCGCGTCGCGGCGGGCAATATTCTGCTTGCCGATCCGCGCGTTCGCAGAGTCGAGAATAAATTGACGTTTACGCGCCCCGACGATCCGGGTCTAACCGCCCCGATACAACCGACGACGAACGGAGCGAACGTCAAGTCGAACTAACTTTTACGTCGATTTTAACGAGTATGACGAGAAAAAGACGGGACGTTTTCGCTCCGTCTTATTTTTTTACTAGACGGCGCGAGTCGATTTCGACGATAAGGAGAGGGCGTCTATTGTTGCGACGCGACGAAACTAACGCCTTAGGAGACGAATTCATATGGACGAAGAATCGAACGCCGCGCAAGCTCGATTTTGCGCCGTCAAATACGCGACTTCCGAACCGCTTTGGACGCGTTGGCTTTTGATCGGTTCGACCTTTGCGTTTATGACGATTTTCCTTCTTTTTCCGCTGACTTGCGTCTTTTACGAGGCGTTTGTCGACGGAGCGGCGGCGTTTTTCAGAGCGTTGTCCGACAAAAGTTCGATTATCGCGATTAAGAACACGCTAATAGCGACGTGCATCGCCGTGCCCTTGAACGTCGTCTTTGGAGTCGCGGCCGCGTGGTGTATCGGAAAGTTCCAATTCTGGGGCAAAGGCGTTTTAATTTCGTTGATCGACGTTCCGTTCGCGATTTCGCCGATCATCGCGGGCTTGCTTTTCGTCTTCATCTTCGGAACGCAAGGCGCGCTAGGGCGGTGGCTGGTCGAACGTAATATTCGAATATTGTACGCGACGCCAAGCGTGGTTCTCGTCACGATCTTCGTCACGTTTCCTTTCGTCGTACGCGAATTGATACCCGTGATGGAATCGCAAGGAACGGAAGAAGAACAAGCGGCGCGCGTTTTGGGCGCTAGCGGTTGGCAGATATTTTGGCGCGTGACTTTGCCCAACGTCAAGTGGGCGTTGCTATACGGCGTGATTTTGTGCAACGCGCGAGCAATGGGCGAATTCGGCGCGGCGGTCGTCGTCGCGCGCAACAGCGTCAAGACGAACACGTTGCCCTTGCATATCAACGTCTTGTATCAAAGCTACGAAAGCGGCGCGGCGCCCTTTGCCGTCGCGACGTTGTTGGCGACGATGGCGATCATTACGCTCGTCGTCAAGGCGCTGTTGGAACTTAGAATACGCTCTTCCAAAAAGAACGCGGACGAATGAGCGTCGACGCGTTTGTTTTCACGATATTAACTTGATTTTACGCCTTTTTCCGCAGATTAGAAAAAGTTCGTTCCCCTTTGACGGAGCGGGTGTTTTGCGCGGGGTTTGCAACGATGGGTATCGAAGTACGGAATATTACAAAATCGTTCGGAAGTTTCAAGGCGTTGGACGACGTTAGCCTTCGCGTGAAAGCGGGCGAGCTGGTCGCCTTGCTCGGACCTTCCGGCTCCGGCAAAACGACGCTTTTACGCATTATCGCCGGCTTGGAGACGCCCGACTCCGGCGGCGGGTCGGTGATGTTTCACGGTCGTCGAGTCGATTCGCAAAAAGTCAACGAGCGGGGCGTCGGGTTCGTCTTTCAGCATTACGCGCTCTTTCGTCATATGACGGTTTTCGACAACATCGCGTTCGGCATGACCGTCAAGCCGCGTCGTTCTCGACCTTCTAAAGAGCAGATACGCGAAAAAGTCAAAGCGCTGCTCCATATGATCCAGCTCGACAATTTGGCGGATCGCTATCCCTCGCAACTTTCGGGCGGTCAACGCCAGCGCGTCGCGCTTGCTCGAGCGCTCGCGGTCGAGCCGCAAGCGTTGTTGCTCGACGAGCCGTTCGGCGCCCTCGACGCCAAGGTGCGCGTCGAATTGCGCGCGTGGTTGCGACGTCTGCACGACGAAATTCACTTGACGAGCGTTTTTGTCACGCACGACCAAGACGAAGCGCTGGAACTTGCCGACAGAGTCGCCGTAATGAACGCGGGCAAAATCGAGCAGATCGGCACGCCCGACGAAGTTTTCCATTCGCCGACGACGCCCTTCGTAATGAATTTCTTGGGGCAAGTCAACCAATTTCGCGGGCGATTGGATCGAGGAAAAGTCTGTTTCGGACGCTACGAGGAAAGGACGACGAGCGCCGAATTGAACTCCGCGACCTTCGAAATCGTCGGAGGAGACGGTATCGACAAGACGTCGAAACGAATTTCGGCGACTATTTTCGTAAGACCGCACGACTTCAACATATCGAAGGCGCCGGAACAGGGGCGGCTCTCCTTCCCCGCCACGATCACGCGCGTTCGATCGGCGGGCAATCTTGTCAGAATCGAAATGGTCGCCGATTCGGGCGAGACGCTTATCGCGGAAACGTCGCATCAAGAGCGCGCCGCGTTGCAATTAGAAACGGGCCAACGGTTCTATATGACGCCACGAAGTTTTCGCGTGTTCGCAGACGAAGAGGACGCGCAAGTCGAAAGCAAAGTCGCGAACTAAACGGCGACGTAGCGCCAAGGCAAAACCGAATGTTCGCCGTAGTAAGCCGACGAATAAGCGTCCGCGGAAAAGCGTTGCGGACGAATCGGCGCGTAAGCGCCGCGCGATAAGCCGCCCGTCTTTAGACGAGCGGACGGCGCTTCGCTTGACGTAGCGCCGAATAAATTTTTTAGTAAGCGTTCACAAATAAAGTTTGGAGCGGAACCCCGCCGTTAGGCGGGCGTGGAAGCCGCCGATTACATATCGGCGGGCGCCTTCACAACCAAAAAACGATGATTTTCCGTTGAAACGTCCGGTATTTTTCCCGCGTCGCGCGATCAAAGTTTTGCGAACCGACGCTATCCCCGGTATATAACCGGCGGCTTCCACGCCCGTGTCTTACGACGCGGGAAAAGCCGCGTGTCAACGATACGCGACTTTCCGTGAACGGTTACGTTTTTTACTTGTTTCACTGTCGACGCGTTGTTTGAAAGTCCGTATATTTTTCGCAACGCCTCCGAAGCTAATTCTTCCGATGCGCGTTGATTTCCGTAAACGCCCCGATTTTGGGCTTGTCGGGTAATTTCGCCTTTATTACGAACGCGTTTTCGACGGCGCCGTCCGCTTGTTTGAAGACAAGCGGCTTATCGCGCGCGCCTTGCGGCGCGTTCCAACGCGAACCTTGTTCTGAATATCTCGCGAACGATTACAAAACTATTGCCGACGCAAACGCGAGTCAAGGGGGCTGTCCGCCCCCTTGACAATCACCCGCGTTAGATTCCACTGACTCTAACTAACCGCGTTTCTTTTCCGTCTTCCCACGCCGCGCCCTGCGCGGCTCCCGTAGGAAGACTACTAAGAAACGCTGCTTTACTCTGATTGACTAGGAACTAGAACGCCGCGAAAGCCGAGGATGTCGCCGCAGCTCGAAGGGACGTTGCCGATCCGCTCCGCCGGACGGCAGCTCAGCGCGCCGATGCTGCCCCAGCCACCGCCGCGAAAAACGAAGGAAGACCCGACTTTGGAACTAGTCCATTCCCAAACGTTCCCTAGCATATCGTAAATTCCCCACGCGTTAGGCTTCTTCGTTCCAACTTCGTGAGTTCGACGTCCGCTGTTATCATCGTACCAAGCGGCTTCGTCAACGGGAACGCCGTAAGTTGAGCCCGTAGTGCCCGCGCGACAAGCGTATTCCCACTGTTCCTCGCTAGGCAACGCGAAACGCCAGCCGAAAGGAGCGACCTTAAGATCGTTAAGTCGCTGAACAAATGCGTCGCTTTCCGTCCAACTAACACTTTCAACAGGAAGATTTGTCCCTATAAACAAGCATTCACTATCCTTTACGGCGCCTACGGCGTTCCATTGTTTCTGAGTCGTCTCCGTTTCGCAAATCCAAAAGCCTTCCTCGATTGTTTCTAAATGCGAATCCTCATCTGAATTTCGTCCCGCTTCGTCTTCTGGACTGCCCATTGAAAACGACCCTGCTGGACAATAACGAAACGCAAATTTCGCCCCGTTGTATTTTAACGTCGCAAGTGCGCCTGGTTCAGTTTGGCTAAAATCGTCTATAATTTCAATATGTTTCCCACTAAACGCGTAAGCGACGACGAACGCGGCGCACAAAGCGACGAAGGCGCCCCAAAGAACGGCTTTTTTTATCAAACATTTGACGCCGTTTTTTTGGGGCGTCAAATCGGACGTATCGTTTACGCTCTTGAATTCCGCCGTATTGGGCGTTTCTTTTAGAGGAGTCGATTTTTTCCCTATAGCAGAAAGTTTTTCTTCCAACTCGACGTTTTTCCGATATGCTTCTTTCAACTCCCTTGCGAGTCCTTCGGTTTGCGCGCCTTTCGGTATAAGTCGCGCTTGTCCTCGTCCCTCCAACTTATAGAACGGATGTTGTTCGCCGTTCGTAATATCCGAAGCGTCGGCGATATGGTCGTCGATATAATCGGCCCAGTCGCCGACCGTGCCTCGTTCTTTCATCGCGTCGAGGAGAAATTTCGTAAAAACGCCGTGCCCTTCGACTTCCCATTCGTAAGCTCTCTCGCCGGGCGAACAGGAATTGAGAACGGCGAGCGTCGGTTTAACGTCGAGCCAACCTTTCTTTTGACGGCTCGCTACGACGTCGCGCGCGGCATTCGCCAGTCCCGCCGAGTCCCCTTCGGAAAACATCGTTTCTTCGGAGGATCCTCGCGCGGGGTCGTTTTGGCAACAGTCCAAAACCAAGACGGTGGTAGCCGCCCCAATTTGCGCGACCTTGCCTAAAAAAACGTTGAAATCGATTCCCGTTTTTTTCAGATTTTTTCTATTCGTCTTCGAACTGCAAAGGAAGCGAACGCCGTCTGACAAAAAACTATGCCCCCAATAGCCGACGACAAGCAACGTTATTTGTTCGTCGGAGTCGAGCAACTCGTTCAACTTGCCTTCGATATCTTGACGCGTTACCGTCGATTTGGATTTGGCGTCGGAAATCGTTAAAAGTATCTCGGAATCGTTAAATCCGTAAAGTTCTTTCAAAGACTTTGCAAAGGACTCGGCGTCGGCGCGCGCATACCGCAGACTGCCCAAAATCGGGTAGTAATCAAGTCCAAATAAAATCGCTAATTTCTTCATTATTGGGCTCCTCGTTAAAACGTTGCGCAAAAATTAAGGGATTTTGAATTGCGACAATCCAAACGTTAAAAACGTCGCGTCGGGTTCCAAACGCGTTGATTAAAAAAAACGTAATCGTTCACGAAAAGTATTCCCGAAAATTCGACGGTTGAACTTAATGAAAGCGTC
>JAZRWW010000024.1:0-89845 GCA_045599865.1 Thermoguttaceae bacterium
GAATCCCGACGGAACGCGCCAGACGACCTTGTTCGGCAATCAGTTCAAATATATGCTCTTTATTGGCGTCAAGCCGATACCGGGTAGCGATAAAATCGTCGCGACGATCGCGCCTGGACACGGTATGCGCGAGCATTACGGGCGCGTCGCGATAATCGATCCGAAACTTGGCCCCGACGATTTTTCCGCCGCGAAGTACGTTTCCAAATCCGACGTTCACTCCGATCCTTGGGCGTTTTCAGAATCGGAATTTATGGCGGCGAAAAAGAGCGCGCTTGTTTTGCTCGACGATCAAGGGCGCGAAGAAATCGTCTACGAATTGCCAAGCGACGAAAAGAAAAAAGATTTCTGGATTCAAGAACCGCGTCCGATTATTAAACGCGAGCGCGAACCGTTGACGGTCGACGCGACCGATTTAAAAGAAACGACGGGAACGTTGATTTTATCCGATATTTACGCCGGACGACGTATGAAGGACGTACCGCGTGGAACGGTCAAAGAACTCCTTGTGTTGGAGACGCTGCCGGAGCCGATTCATTATTCCGGCGGTATGGATATGGCGTCCTATAAGGGTACGTTTACGCTTGAAAGAATATTGGGAACCGTGCCGGTTACGCCCGAGGGCGCGGCGGCGATTAAGTTGCCCGCAAATCGTAGCGTGTTGTTTGTCGCGCTAGACGGCGAGGGGCGCGCCGTCAAGCGTATGCACAGTTTTACGTCCGTTATGCCCGGCGAGACGACTTCGTGCATAGGTTGCCACGAAACGCGAACGGAAGCTCCCGGCGTTAATTTTAATAAAAACGTTTTTGAAATTGCGAGTAAAGCGGTCGCGCCCGAACCGATAACCGACGTCCCCGAAGTCTTCGATTTTATGCGCGATATTCAGCCGCTATTCGACAAACATTGCGTCGAATGTCACAACGCCGATCGAACGGACGGCGGCGTCGATTTGACTGGAGATTGGACGCCTCTTTATAATCGTAGTTATTGGGAAATCTCGCGGCGCAATATGCTGGGCGACAATCGCAATCGACCAATGAGCGATTTTGAACCTTACGCGATCGGCAGTCAGGCAAGTTCGCTCTACAAAATGATCTGCGAAAATCATCAGGGCGCGCAATTTACCGATGCGGAAAAGAAAATTGTTCGCTTCTGGCTAGAGACGGGCGCGCCTTACGCTGGCACGTACGCCGCAAACGGAACGGGGTTAATCGGCTGGTTCTATAAAAACGTCAATACGCGCAACGACAAAGACTGGCAGGAAACTGCGGCGATGAAGGCGACGATCGAACGACGTTGCGACGGTTGCCATACGCCGACCGACGTCGCTAAGAATTTGCCTCATACTATGTCGGAAGACCGCGAGGACGTTCACCAGTACGAACGTTATATTAAACGCGTCGACTATTATAATTTATCCCGACCTGAAAAATCAAAAATCCTACGCGCTCCTTTGGCAAAAGAGAAGGGCGGATTCGGCAAGTGCGTTGAAACGACGTCCGACGGAACGCAAAAGCCCGTCTTTGAAGACGTCGACGATCCCGATTATCAAACGATCCTAGCGGGCGTTCAACGCGGACGCGACTATATTTTGCGAGAAAGTAATCGTTTCGGTATGGAACCTTTCGTTCCTAATCCGGCGTATGTTCGCGAAATGAAGCGATACGGCGTCTTGTCCGAAGATTGGGACGAAAAACAACCGCTTGATCCTTATGCGACCGATAGAAAGTATTGGGAAACCTTTGAAGCGAAGTCTGACGAATGAACTTGCTTTAAACGCCGCTTATTATAGTTCTACTCGCGTAAGACGTAAAACAAAACGTCTTACGCATATGGTATTTTACCGACTCCGTTGTTTTATAACAAGTATGGAAGTAGATTGCTGGAGAAGAATTGATATAGCGCGTCTTGGTCGTTGACGTCGCGCCACATATAAAAATTTTTTTCGTACCCTTGGAACCAGAAAGCAATTTCACGATTTCGTCTGGGATCGCGCGTAATATCCCCGACAAACACAATCCAGAATGGAAATATTTCAGGAGAAAGACCACTTTTGTTTCTAAGCGCTTGTTGAAGCCCTGGAGTAAAGTATTTACAACAGCGTTCGTGTGCGTTTCCTCTTCCGTCTTTCATTTGCGTTGTTTCGATCCAGCCATTCTGTCGTTTGATTTCTCCAAATAAAGTTTTGCCGTTTTGTTTATTTCGAACGGCGAAATCCATCGATATGCCCCATTGATATAGAGGTTTTCCGTTTGGCTTTGTTTGTCGCACATCGACGTCGTATATTTGGGAAAGCGCGTCTTTGGGAAGTTCGAACGCCGAATAAATACAGCAAAAGTCTCGGGGCTGGTTTTCAATAAAAAAACGCGATGGATAATGAACGTCTAGCTGGGTTTGTAAGGCGTTTCGAAATATTAATTCCGTTCTTAACGCGTTTTTATTACTTTCCGTCTGCCAGTTGTCGCGAAGACTCAAATTTCTACTTGTCATTTTTACATTCCTTTGAACAATTCTTCTAACGCGACGCCAAGCCCTCGAGCTATTTTATAAATATTTTTTAACGATATGTTGCGTTTGCCCGATTCAACTGATGCAAAATATGTTCTATCCATATTGATTAAAAGGGCAAATTTTTCTTGACTCAATTTCATTTGATTTCGTAATTCGCGGATACGACGTCCTAGTTTTTGAGCGATCATAATAGCCTCCTGAAATTCAATGTTAAGAAAAGTTGAATAAGAATCAACGGTATATAAGCAACAATTAAGAATTGACCGTTTGATAATAAAGTATATAATGAACAATACGACAACCAACCGAGGCGTTTTTTTTATGAATAAAAATAAAGATTATGTTAGCGGGTATTCTAAGTATAATCCCGAAGCGTTACGACGAAGAAAAATCAATCCTTTGTCTGAAATATATCCTAAGTTGCCAAACCAGAAGTATAGTATTATCTATGCAGATCCTCCGTGGGATTACGGTGGAAAAATGCAATACGACAAATCAAGTATTAAGACGGAAAACGTGGGGTTCGAGCGAAATATTTTTATTAGCGCCGCCGTTTTTAAATATCCGACCTTAAGATTAAACGAATTAAAAGAACTGAACGTCAAATCAATCGCCGCCGATGATTGCCTATTGTTTATGTGGACGACGGGACCACAGTTGGGAATTGCTATAGAACTGGGAACTTCTTGGGGATTTGAATACAAAACGACCGCTTTTGTGTGGGACAAACAGGTTCATAATCCCGGTCGGTATACTCTTTCACAAACGGAATTTGTTCTTGTTTTTAAAAAGGGGCGTATTCCTTCGCCACGCGGCGCTAGGAACGTGCGTCAATTAGTTTCTATTCGTCGCGGAGAACATAGTGAAAAGCCCGAGGCTGTTATTGACGGAATTACTCGAATGTTCCCGGAACAACGAAAAATAGAACTTTTTGCGAGGAAAAATTACGTAGGATGGGATAATTGGGGATTGGAAATTCCTAGTTTCAAAACAGAAATATTATCCCAGAAAGACATTATGGAAGAGAAGCGACAAACGCCGCTTCTATGGAATCCTTTGTTTTAGAAGCGGCGTTCCCTTTTTAATAGATCGCTTTACCTATTTTCAAAATCGCAATCGGGTTCCGATTCCAACGGATCGCCGGTAACGGCGTAGGCGCGCGCGCGACTTCCTCCGCAAATATGCCGATAGGAACACTTGCCGCAAACGCCTTTATAATTGTCGGGGTCTTGCAACGCTTTAAACAACGGGTGATTTTGATAAACGTCGACGACGGAATCTTTAGGAAATCGTCCGCAGACGATCGGTAAGAATCCAGCGGGCGTAATTTCTCCGTTATGCCCGACGAACATAATTCCTCGTCCGTCGGTAATTCCTAACGGGGCGCGCGCGCGTCTTCCTCTTCCTACCGAGTCCGACGCTTCTTTGGATAGTTCGACGTTTTGCGGCTGAACCTTCATTGCGTCGGCAAAGGCGGATTTTGGGAAACTCGGGCGCGTTCTTGGCGCGGCTAACGGATCGCCGCCTTGTTCTAAGACGAACCGTCGATAATGCGGCGCTTCCGTCGTTTTAACGGAGAACGGCGCGCTTTGCGAACGTTTGTAGAGCTTGGCGAAGACTTCGCGATATTCCGCCGAAGATATGCGCTCTTCTTCGACGCCTCGACCTACCGGCACCAAGAAGAAAACCGACCACATCATTACGCCCTTGTCTTCCAACATATCGGCGATCGCGTCGATTAAATCGGCGTTTCGGCGCGTGATCGACGTGTTGACTTGGACGGGCAATTCGAGATCGCGCGCGTATTGCAACATTTCTAGCGCTTTCTTAAAACTGCCGTCGAATCCTCTAAACGCGTCGTGGACTTCTGAATTCGATCCGTCGATGCTGAGTCCGATCGCGGAGACGCCCGCGTCTTTAGCGCGTTTAAAAGCGTCGAACGTCGCCAATGGCGTCGCGGAAGGCGTCAGCGCCGAGCCTATGCCTAAATCGGTCGCGCGTCGGATCAACTGGAAAAGATCGGAACGTTTGAGCGGATCGCCGCCCGTGAAGCAGATCGTCGGCTTGCGCGGAAAACGCGCGACGTCTTCGATCAACGCCAGCGCGTTTTCCGTCGACAATTCGTCGGGCGCCGCCGATTCTTGCGCCGATGCGCGGCAATGTTTACATACCAAATCGCAAGCGCGAGTGACCTCGTAGTAGAACATCAAAGGGTTTTTCGAAAAATCAGCCGGAGTATAGGGAACGCGTTGCATAAGATAGCCGTGTTTATTTTAAAAAAGAATTCCTTCGGTAACGTAAGTAAAAAAGCCGAAATAGATTCGCGCGAACTCTATTTCGGCTTGACGTTGTTGGGACGCGTTATAACGAATCGTGTGAGTTAGAACCCGCGATTACGACCTTGACCATACATGCCGCCTGGACCGTACATACCGCCCATACCTTGCATCATTTGATACCGCGCGCGGTTTCCGGCGTTATACATCGGATTCATTCCCATATTGCCGAACTGTTGCGGAATAAACGGTTGCGTTCCTCCGATATAGGGCGTTGAAAGCATTGTGTTAGCCGTTTGATTCGAACGCAAATTCGTTAAGTACGACGTGAGAACTTTCGAGTTGATCGATTTCAGTTCGACGACGCGTACTTTTCGAACGCTTTCTTCCAAAATCTCCTTGTCGACTTCTTTGACGTATTCTTCAATTTCTTTCGCCAAGGCTTCAGGGGCGTAAACCTCGATGCAACTTGTCGTCGGGTTAGGAGAGATTCGCGGGGAAAGATTACCGGGCAACAACGTCGTTTGAAATTTGCGCGAAAACGCGCTCAACACTTGTTGAGCCATACGCAACGTCGACGTGTTTTCCACCTTGATTTTGTACGGCTTGGTGATCGGTTGCGGGAATAAATCCACGTCGTCTAAAAGAACGATCATAGCGCCGACGGCGTCGCGATCCGCTTTCGAGCCGTAAACCATCAACGTGTTCAACGCGACGTCGGGCTGAAACGACAACGCGTTTGACGCTCCTATCGTTTGCAAGTAAATTCCAGACGACGAATAATAATCGCCGTAAGCGTTGCGAGTATTACGACTAATTCGATCCGCAAGGTACGTCTGCAGGCGAGGAACCAACTGCGAAACGCCGACGTTTTCCACTTTGAAAACCGTGTAGTTGCGGCTTTCCAACAGAACGCGTTCTTTAGCTTTCGCGAGGTTTTCCTCCGTCATATAGGACAAGTAATTCAAGGAATTCGGATTTGCCGGATCGTTTTCGGACTCTTCCGTCAATTCTTTGTTCTCTTCGACTAAACTTTCGTTTGAAGTAGCGTCGTCGGAAGACGCGTCTTTCATTTCGTCGACGACCGCCGACAAATTGCGCTGAAATTCCTCGAGCGCCGCTTCGTCGCTCGAAGAAATCAGCAACGAACCGTCGGGATTGACGACGACGTAAACGCCCGGCGCGACGGGAACGGCGCCTTCGATCATTTTTTCCGAAGGCGCGCTTTCTTTCGTCGCAACCTCGTCCGTCGTTTGAATCGTCGCGTTTTCTACGTCTTGCGCGTCGACTTCCTCGTCGTCGAGAAACAACGCGCCAAACGCGACTCTTCTCAACAACGAACGATTAAGCGAAAAAAAAAGCGGCGAAACGTTGAAAGAGACTTCTTTAGCGGACGTTTCCGGCGTCGATTTTTCCGCCTTGGGTTCTTCCGCCGCAGACGCAGGCGTCGCCGGAGCTTCCGCCTTGGGCTCTTCCGCCGCAGGCGCAGGCGTCGCCGGAGCTTCCGCCTTGGGTTCTTCCGCCGCAGACGCAGGCGTCGCCGGAGCTTCCGCCTTAGGCTCTTCCGCCGCAGACGCAGGCGTCGCCGGAGCTTCCGCCTTGGGCTCTTCCACCGCAGGCGCAGGCGTCGCCGAAACTTCCGCCTTGGGTTCTTCCGTAGTCGGATTCTTTTCTTGAATTAATCCGCCGTCCCCCTGCAATACGGTGATCGGATTATGTCTTTCCCATTTTTTGACGGCTTTGTCGACGATACCGACGACGTCTCCTCCGCTAATCGTAACGGTTCGCATAGAATTCGACGTTTCTTCGATCTTTAACGTAGGCGTCGCGTTTTCTTGTTTAGGCGCGGTTACGTCGACGGGCGCGTTTTCTTGCGAATCGCTCGATTTGACGGGCTCAAGTTTGGTAACGTCGATCGGCGTCGTCTCCTGTTTGAAGGGACGATCGGTCGCGCCGACAAGGTTGTCGCGCAAATAAATCCTTTTTCCGTCGGTTTCCGCCGCGCCTTTTTCGGTCGTTTCAACGAAAGGCTTCATTTTTTCGAGGTCTTTTTCGCCCATTTGAATCAAGACCTTACGAATTTCTTCCAATTTCGACGGAGTAGCGCGAACAAACAACTGATTGGAATTAGCGTCAAATCGCGCGTCGACGTAGGTTCCGTCCGTCTCGATCATACCGAACACTTGACGCGCCGTCGACGGATCGACGTAAACCAAATCGAAGACGGCAAGTTCCGTTTCTTCAGGCGCCACGACGTCTAAGACGTCTTGAACCATTTTATGTTCTTCGGGTCGACCAATGACGACGAGTTTTCCGGTCGAATAGTCGCGATACATATTGATATCGCGTCCCTGCTCGTAGAAAATCGAGTATAAAGAGGTGAGCGCCGACTGATTTTTGAGCGTGTACGTTTGCATATACGCGTCTGGATCGGCAAGACCGCCCGCTCGAACTTCTTCGATTAAATCTTCCACCGCCTTATGTTGGATCGACGTTCCGCGCACAATCAAGCATTGACTGGAAGAATCCAGTTGAACTTGGAACGCGGGATCGCCCGAGTAGAAATTGCGCAACGCCGCGACCAGACGCGAGAAATTGAGCGTGCCGATATTGAAAACCTTAAACGAGGTGTTTCTTTCGGGGTCTTTTTCGTCGATTTCTTCGACTAACTGCGCAATTTTGGCGTGTTCGTCTTCATAGGCTTTGACCAAGACGGAACGAGACATCTGATCGATAACGACCGTCGCCAAGGGATACATCGTCATAATCGCTTGACGCGCGACGCTGAGTTGCGAATTCTTCAAGCGATAAACGCGCGCGGTTTGGCCGTCGTCTCTTTCTTTGTTGAGCTGAGAAACCAATTCGGCGATTTTCTCGTGTTCGGATTCTTTGGCGAGGATGATAATTTGATTTTCGCTCGTGCCCGCGCCGATTTTAATATTCGGATAAAGGGGCAACAATAGCGCGGAAAGTTGAGGCAACGTCAAACGACGAACGGTGTACGCGACCATTCTTTGTTTGAGGTCGGGACGTTCCTTGAGCAACGCGTCGACGACTTCGCGAATCTTCTTGTGATGCGCCGGACGCGCGTAAATTACCATATAACCCGGCGTCGTCGTTGGAAATTGCAACGCTTCCGGTTCGATTTGCGCGATCGTCGACGCGACGTAGGGATGCGAAGCGACGGGTATGTCGCTAATATCGTAAGCTTCGGGAACATATCGCGAATCGTCCGACGGCTCGACGTCGAATTCTTGCAACATCTTGGCGACTTCGTCTTGAATCTCCTCAGACGCCAAGCACATTAAATCGCCGGACGTGGACGAGAAGAACGAACCTTGCCCCGCAAATTTATAAGCGCAAGTTCCAAGGACGTCTTGCAAACGCAAGTGCAACAACGGATACTTTTTCAATACTGGTTGAGGGAAGGCTTCGCCGACTACCTTTAAAGCCTTCTCGACGTAAGCGAAATCGGATTCGCTACCCCAGACGAGTATCCGTTCGTTCGTCAAAGGATACATTACGACGCCCGGCAACTGCGGTTGTAGAATATTGATCGCAACGCTTGCGGCGTATGTCGGGAAAATCTTGGCTTGTAGCCCGTCGGCGTCTTTTCCTTCCGGCGTCGTTTCTAGTTGCGACAACATCGCTTCGAATTTCGCGTGGTCGAGCGGAGTCGCGACGACGAAGATTTCGTTGGCGCCCTTGCCCGGATAGACTGCCGCGCGCGGAATTAACGTCGGGCAAATCTGCACGACTTTAGTGAAGTTGACGCGTTGCAAATAGTACGAGCGAAGCTGGTAACTGCGTTCCGCCTGATCTTTGCGTCGCATTTCAAGATACTTCGCGATCGTCTTTTGATCGGCTTCCGTCGCGGTGATCACGAATTCGTACACGTCCGACGCGGGTACGACAGTCGCGCCGATCGGTATAAAGCGCGCGCGTAATTCCGCGTAAACCGGCCAATAAGAATAGGAGTCGTCCCAAGTGTACGTCGCGACGCATAACTTATTGCCCTCTTCCGCCGGTTTGTCGAACGCTTCCAACGCCTTTTTGAGCGCGGCGTGTTGCAAAGGAGTTCCGCGGACGATCAACGCTTTGCGCGTCGCGTCGGGCGTAATTTCAAGATTGGGACAAATTTTGGCGAAAAAAGTCGTCGCGAGCGTAAGATCGACGTTGACGATCGGATAGGTAACGAACGTTTCGTCGTTTGGCGTCTTGACTATTTCGTCGATAAACTTTCCAACGCGGTCAAGAGACTCGTCGACGCCCCAGACAATAACTTGATTGCCGATAGCGCCCGGATACGCGTAGGTTCCGTAAGCCGAAAAGTTTGCATTGATAATATTGACCATTCGGTCGCGTCCATAACCCGCCTCTTCAGGCAACGTGAACAGGCGCATTCGCGTCGACCCTTTGTCAAAATCGCCGCCGTCGATGATGCTACTTAAGAATTCGTCGACTTTTTCCATTTCGGCTTGAGGTCCAATAACGATCAATTCGAAATTTGTCGGAGCCATAGGCGTGACGGTCGGAAACGACGTTCTCATCGCGTTGGAGACGTAATAGGCCAAAGGAGTTGCAAGCCGATAGACTTTCGTAACCGATTTGACTTCTTCCGTCGACAACGACGCCAGTTTTTCGATCGCATCTCTAATTTGTTGATGAGCTTCTTCTTTTGCGAAGAGCGCGACGATCTTGTTGGTTTCGTCGAGGCGATAGAACGGAATCGAGGCGTTAGGATTGGTTCCGCCTCCATAACCTCCGTAACGACGCTGTTGACGCATTTGATTTATCATCTGGCGTTGCTGATAGCGCGTTTGCGGATCGTTGCGCGCGCCGCTTGGCGAACTGGGAATCGACATTGCGTCGGGCACGACGTTGCCAATCAAAACGTCGACGGTCGAAGCGTCGGCTTCTCCGAACGGATAGACGGCGAATTTCAACTCGTCTTCTTCGTCCTTCTTATTGAACGTTTCGACGATCGATTTGATCATTTTCTGTTCGCGCGCGTTTGCAAGGACGGTTACGCGTTCTCTTTGTCCGACGGTACGATAATAGTTTTGACCGCCGAAGACTTCAGCTTCGGGAAACAGGTTGGCGACGACTCCGCGAATTTGCATCGCGGCCGTCGGCTCGTCCAATTCGTAAACGACGACGCGCGGACCGGGCGCGTACTGCAATTCTTCGGGATCGTCGGGATTGGCGATTTCGCCCGAATCGGAATTGACGCGCGCGATTTCTTCGGAAATTTTCACGTGGTCTTCAAGCGTGGCGCGCGCGAGAATTCGACTTCCGCGCGTATCGGCTTCGAAGGACGCCGAAGGATAGGCGGATTCCATCGAGCTTACGAGTTCCGCGACTTTCATACCGTAGACGGGATACGGAATCAGGCGCAAATCAGAGGAACCGTAGGTTTTGGCGAGTCGTCCGATATTGTCCGCCACAATTTTTTGTTCCGCCGGCTTGGCAATGACAAGCAACTGCTTGTTTTTCGCGTCCGTTTGGACAAGCGACGCGTTGGGAACCAAAGCTTTAACCGCTTCGACGAGATCGGAAGAGGGCGAAGCCCCGGCGTCGTAATATTCAAGAACGGCGTCAAATTCAGACGCTTCTTCAGGGTCGAGCAATTCGAGCAACTCGCGAACGGCTTCTAAGTTGACAAGGTTGGAGGTTCGGATAATCAACGAATTTGAAGCGGAATCGTAAACGGGCGTCGCGCCAGGATAGACGGCGGCAATTTGCGACGTCAACGTCGAATAGTTGTTGCGTCTAATTTGCCAACGAAGCACGCGTTTTTCGATCGCGTTGTTGTCGGCTAGGTTTTGAACCGCCTTCTCGACGATTTCGTGTTCTTCCGCCGTGCCCCAAACGACCAGCGCTTGATTATAGTAATCGTAAGTTATGCGCGCGGCGGGCGCCAACTTGCTTATGTCGCGAACGTAATACGAAGGCGAATAATACGACCCTACGCCGTCGTAACTGTAAAATCCCTTAATAGGATAAGACTTGAAGAATCGTTCTACGCCGTCTTTTTCCAAGACGTCGAGCGTTTCAAGCGTCGTTTGCGCTTCTTTCAATTCGCTTGCGACGCCGCGCAATATAAGTCGATCGTTTATCGCGTCGTTCACGATCGTTAAGTTCGGTTGCAAGTCTTTTAAAATAGAGACTAGGGTCGCCGCGTCGATATGCTTAGGCGTATAGAGAGTCGCCGTTTCTTTTTCGCCGGATTCCACCGAACCAAGTTGATCCAGCAATTTTTTCAACGCTTCGTGTTGCGCGGGCAACGCCCAGACTGCGAACGAATTGGTTGAATTGTCTTGCAGAATCTTAATCGAACCGTGTTCTCTTGTGAAATCGTCTCTAACTTGGTCAAAACGCGCGCGAACTTCCTTCGTCGTCTGGTAAGAAACGAACGTGTTTTGATCTTCGAACGGATAATCGGTTTTCAGTTCTTCGACGATTTTAGCGACTTCTTCGTGTTGGAACGGTTTGGCGACGACTCTTAAAACGCCGGAATTCAATTTGTCGCGTTCGATCGTTTGAAGATTTTTGACGCGCTCTTTGATCAAATCGATCACGCGATCGGAGACTTGGTCGGCAAATTTGTAATAGCGCGTTTCGTTCTCAGGAGGCAAGTTTTGCACGGCGTCCGTCAATAGTTTCGCCGCCGCAAGTTGTTCCGTCGGCGTGCCTATGATCGTGAAACGGCGGTTTGAACCGTCGTAGGAAATTTCAGAACCGGGAACGGCGCGCTTGACGTAATCTTGAATTTGATTCGGAACGTCGCGTTCGACGTCGAGATAGAACACTCCGTCTTTCTCGTCGGTCGTCGAATTTTGAATTTGAGCGATATAAACCTTCATTCGCGCGACGTCGGAAGGATTACCCGAAAGAATTATGCGTTGATTCGCGCGATCATAAGTCGAAACGACGCGCGGCTCGATTCGAGGCAACGCGGAGACGACTTCGGTCGGCAATTCCTTTGTCAAATCGACTATTTCCAAAACGTAGTCAAGCTGTCCTTCCAAACGCGCCGCCAGTTGAACGGCCGAGTCGACCGCAGATTTTGAGCCGTAGACGACAAGCGAGGGCGACGCATAGTCGATCGTAACGTCCAGACCGGGAATCATATTGGTCAAAATCGAATTGGCCGTGCTAATAGAGACGCGTTTGATCGGAATTACCGTCATATAGACTCCGTGATCTCCGATCGTAAACGCGTTTTTATTACCGGCGTTAAGCGCTTCTTGCTCGGCTCCTACTTGCGATTCGTTCAAACTGAAAGTTTGTTCCGCAGGAACGACAGGCTCGGCGGAAGGCGTCGCAACCGGCTTTTGAGGTTCAGCCGGAGCGGGGGCGGGTTCAGCCGGAGTAGGGGCTGGTTCAGCCGGAACAGGGGCGGGTTCTTGCGGTTCGGGCAATCCTTGCGGAACGACTTCGTCTTTAACGTAGTCCTCGGCGGCGGCGATTTGTTCGACAATGCGCGCCACTTGCGCTTGTTGCGCGGGCTTGCCCCAGATTGCGAAACGCGTCGGAATATAGGGGTCGGGAATTCGCACGGCGCCGCGCATTTCGGGCGTCGAAGAAATTTGCGCGTAAATTTGCGTGAAACGAGAGACTTGACGAGTCGTAAGCGCGTAGGCTTTGAATTCGAATTGCTGGTCGGGCGTGTCGACGTTCGTTTCATAGTCCTTCAACGCTTTGGCGACCGCGTCTTGCTCGGCTTGCGTGCCGATAACCATTATGCCGCCGTCGCTTGTCGGGAAGGTCTGAGCTAAAGGAGCGGTTACGCGGAGAACGATCGCGATCGTGGGATCGATCATTCCCGGCGAGTAGGAACGCGAACTGGAACTGGAACTCGAAAAACGATAAATTTTGAAAGTCGGAGTTTCAGACTCTTCCGTCGGCGCCGTCAAACTGGAAATTGTCGCCGCAATTTTCTCATGATCGGCGGCGGAAGCGACGACGAACAGTTTGCGCGCGGTCTCGTTGAGTTCAATTTGCGCGTCGGGCGAACCTTTTTGCAACGCGTCGACAAGTTGCGTAAAGAACTCTTGGTTGGCGCCTTGCCCAAATTGACGGAACGCTCCTCCGCCCGCGTTTGGTCCCATACGTCGCGCCATCGCCCACAATTCTACGCCGGAAGCGCTGGTAAGACTGTCGAGCGAATAAGTTTTGACGATCGCGTTTTTGGCGGGGTCGACGCCTTCCTTCAGCTTGGCTATCAAACCGTCGACGACGTTCAGAACGCTAGGAACGGCAAGGTAGTGCAACGTGTCCGACTGAGGATTATACAAAGGCTTGGCGCTGGGCGCAAAAATTTCGACTTGTTCTTGGATCGTCGTATACGCAATCCCGCCTAATTCATAAGCGCGCCATTGCGGCGTCTCGGGCGGGGGACCTTGACGATCGCGTCTTTGATCTCGTTGAACGTCTTCTGGTCGCGGATCGGGGTTGTAAACGGACAACGCCGCTTGGTAAATTTCGCGCAACGAATTTACCGAATCGACGACCATAAGCGAATTGCCGGCTAGAGAACGCAAGACGCAGTAAGGTCCCATAAAGGGCTGAATCGTCTGACGCACGGCGTTCATATTGCGCCGCTCAAGCGGAATCGTCAACGCGACGTAATCGAATCGGCTTTGATTAGGCAAATCTTCAGGCTCGATTTTAGGGAGATATTGAAGGGGAAGCGCGCCGAGTTTGAAATCGTGCAGAATTAACAAGTCGTTATAACGAATTAACGTATATCCTTTGAAATTAAGATAGCCGTTAAGAATATCAAGCGCGTCTTTAGGCGCGTAAGCCGTTTTGTCGCTGTAGGTGAAGGTGCCTTGAGGCGGCGCGTTCATTACGAGCTGGAGCCCTACTTCAGAGGCAAACCAACTTAGAACGTCGACCCATTTTTCCTTACTAAAACGCAAAACGATCGTTTTTTCGGTGATGCCTCTCTTAAAGCGTTCGTTTTGTTCGAGCGTCAAAACCGCCTCGAGCGCTTTTTCAGACTCCGACGTGATCGCGTTCCACTCTTCTTTGGGCGCGTTAGCCAGTTTTTGCGCGCGCTCCGTCATCAATTCTCCGATTCGCTTGTTCTGTTCTTCAGACAAGCCGACTCGAGTCGCGACGCTTGGATAGAGCAAGCGCGAGTAACTCTTTTTCGGATCGAAATCGACCAATTTAACCGCGACGGAAGGTTTCGGCGTCGGCGGATCGGGATTGGCTAACGCGTCTTCCACTTTCGTAGCCAACGCGGCGGCGCCCGCCGGATCTTCGGTCGGATTAGGAATGTCGGCGGGCGAATTGACGCCGACTTTGTCCAACGCGGCGCGACGTTCTTCTTCCGTCGGTTGCGTCGGCGCGGCAGGCGCGGCAGAGGCGCTTTCCGCAGGAGCGGGGTCTTGAGGCGCGGCGTATGCTGGAAGCAAACACAAAGCGCCCAAAGCGACGGCGACGCAAATAACGCGCGCGCTTAGGGGCGACGCTTTGTCGACGGATTTTAGCGTCGACGATATTATTTCTTTGTCTTTTTGGAGCTTACTCATTGCAACGATCCTCGCGCCAAGCGTATAAAGGCGTGTGTATGCGATTCGAAACAGGTTCGTCCTTGAGGAAACAAAGGCGAACAATTTCGGTTCTATTCAACGTATTGCGTTCTGTTATGCGAGCGCTTTATTTTGCGCGTCTTGCCAACTCGACGTAATCACTGTATCGTATCGTATAATTTAGCCCCTTATTCAATGCTCGTAAAGCAATTTTTTAAAAAAACCTTCCTCTTTTATTTATTTTGATATAAAGTGTATCGAGTAAAACGATTTTATCAATAGCGCTTAATTGAATAATACGCGCCTCAAATAAGCGTCGACGCCTATTTTATTCGGAATATATTATCAAGAATAATACAATACAGAAAGCGAAACGTCGACTTCAGGAACCTAAAAAACGACGTCAATTCTCCAACAACTCAATTAGGGCGTCGAAAGTTCGTCGAGTCGCGCCTCGATTTTGAAGAACTATTTGTCGCGCGGCTTCGCCAAGCGTTTCGCGATATGAAACGTTTTCAAGGCATTTGCGGACAAACGCCGTCGATTCGTCGACGTTTGCGACGACTACCGCCGCTTTTGCGCGCAGAAGAGTTTCCACGATCGTTCGAAAATTGCGAGTGTTGGGACCAAATGAAACGGCCGCGCCGTATCCCGCCGGTTCAAGCATATTTTGTCCGCCGCGATTACCCCAGCTTCCGCCGACGAAGGCGATTTGCGCCAATCCCCACCAAGCTCCCAGTTCGCCTAACGCGTCCACTAGTAGAATTCGCGCTCTTGCGCCCGTCGGCGGCGAGTTGGGGTTAAGCGACGAGCGACGCGTCCATTGAAAGCCGGACGCGTCGAGTAATTTGGCGACTTCTTCAAAGCGTTCTTTGTGACGAGGAACGACGATTAGTTTAAGATTGGGAAATTCTTGATAGAGCCGTCGATACGTCTCTATGGCGCCGACCTCTTCCGGCGCTTGCGTACTGCCGCATAGATACGCGACGTCTTGAGGCGTTACGCCGGCCAAACGCGCTAATTCTTGGGTTTTCGGATTGTTTCTATCCGTTTGAATTCCGTCAAATTTGATCGAACCTGAAACGACGACGCGTTCCGGAGTCGGCGAGAGCGCGCGAAAGTAGCCCGCCGCTAGTTCGTCTTGCGCTACGATTAGGTCGACGCGCTGAAAAGTTGGGGCAAGAAAACGACGAACGTAATTGTAAGTCGTGAAGGATGCGTCGCTAATACGTCCGTTGACGATCGCGATTTTGACGCCGCGTTTGCGCGCGGCTTTCACAAGATTGGGCCAAAGTTCCAACTCGACTAGAATCAACGCGTCGGGCTTGATGCGTCGTAGGGCGCGTTTAACGGACCAAGTGAAGTCAAGAGGACAATAAAAAACGGTTGAAATATCGCCAAATAGACGTCGAGCTAGTTCGAATCCCGTTTTAGAAGTTGCGGAAACGACAAATTCCCAGTCTGGACGCGTCGCTTGTAATTCGGCGACAAGAGGTTTGAGCAGATTGACTTCTCCGACGCTGACCGCGTGAAACCAGATTCGTTTACGTTTTCCTTGAAGGGGCGCGAGTCGAGGCGCTAGACCTAATATTTTTTGTCCCCAGCCGTCGCGATATTTTTTATAACGCCAAGCGCGATAACACAAAAAAGGCGAAACGAGAAGTAGCGTCGAGAAATAGATCAGATTGAGAATCAAGGGAACGCTCCTTTTGTTGTTTCTACAAATCAAGCAGACGACTCGGTTCGTCTCGTCTTGTCATATAAACTTCGACGTCGCGCGGCGTCTCGAGACCCGCGTCGAGCAACGCTTGTTTTACCGCGTCATACGCCAAACGTTGCGTGTTGTTATGCAAACTAAGATGCCCTAAATAGATAGTTTTTACGCCGCTTTTGACGAGTTCGACCGCGAAGCGTCCTGCGGCTTCGTTGCTAAGATGACCTTCGTCCGAAAGGATTCGTTGTTTGAGCGGATATGGATAGGGTCCGTTCAACAACATTTCGACGTCGTGATTGGCTTCTAGCAACACGACGTCGCAACCTAGTAGGGAACTGCGTATGCAGGGCGTTACGCGTCCGAAATCCGTGGCAAGACCAAAAGATTTTTTGCCGTCGGTCAACACGTAGCCCACCGAGTCGTAAGAGTCGTGCGGCGTCGAAAAATATTTAGCGCGCAATTCGCCCAAATCTAATTCTTGATCGGTATTAATACTGCGAAAAACCTTGATGAAACGAGGAGGAACGTTGCCGATTTTGTCGCCTTTAAGCAGGTCGTCCCAAACGCCGATACTTGCGTAGATTGGAAGTCGGTAGCGTCGCGATAGAACGCCAAGTCCCAAAATATGATCCGAATGCGCGTGCGTCGCTAAGAGGCAAGTCAACGTTCGTGGGTCGACTCCGATTTGACGAAGGCTGTTCTCAAGTTGAGTTCCAGTCGCGCCCGCGTCGATTAAAACGCGAGTCGAACCGCTTGCGACGTAAGTCGCGTTTCCCGAACTTCCGCTAAGTAACGGACAGATAGTCATTGATCGACAAAAATCTTGCTATTTATGCGTTGAAATAATATGGAATCGAAAGCGCGTCCTTATAAAAAGACCGAGCGATACGCTCGGTCTTCTGAACAATGTAAAGCGCGTTAAAAACAAAGCGCGTTAAAAACAAAACATTGCGTCGCGCAAATAAACTACTGACGCTGAACGCGTTTGTTGACGTCGACTTCCAAAGCGCCAAACGCGGCCTCGTGACGTTGAAGCGTCATTCCAAGCGCGTGATACAGGCGTTTAGCCGTAAAGAAATTGACGACGATGCGTTGGGAAACCGGGATCGGTTCCGCAGGAACGCCCATCGGTTGAGGATTGAGACCAAAATCGACGATCAATTCTTCAGGCGTGCCGGTAACGCGGCAAAAATTCGCATAGGAAGCGACGACGTGCGAATCGTCGATTTTGAGCTGAGGACGGACTGCTGTTGGGGCGGCGTTTTCTTTTTCTTTATTTTCCGGCACGGCGGTTTCTCCTTAAACCTGTGTTTAGCGTCGCGCAGATTCGATAAACTAACAAACGTTTAGCGAATCTCGACAAGCGACTTGTTGCGCGTTTGGCGTTTTATAATACAATACCAAAACGCATATTGTCCTGTAACGCGCGTCATTATCGTTAATAGAGGCGTTTTTGGCAATAGGAAAAAGGTAAAAAGCTGGAAACGAATATGAAGAATATAAAAAACGCCGTATCGGAAGACAATTCAGGACGAGCGACCTTTTCTAACGACGGGGGCGTTAATAACCAGAATTCTTTGACGACGTTGGAAATACCGGGCGTGTGTTCTATTCCGTTGTCCGAAATTGAAATAACTTACGCGCGTAGTTCGGGACCGGGGGGACAAAACGTCAATAAAGTTTCAAGCAAGGCGCGTTTGCGTTGGAATTTAAATTCCGGACGTTTGGATTCCGAAATAACCGAACGCTTTAAGACGTTGTATCCTTCGTGGACGACCGCATCGGGCGACGTCGTAATCACGAGTCAAATTTCACGCGACGCGCCGAAAAACAAAGACGCTTGCTTGAGGAAATTGAAAGACGCGCTTCTGAAAGCGTCGAAAAAGCCAAAGAAACGCATTCCTACCAAACCGACTTACGGTTCGATCTTGCGCCGACTTGATTCGAAAAAACGTCTTTCGGCGAAGAAAAGAGAACGAGGACGAGTCGATTTAGAGTAAACGCGTTCTTTTGTTAATTTTTAAGGGAAAAAGCGCCTATGTGTTTTTTTTTGCGTTCTTTTTCCTTCTTTTTTTATCATTCTCTTGAAACGTCGACCCGCCGCGTTTATAATAATGGGAGGAACACGTTTGGGGAATTTACAACCCTGTAAATAGTAAAGCAAACGTCCGAGATATTATTCGGTATTGGAATTCATTTGAGTTTAACGACGCCGAAGGGGGGCGAATCCTTTTCGCGCAAAACGAGGTGTAATTGTCAATGACGACTGAAATAGAAAAAAACGCCGAACAACAAGCGGATTCGGGATTGCCGATGAGTCCGAAATGGGATCCGGAAAAACTTGCCGCTGAAAGAGCCGAACTTCAACGTTTAGAAACGTTGCCGTTGAACAAGCGTTCTTGGGGGTATGTCAAGCGAACAGGTCCGGGGTTGTTGCAAAGCGCGATGACTCTTGGCGCGGGTAGCGCGACGGCCTCCGTACTCGCCGGCGCTTCCTTTGGATATAAATTGCTTTGGGTTCAACCCCTTGCAATGTTTTTAGGCGTAATGATGTTGGGCGCGCTTTCTAACGTCGTCTTAACGCGAGGAGAACGACCATATCAATCTTTCTGTAAAGAAATATGGAAGCCGCTCGTTTTTCTGTGGGCGCTTGGAACGATTTTGTCGTCCGTCATTTGGCATTTTCCACAATACGCGTTGCTGGCCGGCGCAGGGCGAGACTTGGCCTCTATGGCTGGATTGACCGTTACTAAAGCAATACCCGAAGGAATGCCGCAAGTTATTGATTTCCTCGGGTTTAAAATTAGCGCCGGTATTACCCCGCTAGGGTTTGTCGTAAGTTTTCTCGTCGGCGCTTTTATTCTTGCAATGAATATTATCGTCGTCTTTAACTACGGCAAGGGCGCTAAGGGCGTTAAAATTTACGAACGCTTCTTGCGCGCGATGATCGCCTTAGTCATTATTTTCTTTTTACTCGTCTGCGTTTTAAATATTGGACGCGTCGACTGGATGGAAGTTGTTAAAGGCTTTTGCGGTTATTATGGGTTCCCGAAAAATCCCGCGACGGGTTCCGTCGATTCGGCTACCGTCCTGCAAGTCTTAGGTATGTTGGGCGCCGCCGTCGGCATCAATATGACGTTCCTTTACCCTTACTCGCTCTTAGCGAAAGGCTGGGGCGCCGAACATAAAAAGCTGGCGCGTTGGGATTTGGGCATGACGATGTTCCTGCCCTTTATGATCGTCACCTCTTTAATCATTATCGCGATGACCGTAACGGGCGTTTATAACGGTTCCGACGCCGTTCAAACTGGTTTGACGCCTCTTGGAGCTGCGGAGGCGTTCCAAGGCATACCCGGAGGACGCGTTATTTTCTGTCTCGGATTGATGGGGATGTGCGGAGGCGCCGTCAGCGTTCATATGGTCGCTTGCGGATTCACGATGTGCGAAATGCTCGGACTGAAAATGACGCAAAAACGTTTCAGACTCTTTGCGTTGACGCCTTGTATTGGTTATTTAGGCGTCGTCGTTAGTTTGCCGATGTGGTTCCCGGTCGTCGCGTCCGCCGTATGCTTTACGATGTTGCCGATCGCGTATTTTATCTTCTTCTATTTGAACAATAAGAAGAGCTATATTGGCGACTCCGTTGGCAAAGGCGCAAAACGCGCGATTTTCAACGTCTTCTTGGTAATCGCGTTGATTTTTGCATGCGTTGGATCGTATATTTCGTTGCAGAAGAACGTCTTTAGTAAATTTGCGCCTAAACCTGCCGACGTTTCTCAGCAAGAGGCGAAGCAGGAGGATGAAAAGAACGTCGGGGAAAAGAACGTCGAGGAAACGCAAGCGACCAAGAACGTCGGCGACGTTTCAACCGGCGGCGCTTCGACCGACGGCGCGTCGTATGGAGAGGCGACGAACAAGAATTGATTCGTTAAAATTTGGCGCAAGACGATGCGCGTGTTTGGTGGAGGCTTGCGCCGATGACGGTTTTTTATTTCTGTGCGGCTACCTTTCCGCTTGCTTTGTATTTTATAGCGCTTGCGCTGATGCAAGCGCGCTCGAAATTCTTAGTAGTCGACGGTAGACGCGATTTTCTTGGACTGGCTTTTGCGACAAGCGGTCTGTTTTTTATCGGACCGGGACAACTAATGGCTCCGTGGGGCGCTTGCGAAGTTTGGGGCGCGTACGTTTGGGCGCTTGTCGCGCTTCTCTATTTTCTGGTTGCGTCTATAGTCGGCGCGGTTTCGAGAACGCGTTTGGTCGTTTATAACGTTTCGCGTTCCGCGTTGCGTTCCGCCTTGACGCTTGCTTCGTTGAATTTGGACGTCGACGCGCGTTGGGACGGAGATTCGCTCAATTTGCCTAGTTTAGACGCGCAGTTTTACGTCGACGAGCGTGGGACGGGGCGCGTCGCCGCTCTTGTCGCCGTGAAAATGGGGAACGCCGCGACGATTTGGACAAACTTGGCGCGCGAACTGAGAACGCGTTTAAAGGAAACGACTTCAAAGTCGCGAATTTGGATTCTGTGGCTGATTGTCGGGCTTACGTTGCTTGGCGCGGACGGCGCTTGTTGTCGTTGGCGTTGCGACGAACTTAAAGAAGCCGTCGCTTTTTACCTTTCCTTATGACGCGTTTCAACCGCTTTCGCCGAGGTGTGAAATGAACGACAGGAATGAAAATTGGCCGAACGACTCGCTCGTCTTTTCGGCGCGAACCGACGTCGGTATGAGACGTTCGAACAATCAAGATTCTTACTGCGTTTCTCCCGCGCCGACGCCTCGTTTGTGGCGAAGCAGAGGGCATCTATTTGTCGTGGCGGACGGCATGGGCGCTCACGCGGCCGGAGAACTTGCAAGTCAAATTGCGACGACGGTCGTTTCGCAGTCTTATTTGAAACGAACGGACGAACGACCAAGCGACGCGTTGCGAAACGCCATTCTTGAAGCGCACAAAACGATTCAACAACGCGGACAAAGCGACGAAGCGTTTCACGATATGGGAACGACTTGCGACGCTTTGGCGCTGACTCCAGAAGGCGCTTACGTCGGACACGTCGGCGATAGCCGCGTTTATCGCCTGCGCAACGGCGTTTTTGAACAAATTACTTTTGATCACAGTTTAGTTTGGGAAGTTAAGCGCTATCCAGATTTACACGCGCAATATCGTCGTTGGGACTCTATACCGAAAAATGTGATTACGCGTTCTTTGGGTCCTACCGAACGACTGGAAGTCGATATCGAAGGTCCCTTTCCAACGGCGCCCGGCGACGTCTTTTTGCTATGTAGCGACGGTCTTTCCGGTCAATTTGAAGACGCCGAAATTGGACAGATTCTCGAACTTTTCCAACCGGAAGAAGCGACGGAAGCGTTGATCAATTTCGCGAACTTACGCGGCGGATCAGATAATATTACCGTCGTGGTTGCGCGTGTGAAATCTAACCCTTCTTTTAAAGACGAAGAACAAAACGTTGAAAAAAACAATAAGGTCTATGAGAAAAAAAAGCCTATTTCTGGAACGGTTTGGACTCTTTTAGGATTGGCGTGCGCGACGTTGTTTGTCGCGTTGATCGTCGGTTTGGCGCGACGTTTTGACCAAACGGGGATGATCGTCCTCGTAATTTCTCTTTTGGCGTCTTTGACCTGCGGATCGTTGTTTTGTTATTTTGCGCGAAAGACGTTGTTTGCGTCGAATAAAAGGGAAACTTCGCAAGAAAGATTGGGCGCCGGTCCGTATTCGCGCGTTTCGGCGGAGCCAAGTCTTTTATTTGCGGAAAAAGTCGAGGACGTTTGTTCGCAGTTGTGCGAGGCGGTGCGAGCGCAACCCGTGTTTGAACCAGATTGGGACGGCGTGTCGAAGGCGAGAAATTGGGCGGTGGAATCGCTAGAAAAGAAGGATTTTGCCGCTTCGTTACGCGCCAATATTAGCGTCGTAAACTATATTATGCGCGAACTGAGAAAAATTAAGACTGCTAATAAGGGGTAGGACGACTTGTCGTCGGCGCCCGTTGACGATTCGAGATTTTTTTTTAAACTGTAGGGACGTCGTTTCGTCGGCGACGTGGAGAAAGCGACGGCGTATAAGAAAGAGATTCGATATGTTGGCAAAGCGAGTTATTCCTTGCTTGGACGTTTGCGGCGGACGCGTCGTCAAAGGGACAAATTTTGTTAATTTGCGCGACGCGGGCGATCCTGTTGAAGTCGCGCGACGTTACGAACGAGAGGGCGCCGACGAATTAGTCTTTTTGGATATTACCGCAAGCCACGAAGAACGAGACGTGATTGTCGACGTGGTGCGAAAAACCGCCGACGTCGTGTTTATGCCTCTGACGGTCGGCGGCGGAATAAGAACCGTCGACGATTTCAGAAAAATTTTGAACGCGGGCGCCGACAAAGTGTCTATTAATTCGTCGGCGGTGAAGACGCCCGATTTGATTAACGCCGCCGCGGAACGTTTCGGAAGTCAATGCGTCGTCGTTAATATTGATCCGAAACGCGTTATACGGGATGGGAAAGAATTCTGGGAAGTCTTTATCAACGGCGGACGCTTGGGAACGGGATTAGAAGCCGTCGCTTGGGCGCGCGAAGTCGAGAAACGAGGCGCCGGAGAAATCGTGCTGACTTCGATGGACGGCGACGGGACGAAGAACGGATATGACTTGCCGATTTTAAAAGCGGTTGCGGACGCCGTGAAGATTCCCGTCGTGGCAAGCGGCGGCGCGGGAGAGCCGAAACATTTCGTCGAGGCGATCGTCGAAGCGAACGCTTCCGCCGTTTTAGCCGCCAGCGTTTTTCATTACGGTTTGTATTCGATCGCCGAAGTAAAAGAAGCGATGTGCGAGGCGGGCGTGCCCGTGAGAGTTTAACGTTGCGGCGGCGTTAATAGTAAGGACGATCGTAAGACTGACGATCAAACTTCTATTGACGCCTTGCGCGGCGAAACGAGTCGGCGTTGCAATGTTGATTGGTTTTATAGTAAAGAAAAGAGCGTGTTTATGTCTTCCGTCGAATTGCCTGATCGCGTGTTAAAAAAGAGAAAGGAACTCGAAATTGACCGACTGTTTCAAGCGTTGGTCAAACTTTCGGGCAGCGACCTTCATCTGAAGGTCGATCGACCTCCTTACGTGCGCGTTAAAGGCTCTTTGAGAACTTTGAATCGCGGTCCGATCGACGACGAAGAAATGAATCGCCTCATCTTTCCGATGATGGACGAACGTAATCGCAAAATTTATAACGACACCGGCGGAGCGGACTTTGCGCATACGTGCGTCGTCGACGGCGTTACTTGGCGTTTCCGCGTCAACGTCCTTACGCAAATGGGACACGTAGGTTTGGTGGCGCGCCGTATTAACAATTTTATTCCAGAGTTGGAAAAACTGCATATTCCGTCGGTTTTGTACGAGTTGTGCAAATATAGTCAGGGAATGATCTTGTTAGCCGGCGTTACGGGGTCGGGTAAGTCGACGACGATCGCTTCAATGCTCAACTGGATCAATAAGAATTATAACAAGCATATTCTTACGCTTGAAGACCCTGTTGAGTTTATGTTCACAGAAGAGAAATGCTTAATCAATCAACGGGAGATTGGGCAAGACGTCTGCGACTTTGAAGTCGGAATGAAGCACGCCGTCCGTGAAGACCCGGACGTTATGTTGGTCGGGGAAATGCGCGACCGCGAGACGTTTGAAACCGCGATTCACGCCGCTGAAACGGGGCACTTGGTTTTCGGTACTATTCACGCGTCGACGGCTCCGTCGACTATCGGACGTATTCTCGACCTTTTCCCCGCGAATATGCACAAAGCGATCAGAAGCGCGATCGCGATGAATATGAAGGGGATCGTCGCTCAAAAATTATTGCCGTCTATTTTGCCGGGCGTTCAACGCGTTCCAACCTGCGAAATTATGATCGTCAACAACGTTATTCGCAAGTTGATTCTCGAAGGAGAAGACGAAAAACTGGGCGACGCTATTCGTATTCAAGCGCAAGAAGGAATGCAAGACTTCACGATGTCCTTGAAGTCGCTTGTTCAAATGAAGAAAATCGATCGCGCGACCGCATTCGAAGTCGCGCCGAATATCGAGTCCTTGAAGATGGCTCTTAAGGGGATCGAAGTTAAAGAACCGGGTATTCTGTAAAGAATTTGCCATAAGTTCTTTGGGACGCCTCGACGGCGCGTTCCAAACATTTTTAGATAGAAACGTCTTGCTTCCACTAGGCGTAAGTTTAGTGGGCTCCGTGAACTTTGTTGGTAAAAAAATGCAAAAGATAAAAAATAGCGTTCGTTGGACGGCTTTGTTCGTTCTATCTACGATCGTTCTAGTGTTACTAGCCGAGCCGACTTGGGCCGGAGAATTTGCGCAACAGGCAAAGGACGCTACGACTAACGGTTGGCGCGGCGGACGTGGCGTTTCTATTTGTCCAATTAAGCTGGGCGTTCTCTTGATCTTCTATTTGGCTTGGGTTGCGACTTCGGGCTGGTGTAATAACGATTCGGAAAAATTAGGCGATCCGGATCAGTCCTACTGGAACGGACTAAATATGATCGCTTTTGGCGCCGCAATATTAGTCGCGCTGTTTGTGCCGATCTTTTGGGTCGGCATGCCCCTTGTCGCCGTCGCTTGGTTGGTTGCGATTTTTATCTATATTAAGACGCGAAATAAAGATTTGCTTGACGCCGACAAGGTGATGACTCCAGGTCATATTATTTTCTGGTTTAGAACGCGCGTACTCAAGCAAAAAGTCAAGCCGAAGCCAATGGCTTACGAAGGCGGCTCGGAAATTCAACTTGAAGGAACCGGTCTTAATCTCGACGAACGCACGAAGCTCACGCGTACCGTAAATTCGCGAAATTTCAACGGCGCCGCCGGGTATAATCTATTCCGCGAACTATTGTATCATGCGTTGCACGCGCGCGCTACCGAAGTTATGATCGATTTCGGCGCTGAAGAAACCAAGTTTCAATATCAAATAGACGGCGTGTATCATCCCGTCGAAGACGCGTTCAAGAAACCGTGGGTTCGTGAAGACGCCGACGACGTGGCGCAAGCCGTTAAAATCTTGATTGGAGGGAACCCGCAGGATCGGAGAGGACGTCAGAGCGGCGTCTTTAAAATCTTGTACGACAAGAATAAAAAAGGCAAGCCGAATGTTTGCGAGGCGAAGCTGGATACTGCCGGAACGCCGACGGGAGAAATGTTCAAAGTCTCCTTTATGTTTGGAAAATCTAGCTTTAAAAACATTGACGAAATCTGCGACGATCCAGAGCGTCAAAACAAAATGCGATCGGTTATTAATGCCGATCACGGGTTGGTCGTATTGGCTTCCGCCCCTCATCAAGGTTTGAAAACGATGACGACCGTTATGTTTAATACGGCCGACCGTTTTACGCGCGACTTCTCCGCCGTTGAAGACGTTCAACATCCATACGAGTTTATTGAAAACATTACGACGACTAAATACGATTCCTCGAAGGGCGAGACGCCTATGACCGTTCTGCCCGACGTTTATTTCAAGGAGCCGAAAGTCGTTTTGATTCGCGATATGGTCAACTTGGACGCTTGGCGTTTGGCTTGTGAGGAAGTGAAGAACGACCGTTTGATCATCACCACGCATCGAGGAAAGGATTCGGTTTCAACGATTATCGAACTGCTAAAATACGGCGTCGATGCAAAAGAGTTGGCGGATACGCTTCATTCGGTAATTACTCAACGTCTCGTGCGTAAACTTTGCGACGACTGCAAAGAGGATATTAAACCGAACCCGACGATTTTAAAACAGTTGGGATTGGATCCGCGAACGGAAAAAATTTACAGAAAACGCGTTCACGAGCCCGTTGAACCCGGACAACGCGATTATTATGTTCCGTGCGAAGAGTGTCGCGACATTGGATATAAGGGACGCGTCGCTATTTTTGACGTGTTGGAAATCACCGACGATATGCGTCAAATTATCGCGGCGGACGTCGACTTAGCGCGAAAAGCCAACGCGTTGCGCCAAGCCGCCTTCAAATCGGGTCAACGTGGGTTTATTGTAGACGGCGCGAGATTGGTGAAGGAAGGCGTTACGTCTTACGAAGAATTGGTTCGTATGTTAAAATAAAGAAATCGTCGCTTTCAAAGCGGCTGGAATATAAGGCGGTTAGAATGACGACTTTTTTCATACTTAGCGGGATTTTAGGTATTGGCGTGCTAGGGTTCTGGCACAAAATGAAGCTGTGGACCGTTACTATTATTGGCTTCAATTTGCTCTTTGCGACCTTGTTTGCTATCGGACTGTTTGAACCGATTGCAAATATAGCGGACGGCTCGTTGTCGATGATGGCGTTCTACAACGACATGCTTGTGTTTCTGTTGTTGTTTGCGATTATTCTGACGGTATTAATGATCGTTACTAGTAAAATCTCGAAAGTTGACCTCTACTTTAGCGAGAAAACCGATAAGATTGCCAAATGGATCGTTTGTCTTGTGGTCATTCTTTCCTTTTGCGGTACTGGAGCCTTTGTCTTTTTCGAGACGATGCCCGAAAAGCCGCAGTCTCATAACGTCTTGCCGTCGATGAAAGTTCTCGACTTTATGGCGAAAGGTTCTTTGAAGCCGTTGATTGGAAGCACGACGTGGGATACCGCCGATTTCGTTCAACGTCAGTATAAGCGAAACGCGGGCGTGTATGAGGCGACGATGGAAGAGCAAACTTGGAAATTTGACGGAGATTCGCCGAACGCGCAGTAGGGACGCGAAAACGCGCGCGGGACGCGTTTCGTTCGATTCTTTCGTATTTTCATTTTTCTGCGGCGAACAAGAGAAGTTTAGTAAGGCGTTGGCAATGGCTAATAAAAAAGCGTTGGAAAAGACGACGGGTTCTTTGTTTGAGACGTGGACTCCAAACGAATCGTCGAAACTTGACGAGACTGGGCAAATTGCTGAAATCGTGTCGAAGCGTATGTCTGGAGTCGCGGTCGCCGCGTTTGCCGTTTCGATTTTAGCCCTGACTTCTTTCGTTCACGTCGGTTTTGTTTGCATCGCCGTTTTGGCGATTCTGCTTGCGCTTGCCGCCGTTATGGCGATCGCGTCGTCTGGCGGAGAGTTGGCCGGAAAGAAAATTGCACGTTTGGCCTTGGTCTTAGGAATTGCGTGCGTGATCGGCGGTCCTTACAAGAATTACGTGTATCGCGCCGATTTCGAACGTCAAGCCGATCAGTTTTTTAGCTACTGGATCGACGCGGCGTTAAAAGGCGATATTACCGAACTTTCGACCCTTGGAAGTCCTTATTGGAGTCGTCCGCCTATCACTGGAGAAAAAGACAAGGTTAGTTATTGGATTCGCTTGAAGGGCGTCGACGACGAAGAACCGCATCACCGTATGCATTCGCTGATGGCTAATACGGTTTTGTTGACGTTAAGTAAGTTGGGCGAACAAGGAGGCGTTAAGTCGTCCTTTTATAAAACGTCTAAAACGGTTCTTACCGGCGGTACGGAGGAAACGAGTCGAATATACGCCTTTACGACTATTCCGAAGGACGAACACGATAAGAAACAAACGTTTTTTGTCACTTTAGCCGCGCGAAGAAATTATTCGAAGACCCCGGAAGGAGAAAAGCGAGTCGGTTGGTCGGTTCTCACGTCGGAATGGGACGTAATGAAGCTCAATCCCGACGGGACTCCTTTGGAAAACGGCGATTGAGTCGTCGGAACGCGTTGAATTACGCGCGTCTCGACGACGAGCGTTGAGACGCGCGCGCGGCGGCGGTTTGCGACGAGCGGCTAGGATCGAGCGTAATGTTTAATTATCGCGACGTACTTGATTCTGAAGGAATAATCGCGCGACGACGTCCTTCGTATGAACGTCGCGAAGCGCAGTTGATTATGGCGTCGGAAGTTGACGCCGCGATTCGCGAGCGTCGTTCTCTTGCGATCGAGGCGGGAACCGGCGTCGGTAAGAGTTTTGCGTATCTTGTTCCGGCTATTCTATACGCCGTTGAGGATCAAGTTCGAGCTTTTCAGTCGGAAGACGAAGGAGAGAACGAGTTAGTTTCTTGCAACGAGAACGGCTCTTGTTTGCAAACGGATTCTCGCGTTTTCGAGACGGAGCCTCGATCAAACGACTTTGACGTCAATAAGTCGCGACGCCCCGAGGCGTTGGGCGCACGTGAAACGGGCGATTTGTTGTTTGGCGACGAGGAACAAATTGACGACGTGCGAAGAGTCGTAGTTTCGACTCATACGATTAGTCTTCAGGAACAACTTTTCGAAAAGGACGTTCCTTTCTTAAATTCTATTTTGCCTTTCGAATTTACCGTCGCGCTTGCCAAAGGACGTTCGAATTATCTGTGTCTTCGTCGATTTGGCAATGCAATGCGACGCGGTAAAGACGGTTTTCTTTTTGAAACGAGCGAGTCCCGCGAGTTTGCGCGGTTGAAAGAATGGAAGGAAAAAACTGCAGAAGGTTCGAAATCGGAGTTGGTTCCTATTCCAAACGCCGAAATTTGGAACGAAATATGTTGTGAAAGCGACAATTGTTTGGGACGAGCCTGCAAATATCGTAACGACTGTTTCTATTATCGCGCGCGTCAACGTCTAAAAAACGCGCAAATTGTCATTGTCAATCACGCGCTTTTATTCACCGATTTGGCGGTTCGAGGCGAGGGCGGTTCAATTTTGCCCAATTACGACGTCGTGATTTTTGACGAAGCTCATACGATGGAACAAGTCGCTGCGGAACATATTGGGATCGAATTAACTCAATATGCGGTCGATTATCTCTTAACTCGATTGTATAACGACCGAACTAACAAAGGTTTTTTGGTTGAAGAATCCGAAAGAGCCTGCTGGGGCGTCGAGAGGGAGACGGTCGTCGAGGCGACTAAATTAGTCGACGATTGTCGAATACGCGCGGAAACTTTTTTTGACGAGTTGAACAGATGGCTTGAAGCGCGCCCCGGTTCTAACGGACGAGTTTTTGAAAAAAATATCGTTCGAAACGGTTTAGGCGAAGGATTAGATTCGTTAAAGAAGGCGTTGCGACGCGTCGCCGATCTGATCGAGGATAAAGACCGGCTAGCCGAATATAAAGCGGCTTGCGAACGCGTCGATAGGGTCGCTTGCTTGATTAAGGGATGGCTGGAACAAATTGACGACGGACTTGTGTATTGGCTTGAACGCGCCAAATCGCGAGATCGCGTCAATATTATTATGCGCGCCGCGCCCGTCGACGTCGCCGCGTTTTTACGTGCTCGACTTTTTAATCTTGTTCCGACCGTTATTGCGACAAGCGCGACGCTGACGACCGTCGGACGAAGGACGGGAAAAAGTCGCGCTAGGACGCTTTGTCAGATCAACAATTCGACCGAGGATAAGGAAGAGGGCGACGGCGCGGAAAAAGAAACGGAAGAAACGCGCCTTGCGTTCAAGTTCTTTCGAGAACGCGTTGGAATGACCGGCGTTCGCGCGCGCGCGTTGGGAAGTCCTTTTGATTACCGAAAGCAAATGACGCTGGTTTTAGCCAAGGGACTAGAATTAAGTCTTTTGGAGGCGTCGCGCAAGGGAATTGACGAATCGGAACTAGGCGCTTTGAACGAACGCAGACTTTGGAGCGCGTTGGAAGAATACGTCGAGGAAACGGACGGAGGGGCGTTTGTGCTTTTTACGAACGTTTCTCAAATGCGACGCGCTACAGACGCCTTTACGTCGACCTTGGCAAAAAAGAATTATCCTTTTTTTTCACAGTCGGACGGAACGCCGCGAAGCGTTATGGTGCAACGTTTTAAAGAAAGCGAACGAAGCGTTCTATTTGGCGTCGATAGTTTCTGGCAGGGCGTCGACGTGCCGGGCGCGACGTTGCGTAACGTGATTATTGTGAAATTCCCATTTCTTGCGCCCGATCAGCCGCTCGTTGAAGCGCGTATCGAGGCGATTAAGGAACGAGGCGGGAACCCTTTTAGGGACTACCAACTTCCTATGGCTATTTTGAAGTTCAAACAGGGCGTCGGAAGATTGATTCGAACGAAAAGCGACGTCGGGCAAGTCGTCGTATTAGACGAGCGCGTCCATACGAAATCTTACGGACGCGATTTTTTATACGCTTTACCCGACTGTAAACTACGAGTCGACGTCTTTAAATGACGCCGCGTAATACGATAGATTGCGTTGAATACGATGAATTTTTATATTGAAACCGTCGGTTGTCAGATGAACGCGTTGGATTCCGAACTTGCATCGGCGGAACTGATTTTAGCGGGTTGGAAAAGAACTGAGACGCGAAAAGACGCAAGTTTAATTTTATTCAACACGTGTAGCGTTCGCGAACATGCGGAAGAAAAAATATATAGCGCGTTGGGAAGACTGAAACATTGGAAGACGCAAAAGCCCGACGCTTTAATCGCCGTGATGGGCTGTATGGCGCAAAAAGATCAAACGACGATTTTTAAACGCGCCCCTCAGGTCGACGTCGTAGTTGGACCGGGGCAAATCGATCGATTAGTCGCGCTTGTTTCAAACGCCGCCGCGACGAGGATTCAACAAATAGCGGTCGGCGTGGATCGATTCGGGAATAAAAACAATCCGATCGCCGCGCGCGATTCTTTTCGACAATACGACCCCAAACGCCTGCCTTCCGTTCGACCGCGCGTCTTTCAGGCAATGGTTCGCATAATGTTCGGTTGCAATAAATTCTGCTCGTATTGCGTCGTTCCAAGCGTCCGCGGACCGGAACAGTCGCGACCGCCCAAGGACGTTTTGAACGAGATTCGCGCCCTTGCCGATCAAGGATGCGTAGAGGTCGTGCTTTTGGGACAAACGGTCAATAGTTATCGTTACGTTGAAGGCGAAAATACGACTCGACTTGCCGATCTGCTTGTAGAAATAGATAAAATACAAGGAATTCGTCGCGTTCGATTTGTTAGTTCTTATCCGACCGATATGACGGACGATTTACTTCAAGCGGTTCGCGATTTGCCTACTTCGACGCCTTTTTTACACGTGCCCGCGCAACACGGGGCGAACGACGTCTTGAAGCGTATGCGCCGACGGTATTCCGTTGAAGAATACAAAGAAATGGTCGACAAAATCTATGCGACTATACCGGGCGCCGCTATAACGAGCGATTTCATCGTCGGCTTTTGCGGAGAGACGGAAGAGGAATTTCAAAAGACCGTCGAGCTGGCGCGTTATTCGCGATTTAAAAACAGCTTTATTTTTAAATATTCCGAACGACCGGGCAACGAGGCCGCGTTGAAGTTTAGGGACGACGTGCCCGAGGAAGTCAAAAAAAGGCGAAACAACGAATTACTCGCCGTTCAAAACGAGATTAGTTTGGCGTGGAATAAGTCCTTTTTGGGAAAAACTGTCGAGATTCTTGTGGAAGGTCCTAGTAAACGCGAGGCAAAGAACGCAAACGCCGACGAAGGATTGTATGCGGAAGAAGCGCCGCGTGAAGCGACCGTCGATACGACGGGCGCCGTTGCGCCTATTCCAGAACGCAGATCGAATCTCGTTTCTACCGACGACCTATTGGCTTCCGTTCGGAAGCCGTCAAGCGACTTTGTTCAGTTGACGGGACGTACTGTTTGCGATAGAATCGTCGTTTTTGACGGTCCGACTTCTCTAATCGGAACCTTCCAACGGGTCAAGATAACCGACGTCGCGCCCTTTACTTTAATTGGAGAAATTTAAATCGAATAAACAACGTTAGTAATCGTTCACGCAATTTGCTGATCAAGGTTTGCGTTCGAACCGACGGCGCTAGCCGTCGCGCGATAAGCCGCCCGTCGCGACGGGCGGATCGACCCCGCCGAAAACCCGTCCGTTATCAAAGCGAAATTATCCGACAAACCCAAAAACTCCCGTTTACGGAGAACCGAGTTTGTCGGAAGAATTAGCGTTTGAAGGTTCTGCGAAAAAAATACGAACTTTCAAACGACGCGTCGACTGTAAAAAACAAAAAATCGTTTGCGCAACGTCAAACGAACCGCCGATCCGCCCGTCGTTGACGGGCGGATCTTGTCGCGCGCCGCTTGCGCGGCGATTCCTACGCGACGGTTATTACGAAATTAACGCGTCGCTTTGTATAACTTTCCGTGAACGCTTACCAACGTTAGATTTACTTGTACTGCAAACGTTAGGAAACGTCGACGCGAAGAACGTCGACGTTTATTTTTGGACGTTTATTTCAAGAGCGCGAGAAGCAAAGAACGCAAGAAACAAAAAACGCAAGAAACAAAAAAAAACCGAGAAGTCCTAAGACTTCCCGGTTTTCCCAAGGAAACAAACTCAGTGGGCGCACATGGATTCGAACCATGGACCTCGTCCTTATCAGGGACGCGCTCTAACCAAACTGAGCTACGCGCCCGTCGCTTGCCGCTTAACCCAAACGACAGGAGTATTATAGTCGCGTTCTACTTTAGCGCAAGGGGCGCGCAAAAATTTTCTTCATTTTTTTGCGCGCCACTTTGATCAACTTCTAAGAGAGTTGTTTAACAATTATTTCCACGCTTCAAGATAACGCGCGAGCTGATGCATATCGCTGCCGATTTTAATCGGACGCGGATAAGCGCGCAGTTTGCTCATATTGATGAGTTCTTCAAAAGCGGGGAAAGAAAGACCCATAGGATCGGAGCCGCTGTTGACGGAAATCATCACGCCGTTCAGACCTTTTTCACACAAAGCGCGGTAACAACCGACGCCAATTTGACTACCGACGCAGACGTCGTAAGCGGTCGGTTGGTTGCAACGTACTTCGTAGCCAAATTGAAGACCGTTGAATTTTTGGCTCTTGCCCGTGCGGCGTTTGTATTCTTCCGCCATCAGACGACCAAGACGAGAAGAATACTTCAGTTGCGAAACGGGGAAGTGCCCGAAAGTATCCGGCTTAAGCGAGACGTATTCGTCGTGCGAAACGCATTTTTCAATTTCGGATTGGGGAAGGAATTCCGCGACGCCTTCGGAAATGACGGCGACGAAACCCTTTTGACCCTCTTTTTGACGCGCCATAAAGACGTCGACCAAGTGATTGACGACGTGCGACATATCGACGATAGCGCGCATTACGGGCTTGCCCTCGGCGTCGAGAACTTCTTTGCCCGTCTCGGGATCGAGCGTGACTTCGGTCGTTTTCCAACTTTCTTCAATATCTTCAAGACCGACCACCGCGCTGGCTTCGCCCGCGATCGCAGCTCCGTAAGCAAGCCAAGCGGCCGCGCGTCCCATAAGCTGACAAACGAAACCCGCGCCGGCCGCCGCGCTGTCGGAAAGAAGATTGCGAATTTCTTTCGCAAGCATCTCGACGGCGCTGAAGTAACCGAACGTGAAGGGAATGCCTTCGTAATCGTTGTCGATCGTTTTCGGAAGGTGGACGACCTTGATGCGCTTGGCGCCCGCCGGCTTGCGATCCATATACAACTTGAATTTCGCGGCGGTCGTCAGCGTGTCGTCGCCCCCGATAGAGACGAGCGCGTCGATTCCGAGCGAACAAAGCGCCTTGTAAACCGTTTCCATCGGAGCCGTCTTTTCGGGATTGTCGAGGTCTTCGGGCGTCTTGAGCGCTTTGCCCGGATTAGCGCGAGCGGTGCCGATAACGATGCCTTGACGCGTGCGCAGACCGTCGGCGACCGTCTTGTCAAGACGAACGTAGGCTTCGCCTTCTTGGAGAACGTCGCCGTCTTTATAGTCGACGAGGTGCGAATAACCGTTCAGCATCCCGTAAACTTCGACGCCCGCGCGTTTGAAACAGAGCGCCGCGCCGCCGATGACCGCGTTGGCTGCGGGAGCGGGACCGCCGGAGAATAAGATCGCGACTTTTTTGACGTCGGAGTTGAGTCGCGCTGGACTGGATAAAGACGACATATCAAACCTTTCTTGTGAAAGCAAACACGTAATTCGACCGACGCGAAACTTACGTCGACGCGATTTATTTTATAAGCGGCGCCGACTTGAATTCTCGCATCGACGCTACTCTATTCATTCTATTATAATTGGAAAAAATTTCAATCGGGCGGGAAAAATATGACGAGCTTTTCGACAAGAAATAGAACAAAGAACGCGCGCGTTATTGACGTTTTGTTGAAATTTGACGACGTTGTAGTACTTGTTAGGAACAAAAAAAAGGTTGAAGCGTCAAAACGATAGGGAGCCGTTTGATTGGAGAGTCAAAGGCTAAAAAACCGATATGAACCCGTTTTAAAGAATCTATTGCGCCTAGTTAATAGATTGCTTATTTAACGATTTTTGTTTGATTGGAAAAATTGGCATATCCTTGTCAACTATCAAACGAAACGCATAGGACGATAAAAATTTTTTATTTTTTTATGGTATTTTTTTGTTTCTTGCGTTAAACTAGTTGAAAATACGTCTCAATAGGCGAAGAACGCTCGCTAGGCGTCGCGCTCGCGTTTTATCGGTTTTAGGTCGAGAAACGCGGGACGAGGCGGCGAGCGATGACGCCTTGCCGTTTCGACGTTGATCGCGTCGAAACGGGACGCCGCGGAACGCGTCTTTTTCCCTTTGATTAAGAAACGCGCAGCGCGGGTCGGGATTTGACGACTTGCGCGGGGCGTCGCGCTTTTTCGGTCGGTAGTTTTGGCAAAATTAGACGGTAGGTCGATCTGTTCGGCAAAAGAGAAAATAGACTCGCGGCGGCGTCGGTCGCGTCGCTAGCGTTTGCGAACTAGGAGAAGGATCCGCTCCAAATTTCGCGCCGCGCACGGTTATTATATACGAAGGAATGAAAACTATGTCGCATTCAGGTAAGCGTTTTCTGTCCGGTCTTGTGAATCGCGTTTTTAGCACGAATAACAACGAATCGCGAGCGACTGCTAAGCGTCGCGAACGTTCTCTTTCGGCGCGTCGGTTGGGAATGGAACCGTTGGAAGACAGGCAGTTGCTTGCCGTCGATCCGATTCTTATGGGCGCCGCCGCCGAAGCCGACTCAGTCTCGAACCCGGAAGAAAAGCTCGATTTGATCGACGTTTCGAGCGTGGCGCCCGCCGAAGCCGATATTGCGATCGCCGATCTGGAGCCGACGATTACGGTGAATTCCGCTACGGTAAATTCCGCGTTGCAAGACGCTGTTCCGCAAACCGGCGCGTTGGAAAATTCCGACGTCAATTCGACGCAAACGCACCTTGTAAACGCCGATATTTCCGCGCGTTTGAATCGCATTAGTTGCGACGAAATGGGGTGGGCGGCGACTCTTTCGAATATGTTGACGTACACGGGGTGGAGCGTTTCGTCCGTCGTCGATCCCGCCGATACGACCGAATCGCCCGAACAACAAACGTTTGACTATTTTACTGATTCGTTTACGAACGCGACCTCTTCGATTTACTATGCGTACGCTTGGTTTATGGGAGGATCCGCCGAATACGTCTATCAGGGCGACTACAATTATTCGCAACTTTATTCCGACGATACGCACGGAGGGTTGTTTACTACGAAATCCGGCGAATGGCGCGAATATTCCTACTATATGAAGGAAATTAAAGCCGCCGATATCGCCTCGCCTCTTTATGGAATTTCGACCGACTATCTCGACAATAATTACGCCGTCGGCGTTGAAGTTCATTATGCGGACGCTCTTGGCAGAGACGTTGTCGAGCCTAGAAGTTCCGGCGTTCCTATGAAAAGCTGGCTTACGTATTGGGGATACGAGTACGATCCAACGTATAACGAAAGGGACAAAGAATATTTTACCGCCGTTTATATGTCGAATCCCGATACTGGCAAAGTTGAACGAATGAGCGTTCAGTGGGACAACTTTTTGAACGCGTACAAATTCACGAACTACGATCAATCTACGGGGCGAACGCCTTACGTTTATTCGTTTACCGTCTTGCAACGTATGCCGGGGTACGGCGTTTTGATTCCCGACGCCTATGAGCCGAACAACGCGCCCGCCGATTTTGAAAAAGGGACGTTGTCTGATCTCGGCGTTATCGACGTCGTGACTCCAAGTTCGCAAAGCGGAACGTCTGCTAACGGCAATACGTTTACTCTTGAAAAATTAACGCTGTACGCGCAAGGGACTGAAGACGGAAAAGTTGCCGCCGACCCCGTTGATTTTTACAAGTTTGAATTGACTCAAACCGCCTCGCGTTCGGATAGCGTCGTCGTTGAATTTACGAACGACTATCTCAATTTCCCTCTGAAGGCGACGTTATACTCCTGCGCCGACGACGGCGACGCCTTGCCGATCGACCCCGAAGAATATGGTATGGCGAACGGTTTTTACGACGCGTCGACTTCGAATTATACGAAGTATACGATCGGCGAGGACGGAAAGATCTATTCCGAGGTCGTATATCAAAAGACTATTAAACTTACCGGGCTGACCGCAGGTAAGTATTATCTGCAAGTCGAGTTCGAAGACGGAGCGGTCGGCGGCGTCAATAGCGGATATAGCGTGACTTTTAACGCCGGTTACGACGACGTGTATGAAACGAACAACTCGTTCGCTGAAGTAAACGAGGCGCCCGTTTCTACTCCGAAGAATCCGACTTCGAATCTTGGCGTCGTATTAGGAAACGTCCAAATTAGCGACCTTGTCTTGAAACAATACAGTAAGGACTTTAGTGAAACCGACTGGTATCGTTTTGAAACGACTGCGACGGGGGACGCGAATAGCGGCGTTAGACTCTTCTACGAGGCGACATACGCGCAAGACAACGACAGCGACCTCGATTTGTATCTATACAAAGCCGACGAATCGTCGACGACAGGCTATAAATTAGTCGGAAAAGCCGTCGAAACGAAGGACGATTTCGTTAGTATGAAAGGTATGGAACCGGGCGTTTATTACGTCAAGGTCGTGGGATTCTATGAAGCCGGCAACGTTGAGTATAAGTTGGGAATCAACGTCGCAGCTAGCGACAATATCGACGTCCGACCAGAGGTTCCGTCAAGTTACAACTGGGCGGCGCCTCTTGTCGTTTCGTCGGAAAAATACGTTCCTAATTCTTCCGAAACGTATGAAAGCGAAGTCGTTATCGGCTTGGATGGAAACGTTTACTGGAATTATGCGTTTGCCGTCTACGGTTCGGAAAAAGCTGACGAACAAAAGATTACGCTTGGTTTGTTCGTAAACGGCAAGCGCGTTGAAGAAGACTTGTTGATTAAACAAATTAGCAAGTCCGATTTAGACGACTCAATGAAAAAGTCCCTGCTCGAACTCTTTACGACGGGCAAGTCGATGGGCGCGGGCGAGAGCTTCGTCGTCTCCAATTTCAATTTGGGAAAAATCGGCGAAGAGGGAACCGTCGCGTCGCTGTTTGGCGCTACGGCGCAAGCGAAGAATTCGATCGTTGTCGCTATCAATCCGGATAATTACGAATTTGGTGAAAATTTCGGAAAGATCAAGAAGGTTAAAGGGGAAGAACGTCAAGTTACGCTTGCGTATAACGCTACCGACGGCGAATTTTATGACGGTTCTACTCCTGTCGTTATTCCTAAGGGCGAAACGATCGAAGTGTATCGCAACGGTAAATTTGTCGACGAAATTACTTATGGCGTCGACAAATTCAAGTTCCAAGACGGCGATCTCGTGCTGACTACCGTTTCCGACGTTCAGTATCAGGTTGATACGACTTCCTATGTTCTGAAAGAAGAGCCTGTCGTTAAAGAGTATGTCGTCGACAACAACTTCTCTTCGACGTTTTTCTTTGTCAACGATTTGCGTGAAGACATATTTGCGCCGAACGCCAGCATCGCCGACGTCGTAAATAATACGAACCCGAGCCAAAATAATCCCGATCTTGGCGTCGCCAATATCGAAAATCTGACCCAAGAAGAAGGGACTGATCGTTGGTATCGTGAGATTAACGACCTTGTGATTACCGGAGAAACGGACAAAAACGGAAATTATATTTCCGATTGGTTCAAATTTGAGTTGAAGAGCGGCAAAGAACGCAATTACGAAGAAGCGTTCGTTGAAATTCTTTTCAACCAAGACGAAGATATTAAGGAACGTGAAAAAGCCGACCTTGATCTCTATCTGTACAAAATTGTTCAAGACGATCCGAACGTTTCGTTTGACGAAGCTTATGCGGCTGGAGCTTATAAGGTCGTTTTGATCGGTAGTAGCAAGGGCGTCGGCGACGAGGAAAGAATTAACTTTTTCGAAGTCGGACAAGACGGAAAGCGAACTTGCAAACTTGACGACGGAACCTACTTCATTCGCGTCTCTGGATTCAATGGAAACGCGGGACGGTACTCGCTCAGACTGGATGGTTTTACGACTCCGACAAATATCGAAGTTACCGATCCGAGCGAATACTTTACGGACGACAGCGTTTCCGTCGTCAATTCCGTCGCTACGTTGAATTGGAAGACGCCCGCGACAGATTTCGTTTCGAGAGTAACTATCAGTTATCGTGAAGTAGGCGCGGAAAAATGGAAGATCGCCGATTATTTCAAGGCGTCCGCGAAGTCTTGTAAGATTGCCGATCTGAATCCCAATACCGAATATGAATTCCAACTGACCGCCGAGAACTCGTTTAGTTCTAAGAGCGCGAGCGTAAAGAAGACGACCGATAATTTCCTGAACGAAACCGTCTATCGCGCCATTATCGTCGGCGTTTCCGATTATCCGGGAACCGCCGCCGACTTAGTCGCCGCGTCGAACGATGCGAAAGCCATTCGGGATAAGTTGCTCGAAGACCCGCAGTGGGCTTCGGAAAATATCGTCTTATTGACGGACGCCGAAGCGACTCGCGACGCCGTTCTCAACGCGTTTGAAACAATGAAGTCCGTTTCGGACGACAACGACGTCTTGTTCTTCTACTTTGCCGGATCTGGCACGAGCGCGTCGATCGGCGGAAAGTCGGTCGGTTATCTTAAGACTTTTGGCAGTTCGCGCAAGGAATATTTGTCGAGCGAAGATTTGTTAAAAGCCGCCGAATCCGTCGCCGCCGGTTCGAAACAGTTCATTCTTGACGCGGGTCAAGTCGCCAAAGACGTCGAGCAAACCGCGATCGATTACGACGCCTTCATTAAGGCGCTAACCGCTTCCAAAGTCAACGGAGATTCTGATCGCGTCGCGCAAACGACCGTGTTGACTTCGGGGCAGAGCGGAACGATTTCCTCCGAAGGAACCGGCAATCGTTCTATCTTCAATCGAGCTTTAACCGAAGCGATCGACTTCTACAGCTATTACGAAGAAGAAGAAAAAACGGACGAAAGTTCCGATCCGGCGCCGGAAAAGGAGAACTTTGAGAAGGAAGACTCCGAAGAAGAGAAAATCTTCGATGAAACGGATCGTACTCGTGTCAATTACTCCTCGATTTTCGATTACATAAGCAAGGATATTCGCGTCGTCGCTTATGAAATGGTTCCGACGCTCGCGTCTAGCGATTCCGAAGACGCCGTGATTATGAACGGATATTGGAACGAAAAAGACGCCTTCAATAAAGAATGGCTTGACGCCGGGGCGATCGTCGTTACCTCGACGGTCGACGTGGTCGACGCGCGCGATGGAAAGGTTTCGTTGCGCGAAGCCGCTAATTTGATCGGAAGCGAGATTCCGCGTGAAGAAGAGCTTGCCAATGGCGACGTCTTTGCGCTTGGCGGCGGTTCGACGATTAAGATCGGAGTCACGGAAGGACGCCTAGTAGACGACGTGGAAGTTGCGTATTCGAACGGAGGATTCAGAACGAACGGAACTTGCGTTTTGCAAGTCGGAGAAAAGACCGTTGAATTCAATAAGATCGGCAACGTTGTCTCTTGGACGCAAGAAGATTGGGAGTCCGGCGCCGTCGTTTTGACCGACGAAGAAGGACTTGCCGTCAAAGGACTCGAATACCTTCTCGACGCGACTATCAGGTCTACCGTCGTCGATAAAGAAGAATTTACGATTCCTCGTCGTCTCAAGGAAGGCGACGTTCTGACGACGGCGCTGGAAGGCGGAAAAGAGTACGTCGTAACCAAGGTCGGGAACGTCTATAAGTTGGTTGCCGAAGACGGTTCGATTTATTCGAAAACGACCGGGCTTTACTACAAAGAGTCGCCGGTTACTATTTCTACGCAGATTAAGATCGAACAGTTGGTCAAGATGACGAAAGTTGTTTTTGCCGACTCGTTGGCGGGTCAAGCGTTGACTACGGATCGATCCGGCGGAGCGATCGTCTTTGAAAACGGCGGGATCGTCGACGCTACTTCGTTAAAGGGCGAATTGGCTATCAGCGGCAAAGGAAACGACGGAACCTTGATTCGTATTGCCGGAAACGAGCTTGTTACGTTTGTCGGATTTAAGATTACTAACGTTAAGGGAACCGCTGTTAGCGTCGACAGAGGCGCTAGTTTCGAATTGGCGAACTCTCTGATCTATCGAAACGGCGGCGCTGACGAAGCGTTGATTGACAATCAAGGGAGCGTTTCGTTTGTCAACTGTACCGTTGCGAACAATAAATCGACTCTTGTCGCCGGATCCAACGTTCTTTTGACGAACTCCATTGTTGCGCTTAATGATTCTGTCGACGGTTTTGTATACGGTGAAGACTCGATCGTGTCGAAAAACGATCCGGGCTTTGTCGATGCGGAAAACGACGATTACCAACTGACCAAGGATTCGAAAGCCGTCGATATTGGCGTCAATTCTGGTATTAAGTTGCAAAGCGGATTTGTGCTTGAGTTTGATTTGGCGGGCGACGAACGTATTGGAACCGCCGGAACTATCGACGCGGGCGCTTACGAGTTCGCCGTTGCGGAAGAAGACCGCGAAACTCCTTCGACCGTCGTGACGACTCTTGAAGATATTGTCGATCCGACCGACGGCGAGATTTCGCTGCGTGAAGCGATCGCCTACGCAGGAACGACGTATCAGGCGGAATCCGAACTTAAGGAAGGCGAGGTCGTTAAAGGTATTGACGGCGCCGAATACGAAGTTAAGAAGGGAAGAATCGTTTCCTTCGAAGGCGTTTCCGCCGTTCAGAAAGGGACGTATTACACTGTCGAGGGCGTTTATGTCGTCGACGCATACGGCGAATACGCCTTGTTGGAAGAAGGAACTAAAGTTACGGTCGACAACGGACTAACGGCCACCGTCGTCGGAAAGAAACTGCAATACGCTTCCGGCGTGCCCGTCGAAGAAGGCGCTTTGATTACGACTGAAGACGGAGTAGTCGGAAACTTGTCTTACGGCGCGGTAACCGACTTTGTGAACGGACGTCAAATTATCGTCAACTTAACGGCGAGCGTAATCGACCCGACGACTCCCGTCTCTACTTTTGACGAGGGCGCGTATATTCTGACGTATCAAACCGGCGGAAACTTCAAAGCGACGCTTAAAGTTACGACGACCGATTCGAGTCAGCAGTCGACGACGACCGAATTTGAAGCGACTTTCAAACTTGTCGCGGGCGTTCCCTTCACGTTTATTGGAATCGAAGGGGAAGAAACGATCCTTGAAGATTCCGGCGTTATCGCGAGAGAACGCGCCGTCAATTTGGAAGACGGAAATTATACGCTCGTCAACGACTTAACTGAAAAAATCGAGGGCAAGGTCGTCGTTATTTATCAAGCGGGCGCGCAATTTACGTTGAAGCGCGGCGTCTTTGCCGACGCCGACGGAGACGTCGTAAACTTGCCTAAGGGAACCGAGCTTTATTCTTCCTCCGGCACGGTCGTGTTCCAGTCTTCGAATTTTATTCCGAAGTACTTGAAAGAAGGAACGGTTCTGATTTGCGACGACGGAACGATTAAGCTCTATAAAGAGGATTTGACCGTTTACGAGGAAATTACGCTTGGCAAGACGATTACCTTCAAAAAAGGACTTGCAAGCGGGACGATTTCGTTGGAAAAGGGCGCTATTCCCGTCGAGCGCGCGGTTACGATTAACGCGTCTTTGATCGGAGGGTTGACGATCGACGCGCATAAGGCGAGCCGCGTCTTTACGATCGACGCTTATCGCGAGGCGAATGCAAACGCTTACGTTAATTTGAGCGGCTTCACGTTGATAAACGGCGATTCGACCGCAGGCGGTTTGATTTACGTCGAAGAAGGATCGAATTTGAGGCTGACCGATTCTACGCTGGCTGATTCTTCCGCCGACGAAGGCGGCGCGATTTACAACGCAGGTAAGCTCGTTTTCGAGGGCGCCTCGAAACCGACTTCGATTAGCGCCGTCGATTCGATCGACGGCGGCGCCGCGATCTATAACGTTGGAACGCTGAACGTTACGAACGTTTCGATCGACGGCGCGCGCGCGCGTAAAGGCGGCGCCGCGATCTATAACGGAATCGGCGCCAGCGCGACTTTGGCCGGAGTTAAAATTACGAACGCCAAAACTGACACCGACGGCGGCGCCGTTTATAACGCCGGTACTTTGACGATTTCGAAGTCTTCAGAATTGACTTCGAACAGCGCGACCAACGGCGGCGCCGTTTATAACGTCGGCGTCTTCACGTCGGTCGGCTCGAAGTTCCAAGACAACAAAGCGACGAACGGCGCCGCGATTTATAACGCGGCGGGCAAGACTTCCTTGACGACCGCCAATATTCTTGGCAACGTCGCTCAAGAGTACGGCGGCGCGATTTTTGACGCCGCGCAATTCTTCGCCACGCGCGCCGTTATTGCAAATAACGACGCTAAGGGCAACGGAGGAGCTGTTTATTCTAACGGTTCGACGACGGTCGTCGACTCGCTGATCCTTGCGAACGGTTCCGAAGAGACAGTCGGCAATTACGCCGTTTACGGCGATTCCGCGACGGCGTTCTTTACGAACGATACGATCGTCGGCAATAAGCAAGCGGGCGTTTGCCTTAAAGACGGCGTCGGCACGAGTAGATTTTACAATACGATCATTGGCGACAACGTCGGTTTTGATTTTGTCGGAGATTCCGCTGATTTCGACGTCAAATACAGTATGGTTCAAACGACCGACGAGATTCTTGATGCGACAAATCCTGGTTACGCGCCGTCCTTTACGAAGTTCGACGTTGCGACCGATTGGTCCGAATGGAATTTGCGTCCGGCGTCTGGTTCGGCGACGATCGACGCGGGATCCGTCGATTACGCTTGGTATTATAATTTTAGCGGAGTCAAAACGGCGTTGACGACCGATTTTGTAGGCAACGCGCGCTTGGACGGCGACAACGTCGACATTGGCGCTTACGAAAGCGGCGTTACTCAGGAAACCGCTTCGACCGTCGTTACGACCCTTGAAGATATTCTCGATCCGACCGACGGCTTGATTTCGTTGCGCGAAGCGATCGGGTACGCCGCGTCCGGCAAGACCGTGGCGGATAGAACGGTTACCTTCTCGAGCGATCTGTTCTCGTTGTCGAGTTCCGCGACGGTTGAACTTGAATCGACGATCGTTATTGGCGGAAACGTGATTGTTACTTCCGCGTATGTCGACGAATTTGGCGACTCCTCTTATTGGGATATTACCGTCGCGAACAAAAATTCCGACGCGACGCTCTTTGTCGTCGACGGCGGAGCCGACGTCGAAATGCGCGGCTTGACCTTCACGAAGGGGCGCGCGACCGGCGATCATACGAGCGGCGGCGCCTTCATTATTCGCGGCGGTTCGACCGCGTTGGTTGATTGCGTCGTTACGGGCAACGTCGCGGATCGCAACGGCGGCGCCGTTTATATGACGGACGGAACGTTCTTTGCCGTCAATTCCTTGTTCTACGAGAACGCGGCTAGTTCCTCGCGCGGTTACGGCGGCGCCTTCTGCATCACGGGCGGACAGGCCTATCTTTACAACTGTACGATCGCCGACAACACGGCCGGCGTTTACGGCGGCGTCTTTGCCAGCGACGGCTTGGTCGTTTTGGCAAACTCGATCGTCGCGCGAAACGGCGGCGCGCAAAACGTCGACGTTTACGCGACGAACTTAGACGCGCACGCCAACTTGATCGGCGCTATGGACGCTTGGAAGTCCGTCGGAGGATTCAACGGAAACATCGTCGGAATTCCTTCTTCGCCCGTCGATCCGAAGTTTGTTGATTTTGAAGCGAACGACTTCTCGTTGCAAAACGATTCGTTGGCGGCAAACGCCGGACTCAACGCCTATGCGTTTGGACCGGACGGCGTGAGACTCAAGTTCGATTTGAACGCCGACGAGCGTATTGTCGGCGGAGTCGTCGATATGGGCGCGTTCGAATCTCAATACGCCGTCGACGTTCCTTCGACCGTCGTTACCACTTTGGTCGACGTCGTAGACCAGACCGACGGTTTGATTTCCTTGCGTGAAGCGATCGAGTACGCCAAGCAGCTCAAGACTCCGATCACGTTTGATTTGACCGAACAAGGAGACGACGATAAGAGCGATAAGGATAAGAGCGATAAGGATAAGAGCGACGAGGAATTTGAAGGTCAAGCCGAAATCCGTTTGGAAGGCGCCGAAATTGAAATTACCGACGACGTGATTATCGACGCGTCCAACCTTAAGGGCGGCTTGACGATTTTCGGCGGCGATTCCCGTATCTTTAACGTCAACGGCGCCAAGCTCACGTTAAAGAACGTCGCCTTAACGGGCGGATATGAGACTCGCGGCGGCGCGATCTATATGTCGAGCGGCGAATTGAACCTTACAAACGTTCTGATCTACGGCAACGACGCCGACGAAGAAGGCGGCGCGATTTACGCGAAGAGCGGCGCTGGGACTTTCCTGAACACGACGATCGCGGGCAACGACGCCGGAAATTATCAAGGCGTCTATTTCAACGGAACGTTGAATTTGCAAAACACGATTATCGCCGCGAATGCGAAAGAAAGTTCCGTCGCCGATTACAACTTCGACTTGAGCGTCAACGGCAAAATTACGTCGATCGCGAGTATCGTCGGTTTGGCGTCGAACGCCGTTGCGAATAATTTCAACGGAGTCAACGGCAACGTTTACGGTTCCGGCGAAAACATTGTCGATCCGGGCTTTGTCGCCGCCGAATCAAACGATTTCACCTTGACGCAAGATTCGATCGCCGTCAATACCGGCTCCAACCGCTTGATTGGTCAGCCCGGCTATTACGCGTCGATTCTGCAAACGTCTTCCAACGCCGCTTATGTGCGCACCGATTTTGCCGGCGATCAACGTTTGGTCGGAAGCGCCGTCGACGTCGGCGCGTATGAATTCCAAACGGCTACGGAGAATCCGTCGGTCGTCGTGACGACCTTGGACGACGTCGTGGATGCGTTCGACGGCGAGATTTCGTTACGCGAAGCGCTCGAATACGCGGGTTCCGCTTACGTCGTAGACGGCGAAGTAACTAAGGTTGGACGAACGATTACCTTTGATTCCGCGTTGGCGAACGGCGTGATTAAGCTTCAAAGTACTCTAGAAATTACCAAGTGCGTTACGATCGACGCGACGGATTTGCAAGGTTCGTTGACTCTTGCCGCCGACTTTGAGGACGGACAAGACGGGTTTAACGCGTTGACGTTGAACGCGGTCGCCGACTCGGTTCAAAGCGAGGTCTACGTTTGCGGTCTAGGAATTACCGGCGGTAAATCCGACTACGGCGCGGGCGTTTATCACCTTGGCGGCGACGCGACGTTGCTTAACTGCGCGATTTATGGAAACGAAGCGAATTACGGAGCCGGCGTCGCTTCCGCCGCGTCGAACGATTTTGACGCGTCGAGTAGTTTGCGCCTTGTCAACGTTACCGTGACGAAGAACGACGCCAAGGGCGCCTACGGCGGCATATGGACGCGAAGCGCTGAAATTACGTTGCATAACACGATCGTCGCCCAGAACACGACGAATGGAGAAAACGGCGCCGATATTTCTATTTCGAACGTTGGAAGTATGCTTTCTTCGATGATCGGAATCGCGTCGGGAACCTTCGCGCGAGAATACGACGGCGAGAACGCCAATATCGTGGGAACCGCCGATTCTCCTGCGTCTCCCTCCTTTAACGACTACGAGAACGACGATTTCACTTTGGCGCGCGACGCCGACGGCGTGGTCTCCGTCGCTGTCAACGCGGGCGACAACACCTTGTGCGTCTTGGCCGACGGCTCCGTGCCTACTATGGACGCCGGAAATTCCGCTCGTATCGTCGGCGGCGTCGTCGATATGGGCGCGTTCGAGTCTGAACTTGGTCCTACGGAGATTCCGAACTTGATGGTTACGACGGCGGAAGACGTCGTTGATCCTTACGACGGTTTGATCTCCTTGCGCGAAGCGACGATTTACGCGAATAGCTACGGTTTGGCCGGCACGATCTGCTTTGCCGAAAGATTGAGCGGCTCTACGATCTATCTCAACGAAACGTTGAGATTGTCCAACGATATTACGATCGACGGACTTGCGAACGGCGTCGTCGGCATAACGTTGACGACAGCCGATTCAGTCGAGGATCAACGTATCCTGTTGGTCGACGGCGGCGCGACGGTTATTAACGGTCTCACGATCACGAATCGTTATTCGGAACGCTTGCGAAACGGCGGAACGTTGAATATCGAGCAGGGCGGCGCGGTTTATGTTCGCACGGGGACGCTTGCGCTCTACAATACGCTGATGACGGACAACGCCGCCGAATCCGGCGCCGCGATTTACGTCAACGAAAACAGCGCTTCCGCGACCGTTACGATCGTCAATTCGACGATCATCGCCAACGTCGGACTTACCGACGACGTTGTTAAAGGCGCCGCAATTTACAGCGAGCGGGGCGTCGTCAATCTTTGGAACACGATCGTCGCGACGAACAAGCTAGACGACGGAACTCTTGCGCAAGACGTTTACAAAGGTTCCGACGTCTCTTCCGTCGACGTCGCGACGAAACGCGACACGGTGACGATCGCCGACGTTCCCGAGTACGAAGACGCGATTTGGACGTTCGTCAACGGCGACGAGGTTCGTTACAATTACCAGACGTTGACCTATCAAGACGGCGAATTCTATACGCGCTACGGCGAGAAAGTTACGTTTGCGATCGAAGACACTATCTCCGCAGGACAGACGGTCGAATTGGAGTATCGTTCGACCGGCGGTTCCAACGGTTGGTTTATCGAAGGCGTCGTTTACGACTTGGCTCCTCAGACGGGCGACACGTTCCAATGGACGAATTCTGCGACTGGTCAGACGTCGACGCTTTACTACTATAACGGGGAGTATCGACTCGGGTCGATGGGCGGAAAAGCCGTTTCCTTTACGGATGGCGATCGTCTAGTCGCAACGGCGCGCGTCAGTCTCGAATATCACGTCGACGGATTCCATCGTTTGAACGTCGTTCAGACTTCGAGCGGTTGGTTCCGTAGAGACTATAATTTGACGACGAGCGCCGCCGTCGAGTACGCGCAACAGGTTTTGGACGCCTTGCGTCAAGATTTGATTTATCAAACGTCTTATACGAAGGTCGTCAACGGCGTTAAGGTTACCTATCCGATTAAATCGGCGAGCGTCGAGATTACCGGGTATTCGGCGGAGGTGCGAACAGACTTGTTGCATTATACCGTCGACTATACCTATGCCGCCGCGTATACTTACGAGACGGAAGCGGGCGTTACCGTTCTCAATACGTTTGTTTCGATTTCCGATTCTCTCGCCTCGTTGACGTCCGGCGCAGGTTCCTTCATTGGAACGACGAGCAAGCCGTTGACGCGAGACGCGGAAGCGATGTTTGTCGACGCCGAGAACGGCGATTACCATTTGACGAACCTGTCCCTTGCGACAAACGCGGGCAACAACTCGTATTTCAATCAGGGTACGATCAACGGAACGTTCGACTCGTTGGATATCGAGGGCAATCCGCGCGTTTACTATACGACGGTCGATATGGGCGCGTTCGAAAATCAGGAAGCGAAAGATTCGCCGATCGTCTCGATTTCCGGCAAGTCCGTGACGTTGCAGGTTACGACGGGCGAAGACGACGTGGACTCGTCTGACGGCGTCACTTCGTTGCGCGAAGCGTTGCTGTTGGCAAATTCGCTTTACGAACGCGGATACGAGAACGTTACGATCAACGTTAGAAGCGCCTATAAGATTACTTTGGACAGGTCGTTGGGCTCGCCGATTATTAATGCGCCGGTCGTTGTGAACGGCGCGTGTGCGACGATCGATTGCAATTCCGCAAGCAACGCCTTCGTCGTCGACACGGACGGCAAAGTCGTCTTGTCGAACTTGATTATTACGAACGGCGCGCTCACTTCCGGCGCCGGCGTTAAGCTGACTTCGGGCGACCTGACTCTTTCGAACTGCTTGATTTACGGTTGCGAAGCGACCGTTAAAGGCGGCGCGATTTATACGGAATCCAATGGAACGTTGGCGTTGTACAATACGACGATCGCCAAGAATGTCGCCGTTGACGGTTGCGGCATATACGGCGCCAAGGGTTCGAAAGTCGAGTTGTACAATTCGATCATAGCGGAAAATCGTTGCTCGGAGACCGGCGTCGACGTTACCGACGTCTCGTTCTACGGCGACTTTGCGATCAACGCCTCCTTGATTGGCAACGCCGGTTCGGAAGCAAACCAAAAAGCCTTGCTCGCCAAGTCGGTCGCGTCCAAGATCGGTTACGGCGTCGACGACAAGGTCGACCCGCTCTTCGTGAAGGCGAACGACGGAAACTTCAGAATTTCCGCAACGTCGAGTCCGGCGAAAAACGCGGGTTCGTCCGAGTACGTTTATCCGAATTCGCGCGATTTGGACGGAAATAACCTTAGCGGCGCCGCGTCCGTTAGTATGGGCGCGTATCAGATAGGTACGGAAGCGCGTTCGACGATCGTTACGACGCTTGAAGACGTCGTGGATCCGACCGACGGTTTGATCTCTTTGCGCGAAGCGGTCAATTACGCTTCCGACAACATAGCCGGAGCCGGTTGCGGCAGTATTGACAATAGCTCGTACAATACCGAAAACGCAATGAACAATCCGAGCGTTTATAGCGCGACTTACTACTCGCCGATTACCTTTGACGAAAGTTTGGCGGGCGGCACGATTAAATTGCACGCCGGGATAACGTTTGACAGGTTGTCGGGTTCAGGCTCCGTGTACGACACTCTGATTGACGCCTCGGCATTGAGCGGATTGGGCGGTATCACGATCGATTGCTCGGAAATTGTCGGAGGAACGGGCGGAGCGGTCTTCCAAGTTATTGGTCAAGGCGATCCTACCAACGGCATATATATGCCGGTTCATCTTGACGTTCGCAACGTGAATATTGTCGGTTCTGGACGAGGAACGGCGTTTTCCGCGAATATGTACGGGATGGTAACGTTGCGCAACTGCTTGGTCGCCGGATTTGGCACGGGCGTTTCCGTCGGCGACAACGATAGCGATCAAGCTGGCGTCGCGCATATTTACAACACGACGATCGACGGAAATATTGTTGCGAGTGGTCCGATCTTCGTCTACAATTCGTTGATTACGGGTCAGGCGCAGATACCTGTTACGCAAAATAATCCGGCGTATCGACGCGTCGATTCGTATTCGTCCTTTATCAACGGATATAGCGGCTTGGCGCGACTCTACGGTTCCTATAAGTCGGGAACGGTAGAGGATCAGTTTGTTGATTATGCGAACGGCGACTATCGTTTGAACCCCGTGTCACTTTGCGTCAATAGCGCCGACGCCGCCTACGTTCAGACGTTGCAACCGACTCACGCGTTTGGCGAGGTCGATTTGAACGGCAATCCGCGTATTTACTCCATCGTTGATATTGGTTGTTATGAATCGACTTACCTTGATATTCCTTCGACGACGGTAACGACGACTGAAGACGTCGTGGATCACAACGACGGTTTGATTTCGTTACGCGAAGCGATCGATTACGCGGTGCAAGGCGCTTCGGGGTATACGGTTTACTTCTCCGAAGAACTCAGCGGCGAGACTGTCGAGTTGAACGACACGGTTCTGTTAACTCGTTACGTTTTGATCAACGGCGGCGCGAACGATATTACGATCGATGGAAATCGCAACGGTTCGCTCTTCGAAGTCAAATTCCCCGGTTCTGTTCTTGCGAACGGAATCAACGTTTACTTTACGAACCTGAAGCTCACCGGCGGTTATACGACGGGTAGCGGCGGCGCGATCAATGTCGTAAACGGCAACGTTTCGATGACTAATCTGTGGATTTACGGCAACGAAGCGTTGGATTACGGCGGCGCCGTTTACGCTTATGACAGCGAGTTGACCTTTACCAACTGCCGTATCGGCGGAAACACGGCGGCTTACTACGGCGGCGTCGTCAATCAATACGGTCGAACCGTAATGAACGACAGTTACGTCGCTGAAAACGTCGGTACGAACCCGAATGCGGGCGCGGATTTGTGGGGCTTGGCGCCTGTCAACTACACGAATAGCAGACGCAACGTCATCGGATATATTGCCGATAACGTTACGGTTTCGACGGATCCGGCTTACAACAATCGCGTTGGAACCGCCCAGAACCCGATTCGACCGTTCGTAAATTCCGCGATCGGTAATTTGGAGATCAAGGACGAATGGGCGCCGGTTAATCAAACCGCCGCTTTGGATTCAGTCTTTGCGAATTTCGCCGAAGGAGACGACCTTGTTCTCGAATTGTCGAACGTTGCCGTCGACGAACTGAACGTTTTTGACGACGATTTGTTCAAGTCGTTAAACTGAGTTTATATGATAAACTTGCGATAGCAAAGTCGCGAGTTTGAAACGTAAGAGACGCCCGGAGTCGTTTGTACGGCTCCGGGTTTTTTTTGCGACGTTAGACCGTTTGTATAACGATTGACTTTAAGCAAAACGATCATAGCGTTTCGCAAGTCGCGATTTTGAAGCGATTCTTTTATTTGATTATTGTTTCTGTTTTCTTTGAACTTTTAGTTCGTACTCCTTGCCTTTGAATTTTTCTGAACTTTGCCGCCCGACGAGAATCTAAGGACGCTTTCGTCTTTCCGAGATAGAAATAATCAAAAGCGAAAAGTAGGTCAAACAACTGCGAGCGCTTTCCACTTCCGAACTTATAAAAAGAAAGGCGTCTTCAAAATTTCTTGCTTTACAGAACAAACGTCAGAAAATCTCAAAATAGAACAAAAGAAGAAACTGGGATACAGGGATTCGAACCCCGACTAACTGGTTCAGAGCCAGCTGCGCTGCCTTTACGCTATATCCCAAACGCCGAAACGCTATGCCCTTATTCTATCTTTCTTTTTGTCCGCGTCAACTCGTTTTTTAAAAAAATCAGTCAAAACGCTTTATCGACGTCTAGTTCCGTAAATTCAAGTTCGTAAAAAATCGTGTTCTTGCGACGTTTAGAAAAGCAATAATTTGCGACAAATGTTTTTGTTAAAATCGGTATAATCTGCAATGTTTGTGGTAATATAAAAGTTTAATTCGTGTAAAATTGTAAAAAAAAGTTGACTATTTTGTTGGTTTAGATAAAATAGGTAGTGTGTGAAAACTAAGACGTTTGACAGCGGAAAACTGACAAATATCTTAGAAATCGGTTGATTTTGCTTCGCGAAAGATTGCCTTGACGCGGCGGTCGTTTGTTTGAAGCGTAAAGCGGATTAGTCTTTTCAAGAACGTTGGAATCTCCGCAAGAATTCGGCTTCTTGAATCTTTCGCGTATAGAGCGTTTGCCAAAGAGATGAGAAAATGTCTAGATTGTTCGGTTTTTTTCTATCGGCGGCGATCATTATTCTTTGTTTGTGGTTGAACGTCAATTCCTATCCGAACGTACTTCGTTATGAAGACGTAAAGGCGGCGGACGAAACGTCGGCGGTTTCGACCGACAGTTCGGAACAAACGCAAGCTATAGACGGACAAGACGCAAATAAAACGCAAACAGAATCTCCAAAAACGGAAGAAAATTCGGAATCTGGTTCTTCGTCCGGCGTTGAGTCGGAGTCCTTGAAGGATTCGTCTTCAAAAGATTCAAAAGAATCTATTAGCGCGAGCGTTGAAGAGAATTTACTCAACGTAAGCGTCGCGTCGAATCAGAAGTTTTCGAGTTCCGAAAGAGCGTCTGGTTACGGTTTGCCCGAGGCGTCGACAAACGCGCGTTCAAACGCCGAGAAGCCTCAAGGCGGCAAGTATGTTTCGATTCCTTCCGTGGAAGTCGACGCGTTTCGTTCGCGGTTTGGTTCTGATTCGGGTCGAGTGATTGGCGTTTCGCGCGCGTCCGTCGTCGCAGAATGACGAATACCCGCGCTAATTCTGATCGTGTAAACGTCGATAAAGTTCCTTCCGAAATTTTATGCGACGTTTTGTCTAAAGGGGAACCGGCGAATTCTTATTCCTTAAAAAGGGAGTCGGTTCCTTTTCTCTTCGAACTGCAAAAAAAGGCGCTGGAATTAGGTTTTGACGATTTGAGTTTGACGCCCGTCGGCGAGGCGCGAACGTTTGATATTTTTGCGGAGCGCGTTCGTCAAGGCGGTTGCGACGGTCTTTCTTATTTGACGTCTAACGTTGAGGCGCGCCGGTCGCCACTTTCCGTCTTGTCCGACGCCGAGACGCTTATCGTCGTCGCGCTTTCGGAAAAGAAAATCTACGAAGAATCTAGAGAGCTTATTTCCTCGATTTACGAGGATTCCGCGCTTGTCGAGCAAAGTTTTCCTTCGGGAACCGTCGTCGGTTACGCGACTTGTCTGGACTATCACGACGTCCTTAAGCGTCGTCTCAAAAGGCTTGGCGCTTTCATTTGCGAACGTTGGACGCAAGCTTCCGTTCGTTCTGCGGTCGATACGGCGCCATTGTTGGAAAAAGACTGGGCGACGTCGACTGGATTAGGCTTTTGCGGTTTGCATTCGCTTGTAATTCATCGAAGATTAGGAACGCGTTTCTTTTTGGGCGAATTACTCGTTTCCGTTCCTTTCTCCGAAATAACGGGCGTCGCAACGTTGGAAGAATCGATCGACAAACTTGAATTATCGCGTTGCAACGAAGATTCCCAAGTTTTTGACGCCGAGTCGTCTTTCCAAAAATGCCTTTCTTGTCGTCTCTGTCTCGAAGCCTGTCCCGCGGGCGCGATTTTGGGGGATCGAACGCTCGACGCGCGACGTTGCCTCAATTATTGGACGATAGAAAATCGCGAGGATATTCCGTCGGATATTGCGCGGCGTCTTGACGGCAGATTATTCGGCTGCGATTTATGCCAACAAGTTTGTCCGCATAACCGCGGCGTTTTTCACGCGCCTAAACGCAACGTAGCGCTCGATGTAATAGAAAGTCTTGACGAAGAGACCTTTCGACGATTATTCAGGAAAACGCCCGTATTTCGCGCGACGTTAGAAGGACTTCAACGAACGTCAAGGACTTTAAGAAAAAATTGGGAGTAGGAGAGTTCCGTTCAACAACGCTTTCCAGATTCAAATGAAGACAAATAAAAAAGTCCGACGACCGAAAGATTCGAATCGCCGGACTATTCCCCCCCTGGGAACGTGCGTTTAAACGATCGCGCCTCGTATACCACGACCGTTTTGCGTTAGAAGAAAACCTTGCAACGCATAATCTTAAATAAAACCCTTTCGGGTTATATTCAAACCGTTTTTGCCGTCTTTCTATGAAGAGTTAAACAGCGCAACCCAATTCCTTGGTCAGGAGAAAAACTTGAACGGAATCCTTTCCTGTTCGCACGCCTGTCTTTTAAACCTGCGTTATTTTTCTCTTGTATTAATGTTATCGACGTTTCGTTTTATACCCTTTAGGTTTATTCTCGTTTTCTCAAAAATATTTATAAAATAAGGCGCCGCTGGGAAAAACAGTAGAATTGTTTCAAAAGGTTTTATTGACTGTTTGGACTCTAAGACAATTTGAGGTAAAAAAAAGCGTTCCGTCGATCGGAACGCTTCGACCTCGTCGAGAAAATATAATGTCGAGAAAAAATAACGTCGAGAAAATATAATCAAACAACGAGCAAAAATCACGCGGCGATGCTAAGTAAACATTCCTTCCACCAACAACGACGACGATTCCGCTTGAACATACGACGCTCCTTGTATCGATATTGATAAAATAGGCGGTTTGTTAAAAAGAAACGCTTTGCAAAAGGCGGGCGATTTCTTTAAACTGGACTCAATATAGCATAAAACAACAAGACGCCAAGGGGACGTTTCACAATTCTTTGCTTTTTTGACGAGTTGTGGAACGCTGATTTAGTTGCATCGTAGCGTTATTATTTAACCTATACGCGGATAGGTAGAATGGAAGAATAAAAAAAGAGCCGTTCGCTTAACGAACGACTCTCAAACGCTTGTTCGGTTCAACGTCGCCATATTAGAAGACGTCGAGAACAAAATGTTTTCCTTCGTGGAAACGACGCGCGTTCGGATAGTAATTTTGCCAACGCGGATTATATCGCGGAACGCTCATATCGGGCGCGCCAAAGTTCTGCGGATAATATCCGTAAGGATAATTTCTAAAACGCGCCCAATCCTGCATCGAACCTGTCGGGTTGGCGTAGGGCGAAGGGGCGACGATTTCGCGATTCGCGGAACGAGAGCCGAGTCTTCCTCTACGAGCGGCGGAGAAAGCGACGCCTCGACCGCCGACTCTTCCAAAACCGATTTCTCGATCGACGCCCCTTCCAAAACCGACTCCTCTAATTCCGACTTCGTAACATTCCTCGCACGGACCGTAAACCTGCGCGACTCCGGCGCCTCCGCTAACGACGCCTCCGCTAACGGCGAATCCGGCGGGCGCGACCGCTTGGGCGACAGCATCGACGGCGGGCGCGGCGTCCGCGAGATTTTTCACTTCGTCAAGTTGTTGAACGCCGTAAAGAACGTCGGCGTCTTTGGCCTCTTCAATAACGGGAGCGTCTTCAACCTCGGCGATTTCCTCTTGAACCGTAACGGCGGAATCGACGTTTTCGGCTTGCGAGTCTTGGGCGTAGGCGTTTGACGCGACGAAACCTAACGTCGCAACAACAAACATACCGAACAGCAAATTCGTTTTCATATAGGATTCTCCTTAAGTTTTTCGCCGCCGAAGGCGACGTACAACGCGTCGATAAAACAGCGCCGCTTTTTGCGGGCGGCGAAAACTTGGTTTTCAATCGAACGTAATTGACTAAAGTTCTAGTTGCATCGTCTTGCCTGCTGCCGCAGAGCTTAACGCAAAGAACCCAGCTTATCCTCCTTGTCGTCAATCTTAATCTTGTTGTTGATATTATAAAGGTTCTTTTTTTTTATTTTTTTCACGACCGCGCATAAAAAAACGTTGCGCTTCCCAAAATCGAAAAAGGCGTTACAATACAAACCTAAACGCTTGACGTCGGGCGTTTATTTTTTGAGCAAAACGTTGAAGCGTTTGTCGTTTAGACTTGCGCCGCGTTTTGTTTTGTTTTGTTTATTCCGACATATTTGGGCGCTAACGGGGAGCGCTAAGAAATCGCTTCTGGAGGTCGTCAATGTTTTCCGTCGCTCGTGATTTTTCCTTTTCCTATGGACATCGGCTTTATCGTTACGAGGGCAAGTGCCGCCGTCTTCACGGACATAACGCTCTAGCGCGCGTCATAGTCGATTGCGAGGAACTTGACGAACGAGGAATGGCTCTTGATTTTGTTAATATAAAAACGTCGATCGGAAGCTGGCTTGACGAAGAGTTTGATCACCGCGTTTTATTGTCGAAAGAAGACCCGCTGGCAAAGACGTTGCTTGACGTCGGCGAGCCCGTCGTACTTTTCGACGGGAATCCGACTGCTGAACTTCTGGCGAAAACGATTTTTGAGCGCGCGCTTTCGTTGGGGATGAACGTCAAACAAGTAGATTTTTGGGAAACTGAAAAATGTCGCGCGACGTATTCGCGCTGAAAAACGGGCGTAAAAATGAGCGTAACAAAACTAACTTGCATTGTTTGTCCGCAAGGTTGTTCTCTTGAGGTCGATTCTGAAGCCGGAACCGTCGTCGGTAATTCCTGCAAGCGGGGCGCGGCGTACGGACTTGCCGAAACGACCAATCCGACGCGAACGCTGACGACTACCGTTTGCGTCGTCGACGACGACGGCGCGCGCGTCGATATGGAGCCCGTTCGAACGGCGCGTCCTATTCCAAAATCGCTTATTTTCGCCGCGATGAAGGAAATCGACGCGTTGCGCGTCAAGAAGCCGATTCGTCGAGGCGACGCTCTCCTTGTCAATCTTCTAGGAACGGGCGTCGACGTGGTCGCTACGCGAGATTTACCGTAGGGCTTCCGTCGGCATATGCGCTTTTATTGAAAAACAAAGGATTGTAAAATGAACGATCGCAAGCGTGCGATTATTATTCCAGACGGATTTGCGGACGATCCGCTCGACGCGTTAAACGGACGAACGCCAATGCAGTTTGCTTCTACTCCGAATCTTGACGCGTTGGCGCCGCGCGGCGCGCAAGGACGTTCGCACAACGCGCCCGAGGCGTTGACGCCGGGTTCCGACGTTGCGACGCTCGCCTTGCTGGGATACGACCCGCTGGAGACGTATACGGGACGCGCGCCCTTGGAAGCGGCGGCTCAAGGAATTGAACTTGGCGCAAACGATTGGGCTTTTCGTTGCAATTTGGTTTGCCTTGAAGACGGCGCGATGAAAGATTTTACCTCCGGGCATATTTCTACGGCGGAGGCGACGGAACTTTTGTCGGGCGTTCAACGCGAGGTAGCGCCAGAATGGAAAAACATCGCCTCGGAATTGGGCGGAACCGTCGAGTTTTTACCGGGAGTCGGTTATCGTAATTTGGCGATATTTCGTCCCGATTCCGACGCGCGACCTTTTCCGTTTGACTCGACGACGAAGACAGTTCCCCCTCACGACTATACGGGGCGTTCGATTCTTGACGTCCTTCCTCAGGGCGCAGGAAGCGAAGCCGTTTGTCGTTTAATGGAACTGTGCGCCGAATACCTCAAAAAGTCCGACGTAAACGCGCGGAGAATCGCCGAAGGCAAAACGCCCGCGACGGATTGTTGGCTTTGGGGACAAGGCAAACGTCCGAAGTTGACGCCCTTTACGGAAGAATATCGTTGGGGCAAGGGCGCGATGATTACCGCCGTCGATCTATTGCGCGGAATTGCGCGAGGTCTTGGCTGGTCGATAATCGACGTTCCCGGCGCCACCGGGTACGTCGACACCAATTTCGCGGCTAAGGGCGAATACGCGGCTCGCGCGTTGGACGAATACGACCTTGTTTGCGTTCACGTGGAAGCGCCCGACGAATCGGGGCACGAAGGAAGCGTCGAAAAGAAGATTTACTCCCTTGAACAGATCGATCAAAAGACCTTGCCGCCAATTCTCGACAAATTGCGAACGTTTGACAATTGGCGCTTGTTGATTTCGCCCGACCACCCGACGCCCGTCGCGATCAAGACGCATTCTCGCGGCTGGGTTCCTTGGGCGATTTTTGGTTCCGACGTTTCGGGCGACGGATTCGCTTCCTACGACGAAACGACGGCGGCTTTGTCTTCTCGTTTTTATCCTCAAGGACGACAATTAATGGAGCTTTTTTTAAGGGGCAATTTGCAATGACGCGCTATTTTAACGTATTTACGACGACATTGTTAGCCGTATGTTTGACGTCGTGTCTGTTTAGCGAAGGCGTTCGCGCGGAAAATTCCAAAGAGTCTAAGCCGGTTTACGACGCGATCGCCGGTTCTCAAGCGGACGACGACAAATACGAATGGACGTCTCTTTTCGACGGTCAAACTTTGAAGTATTGGATCGACCTCAAAGACGCGGGCGACGACGTCGTTAGGGTTAAGGACAGCGAGCTTATTCTTGGAATGGGACCGACGACGACTTCGATTCGATTTGACGAGGACGGCGCCGATTTTAAGTTTCCGCGCGAGAATTACGAACTTGAATACGTCGCGCGTCGCACGTCCGGCTCCGATTTCTTCGCCGCCGCGACCGTTCCTATCGGGGAAAATTACGCGACGTTTGTAAACGGCGGCTGGGGCGGCTTTGTCGCCGGTATTTCAAGCGTAGACGATATGGACGCTTCGGAAAATTCGACTTCGTCGTTTTATAATTTCAAGACGAATCAGTGGTATCGATTCCGCGTTCAAGTTACCAAGCGCGTTATTCGCGTATGGATCAACGACGAAAAAATAATCGACTATGCGATCGAAGGACACTCCTTGAAGACGCGTTTCGAAGTTTCGCGTTGTCAGCCCCTTGGTTTCGCCAGTTGGGTTAGCGAAGGCGTTCTTAAAGTCGTTCGTTTTCGTATGCTTAACGAAGACGAGCTTAAGGATATGAACGCTAAAGCCGACGCGACTCCTCAGCCCTTTAACTGGGGAAAATAAATCTTTTTCCTAGCGCGCGTCAAGCGTCGTTTTCAAAAAATAATCGGATTTCTCGTTCCGCCGCCTCTTGGGAGTCTGAAGCGTGAACGAGATTTTCGGTATAGTCAAAAGCGAAATCTCCTCGAATCGTGCCGGGCGCGGCTTCCAACGGATTTGTAGCGCCGACGATTTTTCTTGCAATTTTGACGGCGTTTTCGCCCGTCCATATCGACGCAAGAACGGGACCTCGAGTCATATACGCGACAAGTTCTTGAAAATAGGGCCGGGCTTCTAAGCTCTCGTAATGACGCCGCGCTAATTCGCGGGAGGCGACTTTCCACAAAAATCTTTTGGGACGCAAGCCTTTACGTTCAAAGCGCGCTATGATCTCGCCGACGAGTCCTCTTTCCAACGCGTCGGGCTTAAGCATTATAAACGTTTCTTCCATTTTTCTTATTTTTTGGGGCGTTCGGCGCCCCGTCGTCGTCTTCGCTTGGATCAAATTGTAATTTTATTGCGCGCGTTTGGACGCGAGGCTTTAAAACGACCGACGTTTGCACGCCTTATTTTGATTTTCGGTCAAGTTCGTTTGGCGTAATGTTCGCGCTTCCAATAAAAACGTATTTAGTTTGATCGGATTGTTCCTTGCCCGTCGTTGAAACAAGGAAAAATTCAAACGTCAGTTTGCCGTTTAACGTCGATTCGATCACGCGCGTTGCGTTTTGCAAACCGTCTTCCGTTGAAACGTAGTCGGAATCGTATGGAAAAGTCGAACTCGTCCGACGGCTAAAGTAATCCGTCAAATCCGTTTCCAACGTTTCTTTGTCAAGGATCGTTTCAGTTCGAATTACTTGGCTGTTACGCGTAAATCTTATTTTAAACGCGTCGACTTTTTCCGCTTTTAGGGCGAAAATAAACACGATCGATTTTTTTCTTTCGTCCATTTGCGAATCGACGGTAAACGCGCTTGACGTCGCGTCGGATTTCAGAAGAACCAAAAGCGCCGGACTATGTTTCGGATTACGAGCCGGATCGTAATAAGACAAGTCGTTTGGAACCGCCAGCGGCAATAGCCCTTCGTTTGACAACGCAATAACGGAGGCGACGTTTGGCGTTCCTTTTAACAAATCAAATTGGCAAGGTTTGAGCAGTTGTTCGTATTTTGTTTCGGCGACAAAGTCTTTTTCCGTTCCGTTTGGCGCGGACAGAAAGATCGACCATCTCAGCCGACTCGAGCGAAGAAAATAATTTCTTGTCGCTTCGTCCGACATATGAAAAATCAAGGTTCCCAGCGGATCGATTTCGATCGTAAAAGAACCGTTTTGTTCGTTTGTTTTGGAGTCGACCGTTTTGAAAACAACTTTTGTCGAATTAGACGACTTGCCTCCGGAAAAATCAAATTCTTGTTTGTTGTTTCGGCGTCTTGAATCAAGCCATTGACGTTCGCCGTTTTGATCGGGCGAAAGATCGCAAGTTACCGACAATTTGCCGTTATATTTTTGACATAGATTCAGAACTTCTGAAAAAAGTTCTTGCGAATTTTCGTCTATTTCTTCGTCTAACGTCCAAGCGCTTGAATCTCCCTTGCGTTGGAAGACGCCGAAATCGACCGTGAATTTACGAGCGACGACCGAATCTTGAAAATCGACGATTTTTTGATACTCTTCCGACGTTAAAAATGGGGATTGAGAGACCGACGCTTCCGAAGGAATTGGAAATAAGGCGCTAAGATCCGTTCCCCCGTCGACTCCTTTGGGGCTCGAAGCAGAATCGGAGAGTTCGTTTGGCGTCTCTTCGAGGGAAGCGACGTTCGGGTCGTTTTCTTTATCGTCTTCTTTTACGTTCTCTTCTTCGTTGACGGCGCCTGGTTCGTTTATTTTTTCCTTTTGAGATTCGGAGGATTGGTTTGAAACGCTATTTTGATCGGTCGAAACTATTGCGTCGTCGCTAGATTGCGAGACGTCCAGATTAACGGATGGTTCCGACGTGGCGAGCGTTTCGTTTTGCGGAATAATTTCTTGAAGATTCTTCGTTTGTTTTGAAGCGCCGTCGGCGAGAACGATTCCAAGCGTAATTAACGCCGCCAATGCGAGGAGACCTATCGATGCGCCGCCGACAAGACGCCAACGCTCGCGTTCAAGAATTTTTTTCGTAAATGACGCCGGCGAATTGTACGCCGCAGGACGCGCTTGCATTCCTTTTTCTGGTTTCGTATTTTTTTCTTGGATTTCCGCTTTGGAATCGTCGAGGGCGTCGAAACTATCCTCTTGACGCTCGAACGCGGACGGGGCGTCGGCTGAAGAGGACGAAACGGAATTGTCGCGCGTCAGCTTTCTTGCGACGTTGATTAAGTTGGACGCTTGAGGAAACGAATCGATCGTTTCCTCCGCCGACGTTATGCGCTTCGACGTTAGATCAAGAATAAGCGCGTCGGGAATTGCGCGCAACGCTTGCGATTCGCTAGAACCGACTATTGTAGCTTTCCACTGACAACGGACGCCCGGAGGCGTCTTTGCGTAGTACGTTGAAAAAGTCGCTTGCCAACGCATAGCGGGCGAGAGAAGCGACAAGGCTTCTTGATATAATTTCAAGACGTCGTGTTCTGGACGAACGATCAATACGACGGGACGATCCGCGTAGACCGTAGAAGCCAACACGCCCGCCCAGCCTGAATCGCCGGTGATTTTTTTCCATTCTTCACAGGAGCCTGTTATAGACGCGATTTGAGGCAGTTCAAAAGACTTGTCGAATACTTGCGGTTCTTCTTCCCAGCGTTTGTCAAATAATCCCGGTTCTGAAAAAAAAACCGTCGGTCCAGCTTCGCGTAATTCAGTTGGTTCTAGAATCAGATGACAGGCTATTTTGTTGTTTCGATCATTATAATCTAGGCCCGCGTCGGCTATTCTGGATAGAACGCGTAAAGTCGTTTCTCCGTCGTCTAATAGAACGTGCGAATATACGATCGGGTTTTGCGAAACTTGTTCCTCGTCGACGAAGAGTCGGCGATATCCCGAAAAAGCCTCGAGCGCGGCGATCATCCTTTCCGAAAGATTGCGGGAACAAGCGACGGTGCAAAACCCAAACGAACCTTCTTTTATTCCTTTGGGCGCCGACGTGTAAACTAATTTGAACGCCATAGCCGTTTTATCCTGTTGTTGTTTCGTTATTTCGACCGTCGAGGAGAACGTCTTGTGTTTTTTGAACGATTTAAACGTTTAGACCTGTCGCCAAGTTAATTGACGGAGGTTATGATTTATCGACGATAACTCGCCGTACTTACAAGGTCGACAAGAACAAGACGCCGAAACAAATCAAATTTTAACGTTTTTTATTTCGTAATGTGAAAACGCTATGCGTCGAAATGAAGAAATAAAGCGCGTAATCGATCGTTCTATTGTCGTTTTGGACGTCTTTGAATTTAACGCCGACTAGTCGAGACGCGCGACGAATTAACTTGACGAACAATATTGCCAACCTACGACGAGTAAAGTCGATTCTTCTTGTTTAATTTGCGTCGCGCTGGAATTTCAAACGAACGTTGAAATTGACGCCGTTCCGCTTTTTTTAGCGCGGATACTTTTTTAATGCGAATTGGGTAGTAATTTTGCGACAAAGGGCGCCAGCAAGCCCGCCGTCTGCGCCGCGCTTAACGATTGAAACGTCGCGCGTCCCGGCCCCGTAACTACCGTGTCGAAAACGCCTTCGCCGCCGAAAAGCATATTTTTGATTCCTTTGACGAACACGACGTCGACCGTGCAAGTAGCGTCCATCCACGCCAGCGCGCCAGTGTCGCAAGTTACTCGTTCTCCAGGCTGAAGATCGTATTCGACCGGGGCTCCGTCGATTTCCAAAAAAACGACGCCCGGTCCCGTCAATTTTTGCATAAAGAAGCCTTCGCCGCCAAAGAACCCGGTCGTCAATTTTTTCTGAAAGAAAGTTTCCAACGTAACGCCGGGCGAGGCGGCAAGAAAGGCTCCTCGCTGACAGACGACTGATTCGCCTTGCGCAAGTTGACGCGCGACGATCGCGCCGGGCAGTTTCGTAGCAAACGCGATTTCCGAAGGCGACTGCGCAACGTAGGTCGACATAAAGAACGTTTCTCCGTTGACCATTCGTCCAAGCGCTTTTAAAAAGCCGCCTTGAGCGTTGTTAGACGTTTCGACGTTTCCTTTCATCCAGACGCGTCCGCCGGAGGAACTGTAAACGGAACGTCCCGAATCGAGATAACATATAACGTAAGGAACGTTCCCTCCGCCAATGTAATAGTCTAAAAAGGGCGTACGAATAACTCGCGGATCGTTGGAGTCGCGAGGGGCGCGTTCGCCTCCGATATTTGAGGCCGGCGGCGCGACTGGACGACCTCCGAACACGATTCCTTGCACGTTGTCGCAGGTCGTCTCTTTTCCTTCGACCCAAAGACGCGTTTTTGGGAAGATTACGCCTGACGCGGCAAGTTGAAAAAGTTCCGTCGACGTTATGTCGCGTCGACGACCGTTTTGTTCAATCTGAAGTCGCATTTTAGACCGTTATAAGATTGTTTGAAGAATTGTTTCCACTTCTTGATAAAAGCAAAGCTTTGGTTTGACAAGAGTCGACCGTTTTACGGCGTCCGATCAAACCAAAGCGTCTATTTAACGCGTCAAAACGCGTCGTCGAAAGAATCAGTCTTCGATAACGAGACGAATTCCGACGTTGTGAACTTTCTGCCAAGGCAAGTACGCTTGACGGAAGGAAGAACCGGCGATTTTCGGACGATCCGCCCAAGAGGCGCCGCGCGCGACTTTACGCGCCGAGGCGTCGAGGTCGTTGCGCCCGTCGGCGTCGTTATACGGATACGCCTTGTAATCGGAGCGGGTCCATTCGGCGACGTTTCCGATCATATCGTACAATCCCCACGCGTTCGGGAGATTCTGCGCGACGTAGTCGACGATGAACCAATGATCCTTGAATCGATTATCGCGGAGCGGGAAGACGCTGTTTTCCGGGTAATCGTGTCGGACGTGGATCGTCGCCCCGTTTTCCCACATCGTGTAAAGTCGTCGACGGTCGGCGTCGGCAAGGTTCGCGTATTTCGAGAAGTCGGCTTCAAACGAACCGAAATAGAACTTTTCGGCGCTACCCGCGCGAGCCGCCCATTCCCATTGCGCTTCAGTCGGCAACGCGGCTTTGACGCCCTTTTCTTCGTTCAACCATTGAACGAACCTTTGCGCTTCGTTCCAGCTGACGCGCGCGACAGGCTGATTCGGGTGATTCGCGATATAACCGGGTACGATGTGGTCTTTGCCGTGTTCCTCGATGTAACGCGTGTCGTGTTCGGGATCAAACGCGGCGTATTGCGCGTTGGTGATCTCCGTCTTGCTCATCCAGAAAGGCTTGTCGACGACGATTTCCGCGCGCGGATTTTCGTCGGCGCAACCGTCAAGCGATCCCATTACGAATTTTCCGGATGGAATACGAACAAATTCAACGTTTACGCCGTCGGCAAGTTCGACCGTCTTTGTCGCGGCGCCATTCGCCAACGCTTGCTTTTGCATCGCTTTAGCGGCGGCTTCGTCGAACGCCCAATCGTTTTTGAGATCGTCGGTCGGCTTGACGTATTTTTCCGGCTTGACAAATTCCGGCGCCGGTTTCGCTTGCATCGCGGCGAGGAGTTGGTCGTATTCGCTTTCGACGTCGACGGCGGCGGATTCCGCGTACAATTCGGAGAGTTCAAGACGTCGTTTCGCTTCGGGCTCGTTGCCCCACTTGCCGCGCCACGGCGCGTTGAAATCGATCCAGTTGACGATCAAACGCTTGGCTTCGTCGTCCAATTTGACGTTGTAGTGTCCCTTTTCCAGCATTTGGACAAGTTCGCTCGTCGACGCGTGGTATTCGTAGGGGGGCAAAACGTCCATATCCGTTTCCGGACCAGGACGACGTACGAACGGGTGAATATTGTTGTAGGCGCTTCCCGCGTCGGCAAAGGACGGACGATCCGTTTTGGAGCCGTCGTGGCAACCGATGCAGTATTTCTTCACGACGCGGTGATAAAGGTCGAGTTCAAACGTAATCGAACGACGGGGACCAAGATATTCTTGAATTTCCACAGGTTCGTGACGCGAAGCCTCTTTCAAGACCGACTGCGTGGCGTCAAGTTGCGACTCGTGGCAACCGTTGCAACTGACGTTTTCACCCGGCATACCGACGAACCAACTGCGGAAGAGTTGCACGGAAGCTCCGTTTTTATCGACGGGAAGCAACGCGACGGGCGTATTCGCCGGAATCTTAAAGAACGCGGAACCGTCCTTTTCGACGGGCACGTAACCGAGCAAGCGTTTAATGTCCCAGCTGCTTTGAACGCCGACGGATTCGTGACCGCCGGTGTGCAAATACGCGAAGTGATACGCGAAGACTTTCAAGCCGACGATTTCGCCTTGAGGAACGTTTTCCGTGCCGAAGCCGTTGTAGACGTCCGTAATGAAGACCGTCGCTTCTTTGTTTCCCTCTTCGACGCGATTAGGAAGAACCGGCGGGAGATCGCGTTCGACAAGAGGCGTCGGGAAGAAATATCCCTTGCCTTCGACGATCGCGATCGGCGTCATATTGTCGAACGTGTCGACAAGATAAAGACCGTAAGTACCGGGCGCGCCGTCGATTTCGCAGTTGACAAGAATGTAGTTCTCGCAAAGGGGATAGGGGAAGACGAAGTTATACTTTAAGCCGGTCGACTGCATATCCAGAACGTTGCCTACGACGTCGCGTCCGTAACCGGGAATTTCCGCGACAAAGCCGGTCTTTTCGGCGGGAAGTACTTCAGGATGACAGTCGTATTGAGTATTTTCCGGTCCCCATTCGAGCCCGGTGGGATGGAAGCGGAAAGGATACTTGCGCGCGATCGTCGGATCGATAATAAGCAAACGTCCCGTGTCGCCGCGTCCGTGGTGCCCGGAGCCAATTCCGACGATCTTGGAAGAATCGGGGAACTCGCGCGCGTGTTTGAACGCGGTTGGGAAGAAGGAGCCGGAGCCGTAAAGTTCCGCTTGATTTGTGCCGTCCGGATTCATATGGAACAGAATTCGGCTGTAATAGTGCATAATGTCGCTGTATTCCCAGCGCAGATACATAATACGACCGTTTTTCAAGGGGGTCGGATGCCAGTCGGAGTCTTGCTCGTAGGTGAGTTGACGTACTTTTTTCGTTTCCGGGTCGATCAGATAAATATTCGCCATCGGGTCGGAACCGTTGATACAGGGCAAGCCTTGTTTTCCGGCGTTCGAACAGGCGACGACTTTGCCTTCGGGCGTGTAGCATGAATCGAAGAAGTCGACGTCGGGCTGATCGGTAGGCGAGAGCGTTTTGAGCCCCGTGCCGTCCGCGTTGATTTCGAAAATAGCCCAACGTTGGTTGTCTTCCGAAATCGACGAGAACATAATTCTTTCGCCGTCCCAGTTGAGTTCGGGCTCGAGAATCGGTCGCCCCTTTTCCGGCTTGTAAATCGACGTGAAGGTCGGATTATCGGAACGCAAATCGGAAAGGATTCCAAGCTCGGCGTCCCAGCCGCCCTTAGAAACTTTGTCGATCGTCATAAAGTCGTCGCCAACGGCGGGAAGACGCGACGTTTTCACGACGACAAGTTCCAAGTCGTCAAGTTCGGGCAACGCAAGGAGCGCTTTACGACGGAATTGCGCGAACTTCGCTTGCCACGCTTCGTCTTTCGGTTCCGCTTTTTCAAGCTCGTCTAATTCCGCCAAGTAGGCTTCGCCGTCCGCGTAATCGTCGCCGAACTGCGTAATCATATCGTTAATAGCGCGACGAACAGATTCGACCGTGTTCATTGGTCGATCGTTGTCGTTGCCGGGAAATTGCCTCGCTTGTGACGTCGGCGCAAATAGCGCAAGCGACGCGATCAACGCGACGGCGTAAAGCATACGTTTCATTGATAGGAATCCTTTGTGTTGTGAACGGAAGGTCGTTGGAGAACGAAACGAGCGAAACGCGCTCGAACGCTTGAGCGTTTATTGTAACATAACCAAGGGAGTAAGTAAAGGAAAAGGACTAATTTTTAATTTTACTTTCGATAAACGTTTCCACGCTTTGCATCGAAGAAGCGCCAAAACAATAACGTTGAATAGACCTCAACGTGGGCATATCCTTCAGCGTTTCTAGTAGATAATCATAATTTGCCGATAAAGGCTCGTTTGGAAAACGGGTCGCGAGGAAACAACGTATTGAATGAACGCATTCGCCGATTCTTCCGGCGTCTTGTCCTTCTTTCCAGCCGTCGTTGCGTCCCTCTTTCCAGCCGTCGTTACGTCCCTCTTTCCATGCTTCTAAACGCAACTCTTTATCCCACTGAGCGCCGTATTTTTTCATAGCGCTTTCATAATATTCCTGATCCAATAGCTCGATCATTTGTTTTTCATACTCCTTGTCTTTCATCTCGTCGGCGAGACGTTCAAATTCCCGAGGCTTGGGCGAACGTTTCCAACTAACGCAGGCTTTAGACCAATACCCAAGTAAAGCCAACAGAAGTTGATACGAGGAATTGTCTAATTTAACGTCGCGCAAATCGCCGAAAACGTCGAGTATGTCGGCGTCTTTCAATTTAGGATTTTTGCCGAATTGCAAGTTTTTGAGAAAAGCTTTCGTCATCGGGCGAACGTCGAGCGAATTGACGTCGACGCTCTGAACGTCGAAGAACACGACGTCAAAATCGGGAACGAACGCTTCTAATTCGGCTGGAAAGGAACAGACTTCTTTTAATTTTTTCGGTTTGGTTCCGGCGCGGTCGTAACAACCGATCACGACCGGGATCGGACAAACGAGTTTTTTCAGACCCGATTGCGTTCGTTTCGCGTTGATCAACTGATATTTTAAATACAACGCGACATATTCAAGAAGTTGAACGGCAAGAAACGGATCATACGACGACTTATGCTCGAAAAAGAACGCGTAGACGCGCTCTTCGTCCCTTGCAAGATTTTTCACGTTGTAAATCAAGTCGGAAATATGCGCGATTCCGTTGCGATCGACCTGTTCTTGTTGCGTCGGCTGGAGCGTGTTCCAGTCGACGTCGGTCGCGTTTGTCGCAACGCGCAACAGATCGGCGGCGATCGTTAAATCTGTCAACGCCGCGACGACAAGGTTGTTATGACGACTAAACTTGACTTCGTATTCTTGCAAATCGGGCGCAAAAAGCGAGCCGCGCGTTAAAAGCGTCTCGCGACGCAACGCCGTTTCAAATAGGTCGGGCGAATCCCAATCGCGCCACGACAATACAAAATCAAGAACGCGCCTTTGAAAGGCGTTCGAGTCGTTTGTCGAGTTTTCGAGAGATTGACGACGCGCGACTAGGTTTGTCCTTGCTCGTTCGAGTTCTTCCCACTCTTGAGTTTGTTCTTCTTCCATCGTTGCAACGTTCTGATTCTTATGTGAAAAACGCCAAAACAAAGCGTAGGAACTACAATAACGCTTTTGTTTTGAATTATACGCGCAGCTATGGGAAAAGTCAAGAAAAACGGAGACTTTTCTTAATTATTCCGTTTGCGCGCAAGGGAACTTACGGCGTCAAACTGGGATTGTTTAAGGAAGGAAGAGCAAAACAAACGCAAACGCGTCGTCGCGAAAAAAGTTTTTCTCGCGACGACGTATAGATCGCATAAATCGGAGCAAAACGACTAAATTAGAACAACGCTTCGCCGCCGCCGGATTTGGAGCCGCCTTGTCCGGCGGTGAACATCGCGCTCGCGCGCGTGAACGTCGCGTAGTAGACGTTCGCGTTGCACGTTTCGCTCACGAAGTGAACGGAACCGTCGGACATACAAGCGTTGAGACCGCCCGGATGGAAGCTGTGCGGCGTGCGCGAATCGGATTGACTGTAGGAAAGACAGTTTGGCGGAAGATTTGCGACGTTGCTGTGCGTATAAATGGCGTACCCGTCGGACCAGTGTCCTACGGCAATGAACGGATTGACGGAGAAACTGGTATGAATCGCGGAAGGAAGTCCAACGCTGGAAAGTTCGATAAACATAAACGTGTGAGACGTGCCGTCGGTGATCGCCGCCATATCGCAACGGCTATTGCACCAGAAAAGTCCTTGGAAAGGACCGCGAGCGGTGTCTTGGTTTCCGACGGTAATGCCGATGTTTTCAGTCGTGGTGCGTTCGGGAAGCTCGGCTCCGCCGTTGCACGCGTAGTCTTTTTGGGAACCGATCGGCGCGACGGATTTCGGCGTGGAAGGACAACGGAAAATTTCGGGAGCGTTTGATCCGGCCTCTTTGTTTACTTCGTCGCCGCAGGTCGGACTGGCGGCGCTGTGTCCCCATCCCTCGGCATGAACGCAATAGTTCGTATAGGCGCGTCTTGTAAAATCGATCGTGTCGTAAAGACCCGAACCTTCGATGTAAGGAAGGATAAAAGCCGGCCAGCCCGTCATACCGTGGTAAACGCCGCCCGCTTCGCATCCCAAGCCCGTCCCTGTGAGAGGGTTGGCGCTATTATTCGCGTTGAAGAACGTACTGCCCGGACAAAAAACTTTGTTCGTGTCGTGGTAGTTTTGCATTGCCAACCCGAGGTTTTTCAGGTTGTTCGTGCATTGCATACGACGCGCGGCTTCTCGAGCCGCTTGAACGGCGGGAAGAAGCAGTCCGATTAAAATACCAATGATCGCGATAACGACCAACAGTTCAACGAGCGTAAAACCGCTCGATCGACTCGAACTTTTCATTTGAATTCTTTCTTGAAAAGGAATTATTTTTATTAACAGTAAAATACGCCGCCGTCAAGCTCCGCTTGAATACGTAGCGCTAACGTCGGCAAAACGGCGATTTCATATGAATCACGGAACCAAGACTCCGTTGTAACCGATTCTTGAACGCTTTATGCAAAGAACGCGTTAGGGAAGCTTTTAAAAGTATTGCTGAAACGTTAAAAGAGCCGCTTTTTAACAAAAGCACGGAAAAAAAACGCCGCCGTAAAAAATTGTTTCTTTGTTTAAAATCCAACTCTGTTTTTCTTTGCGGCGTTTCTTCCCTTAGAAAATCAGCGCGAAAGAATCGTGGATTTTATTCGAATTTAACTTCGAATTTCGAGTCTTTGCCCTTAATATCGACCTTCAGTTTGTCCGTTCCGGTAAAACCGTACTTTGCAATCATATCGGCGTATTCTTCAGGGACGGGCGTAACGGTGGGATCAGAGTCCCAATAAACGGTAACGGTGTTGGAACCGGGTTTGACGCCTTTTTGCGTGCCGGTATGCCACGTTTCGAAGGAACCGGCGTCGTCAATAATTTTGCCCATGCTTGGTCGACTGCCGTCGTCGTTCTGAAATTCGATGTGGAAGGTGTTGGGCAACGGTTTGCCTTGATAGGTTACCTTACCCGAAAAAGGAACGACTTCATAAGGAGCCTTGGGCTTGCAACCGCAAACCAAACAAAGAGCGCCGACGCCGGTCGTCGCTAAGAAAGAACGTCTGTTCATTTGTATATTCCGATAACGTTAGGTACTTGAAGACGGACGTCGCAAAGGCAAAAAACGACTTTGCGACATAATTGAACAATAAAAGACAAAGGCGCGACGATTAGAACAGCGCTTCGCCGCCGGCCGACTTGGCGCCGCCTTGTCCGGCGGGGAATATCGCGCTTGCGCGCGAATACGTCGCGTAGTAGACGTTAGTGTCGCACGTCTCGCTGACGAAGTGAACGGAGCCGTCGGCCATGCAAGCGTTGAGTCCTCCGGGGTGGAAACTGCGCGGCGTGCGCGAGTCTTCGTAACCGTAGGAAATGCAGTTAGGCGGAATATTCATTACGCCGGATTGCGTATACAGGGCGAACCCATCGGACCAGTGTCCTACGCAAATGAACGGATTGGCGGAAAAACCGACTACTTTCGCGGCGGGAAGCGAGACGCTGGAAAGTTCGATAAACATAAAGGTATGAGAGGTGCCGTCGGTGATCGAAGCAAGGTCGCAACGACTATTGCACCAGAAAAGTCCTTGGAAAGGACCGCGTTGGTTGTCTTGATTACCGACGGTAATACCGATATTTTCGGTCGTGGTGCGTTCCGGTAATTCGGCGGCGCCGTTGCACGCATAATCTTTCTGAGATCCGATCGGCGCGACGGAGGTCGGGGTCGTGGGGCAACGGAAGACTTCGGGGGCGTGCGAACCGGCCTCTTTATTTACTTCGTCGCCGCAGGTCGGATTGGTCGTGCTGTGTCCGTAACTGTTGGTGCCGTGAACGCAGTAATTAGTGTAGGCGCGTTTGGTGAAGTCGATAGAACTGTAAAGAGCCGAACCCTCGACGTAAGGAAGAATGAACGCCGCCCAGCCCATCATACCGTGATAGACGCCGCCCGCTTCGCAACCCAACCCCGTCCCTGTGAGAGGATTGGCGCTGTTTTTGGCGTTGAAAAACGTACAACCGGGACTGAACGTCTTGTTCGTGTCGTGATAGTTCTGCATCGCCAACCCGAGATTTTTCAGGTTGTTCGTGCATTGCATACGACGCGCGGCTTCTCGAGCCGCTTGAACTGCGGGAAGCAAAAGACCAATTAAGATACCGATAATCGCGATGACTACCAATAATTCGACGAGAGTGAAAGCGTTATTTCTTGCCCCCCCCCCCCGTTTTAACATTTGTTTAAGAGACATCTAAAAACCTCGCATTGGTACGAAAACGCCAAGGCGCTGAAAACGTTGCGACAAGGCTATACTTCATCTAGCGTCGTATTAAAGACGCACAGCACGCTAGTATAATTGTATATTGTTCGACGCTAACTGTCAAGGCAAGGGATAAATATAGTCGTCCGTCTCTTTTCTGTGTCTATGCTACGATACGACGGGGCTCATACGTTCGTCTAAGAACGCGATTTGAGGAACGCGCGTTTAGGAACGTCGATATTGTCGTTTTTGAAATGACAAAATAAAAGGAATGTTGCGATTAAGAGAATAATTCCTACGGAAGTTGTTGGAAAAATATGTTTTTTTCAAGAAAAAACTTGTCAAGTCGGAAATCTTTTGTTAATCTAGTACTTTAGTCGGTATACAAGCGCGGATTTTGGCTTGCGTTTTAGGAGACGCCGGACAAGGGCGAAGTAGCGCGCAATTTCGTCGGACGTCCTCAAAGGCGTTTGGCGCGGCGTTTTGACCGACGCGACGTCGCTCGGTTCGTCCTAGAACGAGAGTTTTTCGCGCGCGACGCGATAGGAAGAAAACCTGATAGAGGATTTAAAATGAAAGTTGATAGTGTCTCGTTGCGTCGAGTCAATTCGGCGTTTGGAGTCGTCAAGACGCTGATGTGCGCGTTCCTTCTGCTGGGAATTTTCACCTGCTTCGCGCCGCAAGGAATGTGCCAGAATAACAATAACAACAATAACAATAACAATCGAAACAATAACAACAATAATAATAACAATAACAACAATAACAACAATAACAACAATAATAACAACAACGGCAATTCCTATTCATACGTCGATTCCGGGGACTATGGATACAGGCGCGGTTATCGTAGTTCGGTCGGCGGCGTAATGATCGATGCGACCAGCGTTTTGCGTTCCGCCACGCAAGAAGAATTGCAACTTTCCGTTTCCGATTTGAAGTCGCAAATGGAAGCGATTCCGAGCGATTTGAACCAAGCGAGCGCGTCGCGTAAGATTTCGTTGCGCCGTTTGAACGAGTTTGTCGCTTCTTGTCGCGAAGCCGGAAAAGCTCTTCCAGATTCCGCGCGTTATCTTGGCGGTTTAACCTCGATCGATTACGTTGTCGCCGTTCCTGAAGAGAACGACGTTTATCTTGTCGGATCCGCCGAGCCTTGGACGATCGCCGAATCGGGCGAAGTCGTTGGCGTCAAGTCCGGCAAACCGATCTTCCAACTTGAAGATTTGCTCGTCGCTATGCGCGTAACGAGCGCCGAGAAGAGCGAGTTGATTTCTTGTTCGATCGATCCGACTCCTGAAGCCTTGAAACGTCTTGCCGCTCGCGACAATATCGCCGACGTCGACGCCAATATTGCGGCGATGGGCGAAATGATCGTCAATTTCACCGGCGCGCCCGCCGAGAGTCGTTTGGCGAACGTTTTGGTTGCCGCCGACTATCGAATGAAACGCTTGAGCCTTGGATTTGACGAAGCCGCGATTAAGAATTTTGCTAGTTACTTTAGTATGGTTAAGCGCGGTTCCGGCGCTTCCGGGCAACGTTTCTGGATGGAACCGAAATACGACGCGCTCTATCGCGATTCCGAATCGCTTGTATGGAAGGTTTCCGATTCTTCCGTGGACGTGTTGACGGAAAGCGAATACGTTTCCGCGAACGGCGTTCGTAAAGCGAATGATCGTAAGGATCCTGCGGCGCAACGTTGGGCTTCTAATATGACGCGTCGTTACGACGAGCTAGCTAAAGCGGAGCCAGTCTTTGCAGACGCCAAGAATTGTATGGACGTCGCGCTTGTCGCCGCGTTGATCTATCGCGAGAACCTGTTGCAAAAAGCCGGTTGTTCTATCGACGAACTCGCTAGAGTAGAAACGTCCGAATACGTGGCGCCGGTCGCCGTTCAAAGCGATTCGCTCGTTCGCGCTTCGAATCGTTCCGTCGCTTCCGTTACCGGCGGCGTTTTGATCGATCCTTGGAAAACGCTCGAGAACAACGTTAAGGTAGACGAAAAACTCGACGGTTTCGTGGTCGCGTTTAACGGTTCCAATTGGTACGCCGACTGACGCGTAGTTGCGTCGACGTTAAGGATTGACGCCGTAACGTCGACCTTTATAACGTAAAGTTGCGACGAATCGATCGTAGCAAATAATTACGACGCGCGTTTTTGGACGCGCGTTTTTTTATTTCTTGCGAGATTTTTATTGTAATTTGTCCTCGTCTTGAAAGAAAAAATAGGGTCGTTATAATTTGCGCTAGGAGACGCGTTGACTTAACGGCGCGCCCTTCGGTAACTTTAAGACCTAAAAAGAAAAGGTTTTCCGCGATGTCTGAGAAAAAATACGATATTGGTTTGATGGGTCTGGCCGTTATGGGGCAGAATCTTGTGCTTAATATGGTCGATCACGGTTTTGACGTCGCCGTTTTCAATCGAACGACGAGCAAAGTGGACGATTTTCTCGGAACGGAGGAAGCCAAATCGAAGGGCGACAAGTTGACGGGCGCGTATTCGCTGAAGGAACTTGTCTCGAAATTGAAGTCGCCCAGAAAGATTATGCTAATGATTAAAGCCGGGGACGCCGTGCCCGCGCCGGAAATGAAGTTGTATCCGGAATCCTCGGCCGTCGACGCCGTAATTGAAGAATTGGTTCCTATGCTCGACAACGGCGACGTGATTATCGACGGCGGCAATACGCAATTCAAAGACACCGAACGAAGAACGCGTTACCTTGCGGCGCTTGGCGTTCGTTATATTGGAACGGGCGTTTCCGGAGGCGAGGAGGGCGCGCGTCGCGGTCCGAGTATGATGCCCGGCGGCGATCCCGCCGCGTGGCCGCTCGTCAAGCCGATTTTCCAATCGATTTCAGCAAAAGTTGGTCCGAATAAAGACGTTCCCTGTTGCGAATGGATCGGAGATCGCGGCGCCGGACACTATGTTAAAATGGTGCATAACGGCGTCGAATACGGCGATATGCAACTGATCGGCGACGCGTATTGGGTTCTCAAGAACGCGCTTGGCGCCACAAACAAAGAACTCTACGAGATTTTCGCCGATTGGAATCGATCGGAACTCGACAGTTACTTGATCGAAATTACCCGCGATATTTTCACGGTCGACGATCCAGAAACGGGCGATCCTCTTGTCGATAAAATTCTCGACGCGGCCGGCGCCAAGGGCACGGGCAAGTGGATGAGTCAACTTGCGCTCGACCTTGGCGTTCCTAGCACGTTGGTAACCGAAGCCGTTTACGCGCGTTCGATTTCGTCGATGAAAGCGCAACGCGTCGCCGCGTCCGGCGTCTTGGAAGGACCGAAAAACGTCAAATATCAAGGCGATCGCGCCGAGTTTGTTAATCAAGTGAAACAGGCGTTGTACGCGTCGAAAATTTGCAGTTACGCGCAAGGATTCGTTCAAATGCAGGCGGCCGCGAAAGAATACGGATGGGAACTCGACTACGGCAAGATCGCTTTGTTGTGGCGAGGCGGTTGCATTATTCGCGCGGTCTTTCTTGAACGTATTAAAGAAGCGTTTGACGAAAACCCGAATCTTGAAAACTTGTTGCTCGCGCCTTATTTCAAAAACGCCGTCGAAAGCGCTCAAGGCGCTTGGAGAAACGTCGTGAAAACAGCCGTTGAGTTGGGGATTCCCGTTCCGGGGTTCTCGACCGCGCTCACCTATTTCGACTCCTATCGTTCCGAACGCTTGCCCGCCAATTTGATTCAGGCGCAACGCGACTATTTTGGAGCGCACACTTACAAGCGCGTCGACAAACCCGGCGAAGGTTCTTTCCATACCGATTGGATTAACGTGAAAAAATCGTAATTCAAACAAGTTGAACGTCTTGCGACGCGTTGTTGGACGACGCGCGTTGATCGTCAAAATCTCGAAACTTGGCGTTTGGCATACTAACGGACGCCAAGTTTTTTTATTGCTTGACTCGTTCCAACAAATTTTCGCTACTGCGTTTTGACAAATTGGATTTGTTTTCTTTCGTAAAATCCGGCGCTCGTTTTGGGTAAAAACGTAAATTCTCAGATCAAAACCCCTCTTGACAAGGATGACGGAAAGTTTATTATAAATATAATGGTTTAATTTCGGTTGAAAATTTCGTAAAAACCTTAAGTTTTTAAGGAATTTGAACTGAACGTTCTCGTCGTTCGGAAAGATTTTTTTCGTTGCGTCGAGCGTGAAATTCGACTCAAATATGCTAACGGCGACGCCGTAACGCCGTCGTGAAACAGTCATAAATGGGGAGACCTTTCCATTATGAAATTCTGTAAACGATCGTTTAATATTTTATCTTGGGGCGTTCTTGTTTTAGCCTTTGCGTTCGGGACAAACGGCTCTTTTTCGAAGTTCGCATATTCACAAGACGTTGCTCCCGACGCCGTTGTAAACGTCGATACTGCAAACGCCGACGCCGCGCCGAACGCCGAATCGCAAAGCGTTCAAGCGGCGATCGAGGTTACGAACGTCGATTCCGTTCCTAGCGCGTCCGACGCCCAATCCGACGGACGAATTGGCTTTTTTTCTTCTCTATTCGGTTATCTTTGGATCGTCGCGTTGCTTTGCGCCGTCGCGTCCCTTTATTTCGCTTTGCGTTTTTATAAGGAGATGAAGCTGAAGGATGAAGGAACGCCCGAAATGATTAAGATCGCCGCCGCTGTTCGTAAGGGAGCGCGAGCGTATCTTAGACAACAATACAAAGTCGTCGCGGTCTTCTTCGTCGTTATTTGGGCTCTTTTGATGTGGCTCGCTTGGGGACCGGGCGTGCAAAATAAAATCGTTCCTTGGGCGTTCCTAACGGGCGGGTTCTTTTCGGGTCTTGCCGGTTGGTTCGGTATGAAGACGGCGACTTGGGCTTCTTCGCGAACGGCGGCAGGCGCTCAAAAGTCTTTGAACGAAGGACTTCAAATCGCGTTTCGATCCGGCGCCGTTATGGGGCTTACCGTCGTCGGACTTGGACTTCTCGACGTCGTTCTTTGGTTTGGCGTCCTTTATTGGATATTCCCGCTGTTTCATTGGACGATGGAACTGACGGAAATTACCGTCGTTATGCTTTGCTTTGGCATGGGCGCGTCTTCGCAGGCGTTATTCGCGCGCGTCGGCGGCGGTATTTATACGAAGGCGGCCGACGTCGGAGCGGATCTTGTCGGCAAAGTTGAAGCCGGTATTCCCGAAGACGACCGACGCAATCCCGCGACGATCGCCGACAACGTGGGCGACAACGTGGGCGACGTCGCCGGCATGGGCGCCGACTTGTACGAATCTTACTGCGGGTCTATTCTTTCCGCCGCCGCGTTGGGCGTCGCCGCTTACGCCGGTATGGGCGCCGATACGAAAACGCAGATGTGCGCGCTCTTCCTTCCTATTTTTCTTGCCGCGATCGGGATTGCTTTGTCGATTTTTGGCGTTTTTCTCGTCAAGACCGATGAAAAAGCCGACCAAGGAACGTTGCTCAAAGCGCTTGGCAAGGGCGTTAATTTGCCTTCGCTTATTATTGCCGTTTTTTCGCTTGTCGTTTCGCTGTTGATGTTGCCCGGTTCCGCGAAATGGGCGGGCGCGTCGGTCGTCGTCGGGCTTTTAGCCGGTTGGTTGATCGGAAAATGGACCGAATATCGAACTTCCTACGAATACAAACCGACGAAAAATATCGCGCGACAAGGACGCACCGGCGCCGCGACCGTTATTATCTCCGGTATCGCCGAAGGCATGTATAGCGTTTGGGCGCCCGTCGTTATCGTCGGCGTCGCGACGATACTTTCCTTTGGTTTTACGACCGGCTTTGATTTCACGAACGTTAAAACTTTTTCGCTTGGTCTTTACGGCGTGGGCGTCGCGGCCGTCGGAATGCTTTCCACGCTTGGCGTCACTCTTGCTACCGACGCTTACGGACCGATCGCGGACAACGCGGGCGGAAACGCCGAGATGTCCGGTTTGCCGGAAGAAGTACGCGAGCGTACCGACGCTCTTGACTCGCTTGGCAATACGACCGCCGCGACGGGCAAAGGTTTTGCTATCGGGAGCGCCGCGTTGACGGCGTTGGCTCTTTTGGCGGCGTATGTAGAAGAAGTTCGCGTCGGATTTGAACGATGGGGCGCCTCGGAAGTCAAACGACTTGAGACGAACGATTCGAACCAACCCGGTTATTACAAGATTTCCGACAGTTTTGTGCTTTATTATCCCGGCAAAGAACTTGCCGAAGCGCAAAAAGCGGAATACAAAAAGACTGGGCGCGAGTGGTTCCCCGAAACGTATCTTGTCCTTCCGAATCAGGCGAAGAATCCGAACGAGGATTCGCCGATTTACCGAGGAGCCGCGACGACTTGGAAAGAGTCGAACGAAAAGTGGGCGAATTTGAATTGCGCCGACGCGCCCGCGTTTATCGACGCGGAAGTCGCAAAAGCCTGTCCGTTTGTGCCCGCGACTTCAAGCGAAAAGCCGGAGATGATTCGCGTGAAGTCGGCGACGATGGCGGATTGGATGAATTACTATTCGTGTAATTTGATCAATCCGAAGGTTCTTGTCGGCGTCTTCCTTGGCGCGATGACCGTTTTTGTTTTCGGCGCTTTGACGATGCTTGCCGTCGGACGCGCCGCCTCGGGTATGGTCGAGGAAGTGCGCCGTCAATTCCGCGAAATCGACGGAATTATGGAGTATAAGAACGACCCCGACTACGAACGTCCCGTCGCGATTTCAACGCGCGCCGCGCAACGCGAGATGATTATTCCGTCCTTGTTAGGGCTTGTTATGCCGATCGTCGTCGGTTTGCTTCTTGGCGTTACGGGCGTTTTAGGTCTGCTCGTCGGCGCATTGACGACCGGATTCTGCGTCGCCGTCTATATGGCGAACGCGGGCGGCGCTTGGGACAACGCTAAAAAATACGTCGAATCCGGCGCCGAGCCGGAACTTGGCGGCAAGAAGTCCGAAACGCATAAAGCGACCGTCGTCGGCGACACCGTCGGCGATCCGTTCAAAGACACGACTGGACCGTCTCTTAACATTATCATCAAGTTGATGAGCATGGTTTCCGTCGTCGCGGCGGGATTTATCGTCGCATACGGAGGATGGTTCTAAGAGATTTTTTATCGACCTGATTCCGTTTTAACGTTCGGACGATAGCGTCCGAAAAACTTCAAACGTCCGAATTCGTTTTTCCTAGGAATTACGTTATTCGGGCGTTTTTCGCTTAATAGAGGCGCGCGTCGCTTGACGCCGACTCAAAAAAGTTGTATACCATAGAAACGCGTTTAACGTTGAACGCGTTGTGGTTTAGTTATACGATAAGCAGGGAGTTTTCTTTGGGCGCGATTCCTTCAGGCGCAAAGCGATTTTTTGATCGTTGTCTTCCTTTCACGACAAACGGAAGATTGGCGAATTGGTCGTATGAGTTGGATCGAGTCAACGCGCTCGAGCCAAAATTTCAAAAATTGAACGATTCCGAATTGCGAAAGTACAGTCTGTCTTTACGCTATCGAGCGAGAAGCGGCGAGCCGCTGGCGCGACTGTTGCCGGAAGCGTGCGCGCTGGTGCGCGAGGCGGGAAATCGAACGATCGGCATGAGGCACTTCGACGTACAGATTCTCGGCGGCGTCGCGATTTTCAATCGTTCGATCGTCGAAATGCAAACGGGCGAAGGCAAGACTCTTACGGCGACGGCGCCTATGTATTTGCGCGCGTTGGCGGGCAAAGGCGCGTTGTTGGCGACCGTCAACGATTATCTTGCCGCGCGCGACGCCGAATTGATGGGACCGATCTATAAGGCGCTTGGTATGAAGGTCGGCGTTATTCAGACGCAACAACCGACCGACCAACGGCGTCAAGCCTACGATTGCGACGTTACATACGGCACCGCTAAAGAGTTTGGATTTGATTTTTTGCGCGACAGGCTTCTTTTGCGTCGTATTCGCGAAGGTCAGACGGACTTGCTCGGCGCGATGTTGCGCGAACAACGCGACACGAACGAAAAACCGACGCAACGCCAAGAACCCTATTTCTGTCTAGTAGACGAAGCCGACTCGATTCTAATCGACGAAGCTAGCACGCCGCTTATTATTAGCGCGTTGCCTACCGACGAGCAAAAACAGGAAGTCGAAGCCTACAAATGGGCGGCGGATTCTATTTACGAATTTATTGAAGACGAAGACTATACTTACGATCACGAAAAAAGAGAAGTCGAATTGACGCGCGAAGGTCGGCTTAAAGCGCGACGTCTACCTAAGCCGGACGCGATGAATTCGACGGGACTTTATCATATTTACGAATACGTTAAGCGCGCTATCAAGGTCGATCGCGAATTTCACCTTGATCAACAATACGTCGTTCGCGACGGCGAGATCGTTATTGTCGACGAATTTACCGGACGACTAGGCGAAGGACGCAAGTGGCGCGAAGGCATTCACCAAGCCGTCGAAGCGAAAGAGGGCGTCGAAATTACTATCGCGACTGGACAGGCGGCGCGCGTTACCGTGCAAGACTTTTTCTTGCGTTTCAACCATTTGGCGGGTATGACGGGAACCGCGCGAACGTCGAAAGCGGAACTCTCGCGAATTTACAAGTGCCACGTGATACCCGTTCCGACAAACCGACCGCCGCGACGCGTTAAATTGCCGACGCGCGTTTTTGCGTCGGAACGCGCCAAGTGGAACGCGATCATTGAGGAAATTTCCGATTTGCACAACGCCGGACGTCCCGTTTTGGTCGGTACGAGAACGATCGACAAGTCCGAAATCTTGTCGGGACTTCTTACCGAACGAAAATTCGAACATTGCGTTCTTAACGCGAATCGTATTGCGGAAGAAGCGGAAATTGTCGCCGACGCCGGTCGTTGGGGAAAAATTACCGTTTCCACGAATATGGCCGGTCGAGGAACCGACATTAAACTGCCCCCGGAAGTTTTGGAAATTGGGGGCTTAGACGTCGTTTGCACTGAAGTTCACGAGTCCGCGCGCATCGACCGACAGTTGATCGGACGTTGCGGACGACAAGGCGATCCGGGCTCTTATCGGCAATACCTTTCTTTGGAAGACGAAATTTTGGAGAAGGCGTTCGGTCCTAAAAAAGCGGACAAAATTAAAGCGAAGGGAAAGAAAGACCCCGACAAGGAAATGCCGGAAAAAGTCGGGTTGTTCTATCGAGCCCAAAAAAAGGTCGAAAAAAAGAACTATCGCAACCGAAAGACGATGCTTTATTACGAAAAAGAACGAAAAAAGATGCAACGAGGAATGGGGCAGGATCCGTATTTGGACACGCCGAACTAGAATCGCGGTCGTTTACTCGCGTCGTTTTTTACTATTTAGCGCCGCCGCGTTCGTTCCGTTTACGGGAATGAACGCGTCGCGTTTTCTTTTGGCGCGATTATCCGAAAGCGCCAAAGAACATACTCTCGCGTTCGACCCCAAGATTGTCCAACATCGCGACCGTCGCTTTTGTTTCTTTTGCGGAACAACAGATAAAATATTCGCAGTCTTCCGGCGCCTTGTGATCTTTGAGATAATTGTCGAATAAAACCTTGAAAACGGAACCGCGAGTACTTGGGAACGAATCGTTTGAATCCGGCGTGGCAAGCGCTAAATTGAACGAAAAATTAGGATATTGTTCCTCGAGCTTGACAAATTCGTCGAGATAATACGCGTCGCTCAACGTTCGCGCGCCGTACCACAGGGAAATCTTTTCTTTACGGTTTAACGCCTTCAATAATTCGCAGACGTGCGCGCGCAACGGCGCAAGACCGACGCCTTCGCCTATAAAGACTTTTTCCGTCGGCGTCTCGCGGACAAGAAAATCGCCGAAAGGTCCTTCGACCGTCAGTTTGTCGCCGGGCTTCAAACCGAAGAAATAAGCCGACGTCGCGTTGACGCGCAGGTTAAATTTCAGAAGCCCTTCTTCTTGCGAGTAATTTGCCAACGAATAGGGACGCGTCGTCGACTCTTTCGACATATTCGTAAGATTCAAGAACTTCTTTTTTTCCCATTCTTCTCGATATTTTTCGGGAACGTCGAAATCGCTATACTTAACGAGCAGTCCTGCAGGGCGCGTGAGAAGGACGTATTCGCCCGTCTTGAATTGTTCGTCGGCGCCCTCGGGCAATTCCACGACGAGTTCTTTGACAAAAGCGGCGACGTTGTCGTTGGAACGCACGACGCATTCCCACGATTTCGCGGATACGACGTCGGTTGGAAGCTCCAGCTTCATATCTTGCTTGACGGGCGTTTGACACGCCAAACGAACCTTGGTTTTTATTTCGCGTCGCGTCATAAAACCGCGTTCCGTCGCGAGAATCTCGCCGCCGCCGGAAAGAACGCGAACTTTGCATTGACCGCACGTTCCGCCCCCGCCGCACGCCGCCGGAACAAATATCTTATTCGCCGTCAGGACGTTCAAAAGTTTGCCGCCAGGTTGCGCGCGCAACGTTTTCGAAGCGTCGCCGTTAATTTCAATTTTGACTTCGCCGCTCGGAACCAACGTCGCTTTGGCGGCAAGAATAACGGCGACCAACGTAAGAACGATTAGCGTAAAAGCGCCGACGCCGACGAATACGACTCCAAGTCCGCTCATTTTGGGGGCTCCCTTTTATTACATTCCCGAAAACGTCATAAACGCCATCGCTAAAAGTCCCGCCGTCATAAACACGATTCCAAGACCGCGCAATCCTTTGGGAACGAGACTATATTCAAGTTTTTCGCGGATTCCTGCAAGCAACAGAAGCGCGAACGCCCACCCCAGCCCGGAGAAAACCCCGTAGAGACAGCTGTCCCCGAGATCGTAGTCGCGTTGCTGCATAAAAAGCGAGCCGCCCATAATCGCGCAGTTGACGGTGATTAAGGGAAGAAAGATTCCAAGCGCGTTATAAAGAGACGGAAAAAAACGATCAAGAACCATTTCGAGAATTTGAACGAACGCCGCGATCACGCCGATGAACGTGATAAACGACAAAAAACTCAAATCCAGAGACGCAAACGCTTTGACGCACGTCCACGTCAACGCGCCTTCGCGTAAGACGTAATTGTACAATAAACAGTTGATCGGCACGGTAATCGTCTGCACGACGATTACCGCGATTCCAAGTCCCAACGCCGCGTTGACTTTTTTGGAGACCGCCAAAAAAGTACACATTCCCAAAAAGAGCGACAAGGCGAGGTTTTGCGTGAAAACCCCTTGGATAAACATTGAAACAATATGTTCCATTTCAATTTACTCTTGTTTCGAGTCTTGCGTTTTTTTATCGAACGTTTTGGCGAGCCAAATGATCGCCCCAATGAGGAAAAACGCGGCGGGCGCCGTCGCCATTAGACCGTTGGGACAATACCAACCTCCGTTTTGAACCGTTCTAAATACGGTAACGCCAAAAATTTGTCCAAATCCGAAGAGTTCGCGGAAAAACGCGACGACGATCAGTATGAAGCCGAATCCGAGTCCGTTGCCTAAGCCGTCAAGGAAACTTGCGCCGGTCGTGTTGTTGATTGCAAAGGCTTCCGCGCGTCCCATTACGATGCAGTTTGTAATGATGAGTCCGACGTAAACGGACAACTGTTTGCTAAGATCGTACGAAAACGCCTTAATGAGTTGATCGACGACGATAACTAAAGTTGCGATAATCGTCATTTCGACGATCATTCGTATCGAATTGGGTATTATTTTGCGTATTAACGCGACTCCGACGTTTGAAAGCGAAGTGACAAAAGTCACCGCAAGCGCCATTGTCAACGCCGCTTTCATATTGGTCGTTACCGCCAGCGCGGAACACACGCCCAAAATCTGAACGGCGATCGGGTTGTTTTTATGCAACGGTCGAAGCAGAATCCGCCTGTTTTTTTCGCTGAGTATCATTGCGTTCTTTCTCCGTTCAACCTTCGTTTGACGTCGCGCCGTCCCTTAAGTCGACGGCTCCTTCGCGTAGTTTTTGCAAAAAACGCCCGTATCCTTTTTCGCCGAGCCAAAATTGAACGGTTCGCGTCACGCTGTCTCCCGTGAGCGTCGCGCCGGAAATTCCGTCGACTTGGCTTTCTGCGTTTGGAGATTCTGGACTGACGACGCCCTTAACGACGCGAATAATCGGCGCGCCCGACGCGTCGAACGCCGTTTTATTCTCCCATTTTTTCAGCCAATTCGGATTGGAAATTTCGCCGCCAAGCCCCGGCGTCTCGCCGTGTTCGTAAAAGACGATACGACCTATCTTTTCTAATTTTTCGTCGAGCGAGACAAACCCGCGCAACGTCGACCACAGACCGGTTCCTTGGACGGGCAAAACGACGTTTCTTAACGCGCCCGAGTCGTCTTTGAAAAGATAGGCCTCCGCATATTTCGGAATCGTCTTTATGCCCGCGACGTCCTCTTCTTTTTTGAGAACGACGACGTTCTTTTTATCTTTTAAGACGGCGTCGGGATCGACGTCGCGGACGATTTGCCCGGTAGCCAAGTCGACGACGACGATTTGCACGTTTTTAAAGCGTTCTTGCGCTTCTTTGGCGGTGATCTTTTGATCGTACAAGACGGCGCCCGCCGCGCGAAGAACGTTGACTTGTCCGTCTAGCGCTTTGTTTTGCTGTTGCAGTCCCTTTAACGCGACGTCGGAAACGGAGACGATCACGGCGCAGACGACGCAAAGCGCCGCCGCGACGGCAAACGTTTTTTTTGTGGATTCTTTAACCATAACGCGACTCTTCCTTTTCCTATTTTGTCGCTTCCAGACGTTTTATGCGACGTCGAATATTCGCGGCGACGACAAAATGGTCGAGCGCGGGGGCGAAACAATTGCCAAAAAGAATTGCCAGCATAACGCCTTCAGGATAGGCTGGATTGAACGTCCTGACGACGACGATCAACGCGCCGACGACAAGCCCGTAGATTGTTTGTCCTCGATGCGTCGCGGCCGCCGTTACGGGATCCGTCGCCATAAAGACGGCGCCAAACGCAAAGCCGCCGAGAATAAAGTGCCAAACTGGTCCAAGTTCCAACGCGGGATAGGCGGCGATCGTTTCCGAACTGCAAAAAGTAAACGCCCAAGCGGTTCCAAGTCCCCCTACGAACGTCCATAGTACGATGCGCCAAGAGATTACGCCGACGACTAACAGGAACGTCATACCGATCAAACAAGCGAGCGTCGACGTTTCGCCGATCGCGCCGGGAATAACGCCCAAGAACGACTGAAGCGCCGTATAACCGGAAGACTGGATCGCCTCGAGACCGCCTTTAGACGCGCAAGCGAGCGGCGTGGCTTTCGATACTCCGTCGATCGCGACGCGCCAGACCTGATCGCCCGTTGCCGAATGAGAATAGGAGAAGAAGAGAAACGCGCGCGCGACAAGCGCCGGATTGAGAAAGTTGCGCCCGGTTCCGCCAAAAATCTCTTTGCCGATCACGACCCCGAAGGAAATCGACAGGGCGACTTGCCAAAGGGGAACCGTAGGGGGAAGAATCAAAGGAAAAATGAACCCGGTGACAAAGAACCCTTCGTTAACGTCGTGTTTGTAGACGCTGGCAAAGACGAGTTCCCAAAATAACCCGACGACCATCGTAACGAAGTAAATTGGGAACCAGTAAGCGGCGCCAAAAATGAAACAACCAAGAAGGCTTGATTTTTCAAAGATTCCAAGTTGCGGAGCGACGTCGTTAAGCAAAGACAACAGCGAACAGCGCCAACCGTTTGGAATCGCGCCGCTTTGCGCGATCGCGACGTTCGCTTGATAACCGACGTTATACAAGCCGACGACAAGGCAGGGAACCAACGCGAAGACCACCGTGATCATCATACGTTTGTAGTCGTAACTGTCGCGAATGTGGCAAGTTCCTGAAGTTTGCGTCGTCGGCGTGCAGAAAAAAGAATCCGCCGCCTCAAAAAGGGGGTAGAAAAAAGCGAGAGGCTTGCCTTGAGCGAATAGTTTGTCGTGGATTCTGTCGCGCAACAGACGCGTTTCTTCTTGCAAGGCGTCTTGTATCGTATGGAACGTCATCGAATCAGGTCTCCTCTTTCATCGCTTTGTCGAGCAACGCGCGAAGCGACTTGCCGTAGTCGTTTTTGCCGAAATCGACAAGAGTGCAAAGCGCAAGGTCTTCTTCGTCGAGTTCAAACGCGCCAAGTTTCTCGCTCATATCGACGTCGCCCGCTTCCAACGCCTTGAAAAGGAACATCGGCTCGAGGTCGAGCGCCGTGAAACGTTCAAAATTGGGATTGGGAAAGACCGCGCGAACGCCGCCGTGAAGCGCCGTCGTCGTTTTGAAAGGAAATCGGGGCAACCATAGAGAAGCGAACGTGCGCGACGTGGAAAATTTTCTAAAACCGGGCGTCGTCCAACCGAACAATTCGCGCGGCACGTGGGTCGAAACGGCTGATATTTGATTAACGTAACGTCCCAGACCGTCCTGATCGGGCTCTATCTTGCGTCCGTAAATCAAACTTCCAGAAACAACGCGGACGTTTTTGTCGTTAATCGATTCGTTTTTAAGCTCGCCGTCGACAAGTTCGCTTACGCTCGAACCTTGGAAAACCTGCAGAAGGCGAGGTTTTCTGAAGGGCGTTCCGCTGAGCGAAACAACGCGATCCGTAGGATAACGCCCCGTCGTGAAGAGTTCTCCGATCGCGATCGCGTCTTGATAGCCGAGCGACCAAACAATCTTGTTGAGCCCGCAAGGATCGAGTTTGCCAATGTGCGTTCCTGTGAGACCAGAAAGCCAACGTCCAAGGAATTGCACGGGCTCGGCGTTAGGAATCGCCTTAATTTTTTCAATGAAATCCGGCGCGTAGTCGCCCTTTCCGAAGCAGACCCAAAGCCTTTTGCCGCATATTTTACTCAAAACGCGCAGACCCGCGAGAAATTCCTCTTGTCGCGCGTCGACGATCGATTTAGGCGCGGGCGCGTGCGGGTTGGCGTCGGCGACGTTGACGAAAAGCGAAGAAGGAACGCCGTCGACTTTTGCGACGCGACTAAAAGGACGAGCGCGAAGAGCAACCCAAAGACCCGATGAAATTAGAATTTCACGCGCTTTCATCGGTTGCAACGCGTCAAGTTCGCGAGACGTGAAGGAAGGGAAGGAAACGGAACGACGCGCGTCGGTCGGGTCGTCGTCCACGCGAATGACAAGCGAACGAAAAGCGCGTTTTTCCGCGCGTTGAACCGCTTCGACAACGCCGGAACAAGGCGAAACGAATTGAACGCCGGGATTCTTTTTATCGGCAAAAAGACGCTGACCGGCAAGAACTCGATCGCCAACCTCGACAAACAACGTCGGCTTCATTCCGACGTAATCCGAGCCGACAAGCGCGACGTGTTGAACTGTTTTTTTTTCGGGCGCGCTTGTTAAATCCGGCGCGCCTGCCAAACGTAGGTTCAACCCATAGGGAATTCTTATCTGTTTCATCGGCGTCGATCGCCTTTCGTACATAATATGACGTCGTTTAAAACGTTGGTTTCGCGGCGCTTGCGTCGATATTGTGTTCAAAGCAAACGCATAATTGTTTAACGGTAATCGTTCACGGAATTTTTCGAACAAGGTTCGCTTTGAATCGCGTCGTAAGACGCGCGCGATAAGCCGCTTATCTTTAGATAAGCGCACGGCACTTCCGAAAACGCATCCGTAATAAAAGCGAAATTATCCGCCAAACCTCAATGCGCCCGTTTACCGCGATCAACGCGCATCGGAAAAATTAGCGTCTGAGGGGGCTACAAAAAAATACGCGCTTTCAAACGACGCGTCGACTATGAAACACGTGAAAAATTCGTTTGGCGCTACGTCAAGCGAAGCGCCGTCCGCTCGTCTAAAGACGAGCGGCTTATCGCGCGGCGCTTACGCGCCGATTCGTCCGCGACGCTTTTCCGTGAACGCTTACGTTTAACGGTCGCCGCCGCGTCCCTTCAACGGCTTTCGCGTCAGGGTAATCCAGTTATTCTACAAATTTTTATGAATTAGTCTAGGGCGCGAACGTTAAATTGCGTTGAATAAACAAATTGTTTGAATTGAAAGTTCGTTTTGAACAACCTGATAAAACGTCGTTTCGGCAAACGACCAGAACGCAAGAAAATAGAAAAACGACGCCCTTCGCTGGGGAAGCGTTTGATTCGATCAAGCGTCGGACGCTCTGGTCGAATTCAAACGCGAAAGGCGCCGTTTTGTTCATTCGCGGACGTTACCGCTTGGTCTGAGCCGTCGGATCGGGCGCGGCTACTCGCGCTTCGCGCGCTTCGCGAGCGTCGGCGGGAGAAACTACTTGTTTCGTCAAGTTGTCGACGATCATCGCTTTTTTGACGACCGACGCGTAAAATTCGCCCGCCGCGATCGTTTCGCGCATCTTGCGAATTTGCGAAACGATCTGATCGCGTACGTCCTCGAGCGTAACTTCGCGCGCGGGTACGCGTTCTTGACAGTAGAGAATCACGAAGGTCGACGCGTCGATTTGAATTACTTGCGACATTTCGCCCGGCTTGAGCGAAAACGCCTCTTCTTCAAGTTCGGGGAACCCGCCGTTTTTCGTAATCGGAGCGATTCGACCGCGCATCGCTTTGCCGTCCGGTTCGACCGAATACGTCGCCGCCAATTCGCCGAAGACGTCTTCAAGCGTTCGATTTTCTTTCGCGGGCATAGCGCGCGCTTTTTGCCAAACTTCGCGCGCGCGGCGCTCTTCGTTCAAAACGATCCCTAAGCATTGGACGCTTTCGCCGAAGTTCGCCTCAAAACTCTTCTGAACGTCCTCGTCCGTCACTTTGACCATATTTTCGGACAATTTGCGCAACGCGACGCCCGGCCACACGATCGATTTCTTATAGTAGTCTTCGTTCGTGTTGTATTTCGCCAATTCGCTCTTCAAATACGCTTTGACGTTTGGCGAGCCGTCTTGGAGTGGGAACGTCGTTTCAGCCGCGTGAATCCAAACGTCGGTCGCGACGTCCTGCTCGGTGACTTCGATTCCGACTTTCTTGCACTCTTGACGAATCAACGCGATCGAGACCATTGAATTTAAGTCTTGTTCGGCGTATAATTTCATACACGTTTCGACCACGGCGTCCAAATAGACGGGCTTGCCGTCGATCGTCGCCGCGACGTTGGGATACTGCTTTTGCAATTCGGGATTGCCGATCACGTTGACGACGTTCGCTTCCTGTCCTAAACGCGCGAACAAGTCGTTTGCGGCGGTCTTGAGCTTCGCGGCGCTCGCTTGAACTTGAATGCGGTCTTTTATCGTGTCGATTTGGTCTTGCGGAACGACCGGGTCGTATTTATGCTCGCAACGGAACAACACGAATTGATTTTGCGGTCCGTAAGGACCGATTACGCCGGAAACGTCGTTTTCTTCGAGCGCAAAAAGAACGTCTTCCATATTTTTATCGGAAAGCGAGCCGTGAAAAATAGGATGCATACGTCCTTTGTTCGAAGCGGTCGCGACGTCGAGCGACTCGTTCTTCGCGACCGTTCCAAAGTCTTCGCCGCCGGCGACGATGCGCGCGCGCAATTCTTCCGCTTTTTCTTTCGTTTCGCAAACGATCATCTGAAGACCTACGGAAGGTCCGTAAGACTTCAAATACGCCGCTTCAAGTTCTTCGTCCGTCAATTTGATTTCGTCCGCGACGAGCGCTTGGAGCGCGAGACGGGGCCAAACGACCTCTTCCGCGTACTCTTGGTAATTCATCGAGGAATCTTTTTGAACGACTTCCAAATATTGATTTTTCGTCAGTCGAAAAGATTTGGCGAGACGTTCGATTTCCGCGTCGACGTCGGCGCGCGTGATTACGACCCCTTGGCGCTTGCATTCGGCGAGAACGAGCGCGCGATTTAAAATACGCGAAAGAACCTCTTCCCCGTGCGCGCGCAACGACTCGTCTTTAAGTTGCGCCAGCGTGATGCGTTCCCCGTTTACTTCCGCGACAATATCGGGATAAAGACTCTTCGCGTCTTGGCGGATAGGGTTGGCGTCCGCGACGTTCTGAGCCGCGCGAGTCGCGGCGCTCCGAACCTTGGAAGAAGAGCGCGCGTCCGCGCCCCAAGCCGCGCCGGAAACGACCAGACCCAATGCCGCCGTCCAAGCGCAAATCCTTGCCGTGTTGAGTTTCAATCCGTTCATTTTTTGTCTTTCGATTAACGAGTCCCCGTCCTTGGCGTCGACGCGACGCGACGACGATAATTTTCAGTTTGCCGTGAGTATAACGTTTGTCTTCGACGCAAGTCAAGCCCGATTCAAAAAAACTTGTCTTTCTAAAACGAACGACAAGCGTTTACGGGTTGAATTCTTGGAAAGTCGCCTATGCGCGCGGCGTTTATTCAAACCGAACGCACGTGAAAAATTTACGCGACTTTCCGTGAACGCTTACCACGAAAAAAGTAGGCGTTCACAGAAAGTTTTCCCAAAAAAACGGCGGTTGGACAAGAAGAAAGCGACACGTGAGGATTCGTTTTTCGCGCAAGCGAAAAACCCGCGAAAGCCGCCTGCATTGCAGGCGGATGGGGTCGGAGTCGAGACGTTTTTGTTACGACAGTAACGACCTTTGGCGCTTGAATCGAGGTTTTTACTTGAAAACCTTGGGGCGCTTAATGAACTTATTTTGTCGAGAGTCTAGTAAAGTTCCGCCCTTCCGTCCGCAATGCGGGCGGCTTTCGCGCGACGGCTACGCCGTCGGTTCTTGCGCGTCGATTATTCAAACCGAACGCACGTGAAAAATTTGCGCGACTTCCGCAAACGTTCATACGAAAAAAACGTTTTTTCTATTAAATATTACTTTTTCTATATACTGTACTTTCCCCACTTTTTAAAAAATAAGGAGAAAATCCCCCCAAGTTGAGGTATGCAAAAAAGGACTCGTTTGGTATTGTAAGCAAAAGTAAACCAAACAAAACTTACAAACCCAGCGAGTCCCGAATGCGCGAAACTTTCGTTTCACACGCTTTTATTATAACCATCCAAAACGTCCTTAACAAGGGTTGCGCTCTTGGTTTGTCGAGATTTTTTTCTCCGCTCTAACCGTTTGTGGAACCGTTTCGTCTTGGATACTCAACTCTAACGAAGAGAAACGTTACCGTAAGTTTTATCGTTATTTACAACGTCTTGGGCGATTTGACGAAAGAATCCAAAACGCCTACGGGAGTTGGCTTATCGGGGG
>JAZRWW010000025.1:0-19444 GCA_045599865.1 Thermoguttaceae bacterium
CATACGCGCAAATAGCCGCCGATCTTGATTCGTTGACGCGCCGCGCGGTAAAAAAAGCGACGCGTTTCCTCGAAAAAGAAAAACTCGCAGAAACGACTCCGCTTGAAAAATGATCGACGCGTTCCTCGTTGCAATTCGACGTCTGAACGTCTTGACCGACGTTTTGCGCCGTCTTCCGGCTCGTTTGATTTTTGCGTCGGTTAAATTTTATCAACTTGCGATCAGTCCGCTTCTCGGTCCTTGTTGTCGATTCACGCCGACCTGCAGTCAATATTGCGTCCTTGCCGTCAAAAAATACGGCGTTATGCTCGGATTACTGAAAACAGTCTGGCGCGTATTGCGTTGCAATCCCTTCTGCAAGGGCGGTTACGATCCGCCTTAACGACGATTTGTTCCGTCTTCGAAAGACGTCTCCCAATCCTCGTTTCCGAAACGTTATCGTCTATTCCAATGAATATTTCCTTCCAGTGCGAAGTCTGTTCAAAAACTCTGAACGCCAACGCAATAGCCGTCGGTCGTGTTGTCGTTTGTCCATATTGCCGCAACAGAACGACGGTTCCTAATTTTCCAGAGGACGTGCGCCAAGAAAACAAGACTCGTTTGTCGTCCCTTGAACGCAAAACCGACGTCGACGCTTCAACTTCGTCGGATTATTCGCAGTGGCGCGATCCTACGTTTGACCCCGACTGGAAAAAAATGTTGGAGAAATTTCCCAATTTTAAGCCGAATCCTTTTGGAATTTCTTTTCCGCTCGACCGAGCGATTCAAGAAGCGCGTTCGAATACGGAATACGACGAGGAAACGCAAGATTCCGACGAAAATAAAGATTCGACCTCAAGTCAATATAGCGTCGACGATTTAATTAAAGGCGTCGAGTAGTTGCGTCGTTCGCTTATTCTTTCAAAAAACGGTGAAAAAATGAACCCTAAAGCGGTCGTATTACTTTCAGGAGGTCTCGATTCTTCGACGGTTTGCGCCGTCGCAAAATCTCAGGGACGCGAAATTCACGCCTTAACGATCGATTATAATCAACGGAATCGTTGGGAAATAAACGCGGCGCGCGAGGTTGCGCGACGCAACAACGCCGTCGAACATCTGATTTTTCCGATCGACTTGACTTTATTCGGGGGAAGTTCCTTAACGGACGACGCGATCAAAGTAGAAAAAGAAACGCCTCTAGAAAAAATCGGATATTCGATTCCGACGTCTTACGTGCCCGCGCGCAACACGGTCTTTCTATCTTTGGCGCTCGCCTTTGCGGAAACTCGCGACGCCTCGGAAATTTGGATCGGAGTCAACAGCGTCGATTACAGCGGATATCCCGACTGTCGTTCGGAATTTCTCGACGCGTTTGGCAAACTTTCGAAGTTAGCGACCAAAGCGGGCGTCGAAGGGCGTCCCTTTGAAATCAAAGCGCCCTTGTCGACTCTTAGCAAGGGCGAAATCGTCAAATTAGGACTCTCGCTAGGCGTCGACTATTCGATTACGCGAACTTGTTACGATCTTGACGAACAAGGACGTTCCTGCGGAAAATGCGAGGCGTGTCTCTTACGAAAGAACGGCTTCAAAGAAGCGGGCGTCGCGGATCCGACGCCCTATCGATAACGAACTTCACAGGCGTCGTCCGACGCAAACGATCGTAACGTCGTCGCTCTGAGGCGTTCCGTTTGCGTGTTTGGCGACGGATTCGCGGACAAGATTAACCGTGTCTTCTGCGGATCCGTTTTCTTCGTTGTTAAGAACGTTTTTCAGTCTTTCTTCTCCAAAAAGTTCGTCCTCGGAATTCATCCCTTCCGTAACGCCGTCCGTATAGAGCAAGATTTTCGCGCCCGGTTCAAAAGGCACGGAAACGCCGACGTATTCCGCCTCGTCCCAAGCGCCAAGCATCAGAGAGTGTTCAATTTCGAGATATTCCCAAGGTCCGTTAGGACTCTTAATCAAGGGCGGATTATGTCCGGCGTTCACGCAAGTCAACGTATGCTTGCCGACGTCGGCGACGAGAAGGAAAGAGGTTAAAAACATACCGGCGGCGTTGTTGACGCACAACTTCTGGTTCGCCTTCGTATACGCTTCTTCAGGCGCAAGTCCGCTTTGAAGCAAATCTTTGATCAGCGTTTTCGAAGAGGCCATAAAGAGGGCGGGCGCAATTCCATGCCCAGAGACGTCGGAAATCAACGCCGCAAAACGCGATTCGTCGATAGAAAAGAAATCGTAAAAATCCCCCCCTACGGCCGTCGCCGGTTGCATCGAAGCGGCCAGCTGGAAATAGTCTCCAAAAGCAAAGTCTCCGTCGGTCGGCAACATCGACGTCTGAATCAAACGACTCATTTCTAGTTCAGAACTAATGCGTTTACTTTCTTTCTCGATCGCGAGACGCAACGCGTCGACCGTCTTATTAACGCCTTCCGAAAGCGCGGCAAACTCGGGCGTCGACGTTACCGACGCGCGTTCGTCCAATTCGCCGGCGGTAATCTTCGCCAACGAATTATTGAGCGCGTAGACCTCTTTGACGACGACGACTTGCAACAGCCGCGAAACAAGAATGAACATTGCGGTAAAGAGAACCAAATTAGCGACGATCAACGCGCGATTAGCGGTGTTGCACGTATGATAAACCTCCGTAAAGGGCAAACTTGCCGTCAAAATATGTCCTTCGCAAGGAGTCGACACGCATAAACTAGGAATATCGTAAACGTCCGCGCGAAAAGCTCGACTTCCCTCTTTCCAATCGCAAAGATTGGGCGTGATCCGAATCTCGCCGTTATGACCGACGCAAAAAGTCTCTTCAATTTCTGAGACGTCGGCAAATTTCCACGCTTTGGCAAGGTCTTCAGCGCCGTAACCGACCAAAACGACGCCGGGGGCGTCGACGCGCGCGACGCAAGCGTAAAGATACGCGTCGATCGATAATTCTTCTTTAGGAACCTTGACAATCTCCGCGTCGGGATCGGTAATCGGAGATAAAAATTCGCGCGTTTCCGGCGTTGACGAGAGATCAAATCCAATAAGCCGATCAACGGACGAAAGGACGACGACGCCTTTCTCGTCCGTTATCATATAATCCAGAATCGCGAGCGTCCGCGTAAAGGACGTCAACTGTTTGGCGTCTTTTAACGACGTAGGATTATCGTTGACGTACATCGCGACTTGACGCGCGCCGGAAAGAACGTTCGCCTTGTTGATCGAGGCAATTTCTTCCAAGTTGTAGTCGTAATCTTCCGCCAAAGCGCAAGCGAAAGACAAATTATCGCGTAAAAGTCGCAAAGCGTCGTCGCGCGCATAAACGCGAGCGATCAGATAATATCCGACGTTCGCCAGCAAAAACGCCAAAACGATCACAAGGAGGAGTCGCTTTTGGAACAACGCTTTCATTTCAAGCGCCCTTTTCCTAAAAAACAAAACCGACGCGCGCCAATCCGACGCTTCGTCGACAAAACAAAAAAACAAAGACGCGTTACAGTCCCTAGGGAAAACGCGTCTTAAGTTTAGGTTAAATCTTTGCGACGTCAAGTCGCGCGCCCAACGGTCGTCAAGTCCGCGTTATTCGACTTGCCACGAATAGACGCGCACGCCAAAGCGTTCAAAACGATCGATCAAGGCGCCTTTTTGTAGTTCGGGCTTGGGAAGTTCTTTCTCGTCGAATAATCTTTCAAACGCGTTGAAACGATACTCGCGCGGAAAATCCAAACGAACGACGCAAGGCTTAGGCGACGAATTGACGGCGACCGCGTAAATCTTGTCGTCCCTTCGCTTGAGCGTAACGACGATCGAATCTTCCCCCAAAGGATTGAGTTTTTCCCCTTCCAAAACGGCAACGCGCGGCTGTTCCTTTTCGTCTGTCGGTTCCAATAGGACGGGCGAGAAATCTCGAATCTGTCGAACGACGTTTGAAAGATCGCGCCAACCTTCCGGCGAACAAATCGCGCCGTATTCCTTCTGATTCTCTTCTTCCTCTTGCGTTCCGCAATAATAAAACCACGTTACGCCGTTTCCGCCCGACGCAAGAGCGGCAAAAGCCGAGGCGCGCAACTCTTGATAAGTCATATAGCGCGAGGTTCCCCAGCCTTTGTACATCTGCAGAATCGGCCAAATAGCTTTCGGTCCGTCCTTGGCGTCTATCGCGTCGACGCGACAACGTTTGACGTCCTTTACGACGCGCGCGACGACGGCGTCGTCGAAATTAGGATCGCGTCCGCTAAGAGGATAGATTTCCGGCAAAAACGCGGTCGTTCCTGTCGCGTATCGACGATAATTAGAAACGACGCGATCAGAATCGACGCAATCGGCTTGAACCGTCAAACGGGTAGGATCGACCGCTTCCATTGAATAACGATAGTCGTCCAACTGAGATTTCGTCGTATTGCAAGCAGTGTCGTCGCCAAGATACCACGCAATAATTATCGGTAAATAACGTTCGACGTCGACGATTTGTTCGTCGGGAAAACGAATCGGCGACCAGATTTTAAACCCGTATTTTTCCGCCGCGTCGAAAAATTCTTCCGAACGCGAACCGAAATAAGAATGGGCAAAATTAAAACCCGCTTCTTGGAGTTGTTGGAACGCGACGTCAAAGCTATTTTGGTTATACTTGCGTTTTGTTACGCCGTAAATTCCGATCGGAAAGAAGGGCTCGCCGTCGATCAACGTCGTTCCGTCCTCGCGAAGGGTTATTTGGGGCGTCTTAGTTTCGTCGCCAATAAGAAAATATCGAGTGGACAAGACGGAATTGCCAAGACCGTCGACGGCTTGAATCGTAACTTTGTGCAAGCCTTCTTCAAATTCTCGTTCCGAGGTCGTCGCCAACCAACGCGCGCCCGACTCCTGTTCTTGAAGTTCAAAATTGGCGGTCTCGTCTACGTCGTCGATCATAAATCGCAGGTTGTTCGGATCAATAAAGGAACGATCGCGAATTTCGACGCGCAAAGGAGCCGCGCCGCGAGACGGCTTCGCCCGCGTCCCGACGATACGAATAAAAGGCGGCTCGTACTCGTCTCCGACCTTCCAACCGCTCGTTTCTCGTCCGTCGATAGCGAGCGAACGAAACGAAGGCGTCGCGCAACCGTCGGAATTCATCAGAACGCGAAAACGAACGTAGCGCGCGTCAATTTCAAAAGGCTCTTCGTAAAACGTTTGCGTCGTTCCGTCGACTCCGACAAAATCGGAAAAAGAATCGAATCCGCGTTCAAGACTATCCGCCGTCGCAACTTGAATTTTCACCGAACAGTCTTGCGGAACTTCCGCATCCCACGAGACTTTGCCGCCGCATAATATGCCCGTCGTGAAAGACCCCGACTTGCAATACGGCTTGTCGGCGTCGATTCCTTCCAACGTTACGGAATGAACGGCGATCCGATCGCCTTGCGCAAAGTCGGGTATGTCGAAACCGACGTTCAGCGTATAAAAAGCGGCGTCCTCCGGCGTTAGACCATAAAGAACAATTTCGCCGATTTGAGGTTCGGCATAGAACCAAAAGGGCGTCGATTCGATCATTTTTTCCGATCGATCAAACCATTCGACGGCGCCGCGCCAAGGGCGCTTGTCGGTCGCGGATTCGTCCGCGCGTTTTGAACCCGACGTTACCGCGCGCAACGCGTACTCTCGTCCGACAAGTTCGGGCTCGACGGGTCGTTTTTCCGTCCCGACGTTCCACGCCGTAATATAGTCTTCAGGATCGTCAGGATTCAACGGGGTCGTTCTCGAAACGACAAGCGCGGAACGTCCTTCGACTTCTTTATTGAACTCAATATTAAGGACGCCTCGATAATTGACGACGGTCGGCCAAACGCTTGGATCGTCGAAACGGTCGGCAAAAACAATTTCGCCCGACTTGCCTAATTGAGCGACGCCGTCGGGAAAATCAACTTTGTCGACGTTGTAGATATCCGCGCCCAACGCGACCGACGAAAAAGCAAGAACCCCAAAGAATAATAACAAGCGTCGATAAAAACGCATAGTCGCAACCTTTCTTGTCTAATTGTTCGTTACGCGAAGATTAAAAAAAACGCCAACGATCAATAAGAACCGTTGGCGTCGATTCGCCGAAGAAAACCCGACTCTATCTCAAACGACTCAAACGTAGCGCGCTATTGAAGCGTCGGAGGAGGAACCGATTCGCCGTTTCGTTGTCTCTCTTGTACTTCGGCGTCGTAAGAACCGTAGAACGGAATATTGGCGTCGAGCCAGAGATAAATCTTTCTCTTGTCTTCTTCAGTCAGTCCCGTCTTGTCCTTGTGATTTTCGTCTTCAAGAATCGAAGTCAAAGGACTCATATCGGCGCCGCATTCGCCCGGAAGAGAAACGACTTGATTAATGGAAGGCGGATAGAGCCATTCGTACCAGCGGAGGTACGGCGCCAAATTCTGATAAGAAACGTTGAAACGCCCTTCGGGCTCGCCGGTTAGCGCGGGACTCGCCGATTTTTCCTCGCCGTCGTGGCAGGAAACGCACGCGCGATCCAAAATCGGCTGGATTAAAATCGGATAGCTAAAGGGCTTGGTTCCTTCAGGACCGGGCGTTAATTCGGAAGGCGCGCGATTTAACGCGATACGTCGTTGTTCCGCGTTGTCCGCCGTCGACTGAAGTTGCTCGTGGCAACCGACGCATCCCCGGTTCTCGCTCGGCTGGAGATAGACTTCGCTCAACATCGTTTGAACCGCCTTGCCCGATTCGTCGACCGCTTGGAAATAGAGCGGCTTGCAAGCGGGCGCCTTGAAGTACGCGGAACCGTCCTCTTCAACAGGAACCGTTCCCAAGTACATACGCGCGTTTCCGGCGAAATCGTGCCCGATTTTCGGATCTTCAGCCGCGTGCGTTGGGAATTTGGGTAAAATTTGGAAGACGCGCAATTCTTTAATGCGTCGATCTTCGGGCATTGGGAAGACGGAATCGTACGCGTTGACAAGATTGAACGTACCGTATTCGGACTCGGAATCGGTCAATTTCGAAGGAATCAACGCGGGCGTTTCGCGTTCCAGAATCGGAAGAGGATAACGACATTCGAATCTGTCGTCTTCGTACATCAACTCCAAGTTGCCAAAGCGGTCGCGATAATACAAGCCGGTCTTGCCGTGCCCGATCGTTTCATACGACAACGCGCCGTTAGTCGGCAGATAACCGCCCATTGGATCGTGACTGTACGCGACAAAATAGAAATCTTCCGAGAACGGATAGGGGCCGGAATAATAATGATCGGGAATATGGAAGAAACCTTCTCCGTCGGGCGTTTCCGGGAACGGAATTTCCGGCGTGATGCGTTCGATCGCGTCTAACTTGTCGTGTCCGTCTTCGCCGTAAGCGATTTTCGTCGGATCAAGAATGACAAGCGAGCCGCCGATTCCAAGATGATGTCCCGCCGCGACGAACATAATTTTTTCAGAATTCGGAATAGGTTCCGGCTGAAGACAAACGCAAACCTCTTCCGTATAGCTCCCAAAGATAGACGAGGCGCTCGTTCCGTCGGGATTTGTCCACCACAGACCTTGAAAACGCGCCGCGTTGCGATCGACGTAATCCCACCGCGTATAGATAACGCGTCCGTCGTGCAACATAGCGGGGGTCCACTCGTTCGTTTCGTGCCAAGAAAGAGGGACGACTTTCCCGTCGGGCGTCAATTTGTGCAACGTTTCCACTTCGATCGGTTCGTATTGTCCGTTGCAACGCGCAAAACCGCCGCGACGCATCGAAAGGAAAATCAAACTTCCGTCGGGCGACTGAATAGCGTCGATGTCGTCGTTCGGACCGTCGGTTAGTTGAGTCGTCTCGCCCGTCTCTAGATTCGTCTTGAATAGATGATATTTGCCGCGCGGTTCCGCCAAGTATTCGGGCATATGCTTATTGAAATCTTTTTCGTCTCTGATTTCAATCATCGTAACGCGTTCCATATCAAGCGGGTTCGGCGTATGGAACGCGCTCATATCGGCGTAAGAGAAATAAATCTCTTTGGCGTCGTAAGACATATTGAGCGTGTTGTAATGCCCAAGCGGAAATTCGCTCGTCAATTCGGTCGTCTCAAAGGAAAAGCCCGGATTGTTCAAACGAAAGACTCCGCCGCCGCTCAAATTTCCAAAGCGCGCGTAATAGGAAAGATATTCCTGCAAAACTTGGAAGCCCAGATAGTTCCCCTTAATAAAGACAAGCGGGACGTCTTTAAAAAGTTCGTTGGCGAAGATCGTGCGACGCGCCTGCCAACGAAGGGAACAATAAGCCGCCTCGCGTTCCTCTTCGGACGCGTTCGACAAATCAAGAGCTTTCGTATCCGCGATTTTATCGCGCAACGCGTCTAATTTTTCGACGTCGCAAAGTTCCTCTTCAGCGAGACGTTCGACGACCGCCTCAAGTCGACCGATCAAGTCGTTCAACGCTTCGGGCGAATCGATCGAACGATCAAGATGCGCTTCTTGTCGCTTCCAATCGTTGACGATACGCGCCTCAAAAAGAGGCGAAGAAACGCCCGAGTCGTCCGCTAAAGAGACGGCGACTGAAAACGACGCCAAGCTGAACGCCGCTAAAAACAATCTTAGACAAAATTTCATAAGTTTTCCTCAGCGACCTCGCAAACGCGTCGGTCGACGTCAATTTCGTTAAATGTTCGTCCGCGCGCCCGCCGCGCGCCCAAGGTATTGTAACTTGTGAAAATATATATTGCAAGAGCCTAACGAAAGGAAAAAGTCGATTTCAAATAAAGGAACGTTAAAAAAGAGACAATCTCGCACGGTTTCATTATATTCAAAAAAATCAACAATATCCTTCCATATTGTCGCATACGTCAATCCTCAAACGACCGGCGACGTTAAATTTTCAAGGGAGGCGTTCAAAAAATAGCGCAAGCGCCGTATAATATCAATTAGGAGACGAACGACGCCTCGTTCAAACACGCCTTGAAGCAAAACAGGACAAAAACGTGGAAAACAACGTTAAAACGTCGCTCGACGTCGTAACGGTCGACGGACCGGCCGGCGCGGGCAAAAGCGTCGCGACTAAAGCGCTTGCGTCGCGACTAGGAATCGAATATCTTAACACGGGCGCAATGTACCGTGCGATCGCGTTGCGCGCGCTTCGCGACGGAATCGATCTAAACGACGAATCGGCGCTAACGGACGTCGCGCGTAATTCGAAAATAGAAACGCGGGCCGGGCGAACCTTTCTTGACGGCGAAGACGCGACGGACGCGGTTCGCGCGCCGGAAGTCTCGCGCGCGGTTCGTTTTCCGGCCAACGCGCCTTCCGTTCGCGCAATAATGGTCAAATTACAACGTCAAATCGGTTGCGCTCGTCCCGTCGCGACGGAAGGACGCGATCAAGGAACGGTCGTCTTTCCCGACGCGCGTTGTAAATTCTACCTGACGGCGTCGCCCGAAGAACGCGCGCGAAGACGTCTTGGCGAGTTAGTCGCGCGCGGTCAGGCGGCGCCCTTAGAAGAAATTTTAGCGCAAATCGTCGAACGCGACCGTCTCGATTCCGAGCGAGAAGTCGGTCCGCTTCGCGAGCCTCAAGACGCGATTCGTCTGGAAACGGACGGTCTATCGATCGATCAAGTCGTCGACGAAATGGAAAGTTTCGCGCGCGTGCGACTTTCCATTTTCAACGCGCGTTAAACGCGTCGTCAAATTTTATATCCCGTTTCAATAAGGATTTATCAATGAAAACAGTTCGTTTTTTATCGTTTCTGAGCGCATCGTCGTTCTTTTCCATCGCCTCGCTGTTCCTGTTCCTCGGCGCCGTTTCGCAAGCCGACGAAACCAACGTCCCGCAAACTGTGAAAACCAACGACGGACGCAAGTTGAAACTCGTTTGGAACGACGAATTCAACGGCGAAGGCTTGCCCGATCCGTCCAAATGGAGTTACGAAGTCGGCTACGTCCGTAACAACGAAGCGCAATATTATACCGACGCGCGATTGGAAAACGTTTGTCAAAAGGACGGAAATCTCGTTATCACGACGCTGAAAGAAAAGTATTCGCTCAAAGACAAGCCGAATACGAAGGGACGCGCGGAAGCGGATTATACGTCGGGCGCGATCGAAACGCTTGGAAAAGCGTCTTGGCTGTACGGACGCGTCGAAGTTCGCGCCAAATTGCCCAAAGGCAAGGGAATTTGGCCGGCTATCTGGATGATGGGCGACAACATCGGCAAGGTCGGCTGGCCTAAATGCGGCGAAATCGACATAATGGAATACGTGGGGCACACGCCCAAGCGTTCCCACGCGACTATCCATATGCAAAATAAAGCGCGTAAAGGAAACGTCAGCAAAGGCAATAATCTCTACTTTGAAAACCTTGAAGAAGAATTTCACGTCTTCGCGCTCGAATGGACGGAAGAACAACTAACGCTTCTCGTCGACGAACGAGTCGCCTTGGAATTCAAGCGCGCGGAAGAAGAGCCGAAAACGCCCGAATGGCCCTTTGACAAGCCTTGTTATATCATATTGAACACGGCGCTAGGCGGCTCTTGGGGCGGCGAGATCGCCGAGGGTACTTGTCCGGCGGAATTTCTTATCGACTATGTTCGCGTCTATCAATGATCCGACCATAAGCGCCCCGTTCAACGACGCGACGCGTCAGTACTGAATCTTAGGAAATCCCGCTTCGTCAAATTCGACGTAACGCCAAAAGACTTCTCGATTCCAACCCGGTTCGCGGCTTGTTTTGGCGTGATAGTAATAGCGCGTCTTTCCTTCTTTGTCGCGTATGAAGGAGCCGTGTCCAACCCCGAATTGGAATTCGTCGCTTTGGAAAAACGGCTCCGAAAATTTCTTCCACGAATTAGGATCGAGCGGATTCTCGCCGACCAATTCCAGTATCCCGACTTTATAAGTCGGCAACCAACTGGCGCCGCACGAATAAGTCAAAAAAACGCGTCCGTTTGGCGCCTTTAAAATCTCGGGACCTTCGCATAAACCGCGCGTTCCTTCCCGTTCTTCGACGCGTTCCCAAAGATAATCGTCATTCGCGCAAATACGAACGCGCGCGCCGTCGGTCTGCGTCAAATCTTCCGCCAAAGGAGCGATATAAAGATATTGGACGTCTTTCTCGTCCTCCCAACCCGACCATATGAGACAACGTTTTCCTCGATGCTCAAACAACGTCGCGTCGATCGCCCAACGATTATTCGTCTTCCCTTCAAAATCGTCGCCGGTATAGAGAGGACCGAAGAGCGCGTACTTTGAATAGGGATCGTCCGTTTCGGAGACGAGAACGTAAGTCTTGTGATTTGCGTTTTGTCCGTTGTCGGCGGCAAAAAAAACATAATATCGACCGTCGACAAACCAAATTTCCGGCGCCCAAAGCTCGCGCGAAAAGGCGCCGCGTCTTGGAGCTTGCCATACGCTTCTTTTGACGCCGGGCGAATCGAGCGATTCGGATTCCCAAAGCCATATCTCGCGCGTTGAATTATTCGACTGGCTCCAGTAATATTTTCCTTGGTTCTCAATAACCCAAGGATCGGCGCCCTTGCGCAAATAATTCGGTTTCGAACGTTCAGTCAAACCGTCGTTCTCCTGCGCAAACGTAAAGGCGTCGGAAGCGAAAGAAAGCGTCAGCGCGACGCCCAACGTCAACGCGTAAAAGCGTCCAAACTCTAAACGATTAGCTCGATCGATCATTTTATTCTCTCCTTCCGAAACGACGCCGATCTTGTCGTTCCACGTCTGTTGATTTCAAATCCAAACGTCGTTTCTTCCATAATGGAACGTTAGTTCAAATAAAACGTTTGTATTGATAACTAATGTTAAAACGTTTAAAAAGATTGACAAGACGGGAGAAAACGTCGTTTTACAGAAAAAGCAAGTTGTTAAAACAAAAAAACTACATAGAATACGCAAGATAATGAAAACTTGTCAAAACTACTATTTTGACGTTTTCCTAGTTCGCGTCGTACTTGTCCTTTTTTAAAGAGTTTGTTTCGCCTTGAGAAACAATTTACTTTTCCTTACATATTTTACGACGCGTCTGACAAAATTAGCAGTAAAACAATGTTTGACGATTATTTATTTTCCGCAGTTTTCATCGCATAATTTATCTGTAACCAACAAAGCGAGAAAGAGCCGTCGGTATTGTTTCGATCGAGGTTATTGACGTTGAGAGACGTTTCAAAACTGCCGATAAACGACAAAAAGACGCAAGGCGGCGTCTGGAAAATAAGTATAAACGACGAACAGGAGCGACGTTTCAATGGAACGCGATTTCGACGATTACGACAAGGAGGATTTCTTCGGTTCCTCTTACGTCGATTCGGAGCGATACGACGGCGACTCGGCGTTTTTAAACGATTATTCTTTTGACGAAGAGGGCGGCGCTTTCTTCGATCGTCCTCGCGAAGAATTATGCGAACGCGAATACGAGCCGTTCAGAAACAATTTCGGAACAAACGTCGACGATTCGGACGTTTTCGACGATCCCATTCGAATTTATCTAGTTCAAATGGGGGACATTCCGATGTTGACGCGAAAGGAAGAGCGCGAGGCGGCGACTAAAATAGAAAAAACGCGCAGACGATTTCGAAACGTCGCTTTGCGTTTAGACTGCGTTCTACGCGATTCCGTCCTCTTACTAGAAAAGGTCAAAAAAGGACGCGCGCGTCTTGACAGAACCTTCGACGTGTCCGTCGCCGATTTAGACGCTAAAAAACGCCTTCTTGCGACGCTCGAGCCGACGATACAAACGTTAAAGCATATCCTCGCAAGAAATCGCGCCGATTTTCTCGCGTCTAAAGCGTCCAAAACAACGCGCGAGGAAAGACGCCTTTTGCGCCGCGCAATCTACGAACGACGCATGCGCGCCGCAAGATTGCTCAACGAGCTAGAATTGAGAACGCAAGCGATCGTTCCTTTTCTGGACAAACTTGTTAGTCAGAACGAAAAAACGCAAAAATGCCTCGAACGCGCGCGCGAATTGCGTCGCGCGTTGAAACGTTGCGACGCCGCGTCGACGAACGACGATCTTTCGTCCAAGGACGTTTGGAACCTGGAGGGCGGTTGGAAACGCGAGTCCGTCGCCGTTCGACCTTCGCGTTTTGTGGATTCGACTTATTCGTCGAATTATTCATCCCCCTTGCAATACGGGGAGACTTCGCTTTCTCCCAACGAAGTCGCTTATCGTAATTTTGACCGGCAAAACGCCGGGCAAGTCGAGCAAACTTCCAACGACGTCCTTTTATTAAGCGATCCGTTGGAATTAGAAGACGCGCGCGACGAATATCGTCGTCTTATGCGGTATTTGCGAAAACGACGCGTCGTCGCAAACGATTCGTTGCGCTCGTCCGCGCGTCGTTTGGAACTTGCAACTCGTCGACGACGCGAATTTGAAAGCGCTAAACGCGCGTTTTCCGCCGGCAATCTGCGATTGGTCGTGAGTATTGCAAAGCGTTATCGCAACCGCGGCTTAGGTTTCCTCGATCTGATTCAAGAAGGCAATACGGGTCTTATGCGCGCGGTCGACAAATTCGAGTATCGCCGCGGCTACAAATTCTCGACCTATGCGACGTGGTGGATTCGTCAGGCGATTTCCAAGGCGCTCGCGGAACAATGCCGCGCCATTCGCATACCGAATCACTTAATTGAAACAATCAAAACCGTTCGTAAAACGACCCGCGAATTGTCGCGACGTTCGCAACTGACGCCGACGCAACAGGAAATAGCGCGCGTTTCGGGTTTGTCCTTAAGCGAGATACGCGCCGCCGTTCAGGTTTCCCGACCGCCTCTTTCTCTCGACCGCCCCGTCGAAGGTTGCGAAGAGAGTTTCTTCGGCGATTTCCTAGAAGATCCTAAACGAAACGATCCGTTGGTCGAAATCAATCGCGTCGCGTTGCGCGAAAGACTCGACGAAGCGTTGACGGCGTTGTCGTTCCGCGAACGCGAGATTATTCGACTTCGATTCGGACTTGCGGACGGATACGCCTACACGCTGGAAGAAGTCGGGCAAATATTCAAAGTTACGCGCGAACGCGTGCGTCAAATTGAGGCGAAAGCAGTTCGAAAGTTGCAACATCCCGCGCGATCGCGCTCTTTGAGCGGTTTTATCGAAGACGCCTCGGGGCAATTCTCGAAAGAAATTCGTTCCGACGTTCGCGCGGAAACCGTCGACGACGCTGCGCCGGATCCGTCTAGCGAATTGACCAACGCCAACGTTCCTCCGTCGGCTTTTTCCACGACTTCTTTTGTCGGGTCTACGACGATTTGCGCCGGCTTTTGAGTTATAGCGAGCATAAGCCGTTGAGCGTCGCGCGTTCAACGGCTGAAATCTTATTTTTTTTCTTTGACGATATTGAAAAAAAAAGAGTTTTCCCTCATAATAGGAACGACGGTCGGTCGGCGATTCGTTTTCTTAGGTTTTGAAAAACTCCAAGGGTTGAAACGCGTCGACAAATCGTTTGTTTTATTAGAAGGAAACGCGCTCCAATGCCTCGTCGAAGAACCTTTGTCGCCAAGAATGAAGTTAAATTACAAATGACGTCGATGATCGACGTCGTTTTCTTGTTGCTCGCGTTTTTTGTCGTTACGTACAAAACGCCGGAAGTAGAAGGAGACTTTAACATACGAATGCCGGTAGAAGCGCAGTCCAATCAAGCGCCCAATCTAGACGACCTTGCGCCGGTTACGGCGCGTCTAACGGCCGACGGCGACGGCAAACTTTCCGGTATTCGCTTTGGCGACGCCGCAGTTTCCGATATGAACGGCTTGCGCGGCGCAGTTTATCGTTACGTCAATCAGAACGAAGTTTCGTATCGCGACGCGCTCGCAAACGGCGGAACGCCCGAATTTCGAGACGATCTTGAAATCGAACTCGATTGCGATTCGCAGTTGCGCTATCGCTACGCGGTCGAAGCGATAACCGCCGTTACCGGTTATTTAAATTCCGACGATCAAATTGTTAAAATGGTCGATCGCGTGAAGTTTGCGCCTCCTAAAAATATTTGAAGTCGTTTTTTTTTCTCTCGTCCGCGTCGGTTTTTTCGGAGTGAAAAGCGATGAGCGTCAAGCGGTTTGGTCCTTTTGTTTTAGAGCGTCTTATCGGGCGCGGCGGAATGGGCGCCGTCTATCGAGCGCGCCACGAAAAGACGGGACAAATCGTCGCGCTCAAAGCGCTTCTAATTCCGATCGCGCAAGAACGCGAACGTTTTGAAGCGGAAATTTCGACTTTGAAATTACTGCGGCACGACAACATAGTCAAATTATACGGTTACGGACAAGAAGACGGCGTTCTATATTACGCGATGGAATACGTCGACGGTCCGAGTCTTTCGACGTTGCTCAAACGCGGACGACGATTTACTTGGGAAGAAGTCGCGTATATTGGAACTTCCGTCTGTCGCGCGTTGAAACACGCGCACGACAGGGGCGTCGTGCATCGCGACATTAAGCCGGCGAATATTCTATTGTTGGACGACGGAGTCGTCAAAGTTTCCGATTACGGCATCGCGCAATATTTCGGCGCGTCGAGGCTTACTAGCGCCAATCAGGTCGTCGGAACGATCGAGTATATGGCGCCCGAACAGGCTCAAGCGGGCGCGTTGACGCCTCGCGCCGACATTTATTCCCTTGGCGCGTTGATGTACGCGCTCCTTACGGGCAAGCCTCCCTACGTCGCGCGTTCCTTGCCCGAATTGCTTCAAAAATACAAGCAAGGTCTGCCCGACCCGATAAGGGCGGCGCGTCCGGAAACGCCGCAGGTCGTCGACGCGGTTCTCTTCGACTTGTTGCAGATTCAGCCGGAAAATCGACCGGGCGACGCGCGTCTCATAGGACGTCGTCTCGAAGGTCTGCTCCGAACGTCGCGCGTCTGTCCGCACGGAAATCCGTTTCTCAATCAGCGCTTTTCATTGGAAGAGCGCGTTTCGGAACCGATCTCCTCTTCGCGCGTCGATCTTGAAAATCCAAGCGTCTCCGACGTTGAAATCGAAGATTCGGAAGAACGATCGCCCGATTTTCCTTATCGAGCGATCTCCGACGAACAAAGCGAAGCGTTGGATTTTCGCTCGCCTTTCGACAAGACGACCGAACAAGCCCAAGTGAACGACGACGCCTTTTCGTTCAAAGATTCAAACGCGTCGCTTGCATACGGCTCGTCCGACGCGACGTCGGTCGTCGAGTCCAAGCAAGACGTTTCTAGTCTCGCTCTGTTGCGCGACGTAATCAAGGAAGACGGCGAAAAGTCGCGATTGCTCGATCCTTCTTTTGAAATCGACGCCAAGCCCTCGTCTCCCGCGAGCGTCGACGAAACGATCGCCTCAAGTTCGACTCCTCTTTCATACGCGCAAAAGAACGCAAACGCTAAAATCGCGGCGCGCCGTAAAGCGACGACGGAGGCGGAAACGTTCGTCGACTCCAGGTTCGTCGAATCCACGCCCCTTCATAAAGAATCCAAAAGCGACGAAAATCGTAGCGAGTTCTTCGTTTCAACTTCAAACGCGCGCGCAACGGAAGAAACGGATTCAAGCGAAGTTCAAGCGATTCCCATTGAAAATTTTAAAAAATCGCGATTTACGGTCGTCGACGAAGAGGAACTTGGCGAATTGCCGACTTCGGAAACGCGTCGCGCGTCTCTCTACGCGCAATTTCGCGTTATTGGACTCGGCGTCGTTCTCGCGTTGACGATTATGTTGTTAGTCAACGCGCTCCGCGCTCCCTCCGCCGACGCGTTGTATCTCAAAATCGACGACGTGATGAATCATAGTTCGAACGCAGATTTTCAATCGTCCTTGCGTCGCGTGTCTAAGGACGCGAAAACCTTTCTCGACCTCTATCCAAACGATCGTCGTTCGACAAAGTTGCGTTTTTTTATGTGCGAACTGGAAATCGACGAATTAGAACAACGCTTAGAACGACTAGCGCAAACGCACGGACGAGACGAATCGGCGCAACCGCTGGAACGCGTCTACTTGGACGCAAGGCGCGTTTCGTTGGAAGACTGGGATCGCGGCGAAAAAAAATTGCGCGCCTTCGTCGATTTCATTGGAACCGACTCGACCGATCTTGAAATTGAAGACGAATCGTTCGAATCGATTCTCGAATTAGACGTCGTTAGAAACGCGACGTCAAACGCGTCCAAAGAGACGCGTCCCAACGCGTGGCAAACGTGGAACGCCGAAATTCCGCCCGCTTCGACCTTGACAAAACAACTGGTCGCCGTCGCTAAACGTCGTTTGGCGACGTTGCGCAAAGAGCAAACGAAGGCGCGTCGCGCCGATCTCGCTTTGCTTAATGATCGGCTCCTCACGGCGGAAAATCTGCAAGGAGACGATCCGAAACGCGCGGAACAAATTCAAAACGCCGCGCGCGTCTTGTATGGAGAAAAAGTCTGGGCGCAAGACGCGCTCGGCAAAATTAAAAAGTCAAGCGTAAACGACGACGTCGGAACGAGCGAAAAATAATTAAAACGTTCGTTCTATCGTTTCTTCGTCTACCTTGATAAAACGGTTAATAACGTCGCGCGAAGTCTGTAACGAGGCGAAAGTCGACGGTTGCCTATCAATATTCGTTTTAAGGAAAAGCAAATGAAAAAAACGACGCTCGCGTTCTTGTTCGTCTTCCTGATGGGAGCGACCTTTCTGAACGCCGACGAAATCACGCCCGAAGGGTTGAAACAACTGGAGACCGAATGGCTCTTCCAGTGCGACGACGAACCGACCTTTGAAAAAGCCAAGTTGGAAATTGGATACGCGCGCGACTTAGCCGATCGTTTGAGCGATCTTGACGACGCGCCCGAGTTTGACGCCGATCTTGCCGCGCTGGACGAACTCGAAAAGAAAATCGACGCCGCGCAAGAATCGCCCGAAACGGCAAAAGAACTTTATTTGGCGGTTCGAAAAGTCAAGCGGGAAATTACGTTCAAGAACCCCTTGATTAATTTCGATAAAATCGTCCTTATCGACAATCCCTATCCGAAAGGAAAGCCGGGCGACGCCACCGACGAATGGGGGCACGAAGCGCGACACCGAAACGGCTTTATGGCGGAGCCGGGCGGACGTCTTCTTATCGTCGGACTCAACCCCGGCGGCGAAGTCGTCGACGTTCTCAAGGATCGCGAGGGTTCTTTCTGGCGCCCCGACGTCTCTTACGATTGCAAAAAGTTGCTCCTTAGCTTCCAGCCGAAGGGCGACAAATCGTTCCATCTTTACGAATGCAATCTTGACGGAAGCGAATTCAAACAACTTACGTTCGGCGATTACGACGACCTCGACCCGATCTACACGCCCGACGGAAAAATCACGTTCTGCTCGAGCCGACAGCACAGCTACGTGCGTTGCATGCCGATGACGCATTCCTTCGCCGTTTCCCGTTGCGACGCCGACGGAAAAAATATTTACGTTGTTTCCGCGAACGGCGAGCCCGAATATTTGCCCTCGATGATGAACGACGGACGCGTTGTTTTCACGCGCTGGGAATACACCGACAAGGCGCTATGGCGCGTTCAATCCCTCTGGACGATGAATCCCGACGGAACGAACGAACAAACGTTCTACGGCAATCAATCGACTTGGCCCGACGTCTTGACCGAAGCGCGCGCCATTCCGAACAGCTCGAAAGTGATGTTTTGCGCCGTCGGACACCACGCTTGGTTTAACGGAAGTATTGGAATCGTCGATCCGACCGCCGGACTGAATTATCCCGACGGACTCGATCGCGTCACGCGCGAAGTCGCGTGGCCTGAAGTCGGCAACGGTCCGACCGATCCCGAAGCGAAAGTCGACTATCATCAGTCGGGCAAGATTTTCGCCTACAAATCCCCCTATCCGCTCAGCGAAGAATACTTCCTCGTTAGCGCGCGCGAAGGCGGACATCTTTACAGCGGCGCCCATAACGACTGGTATTTCCGTTTGTACTTGATGGACGTTTACGGAAATAAAGAGCTTGTCTATCGCGGACAATACAACGCTTATTACGCGTCCCCGATCGTAAATCGCGAAGACCTTTACCCGGTCAAGCCGGACGTCGTTCATTGGCCGGTTATCGGCTCGAACGAGGAGCCCGAAGGCGGCGAGCTTTACAGCAACAACGTTTTCGAAGGAACGGACAAATACCCCGAACTGAAAAAGAACGGCAAATATATCCGCGTCATCCAAATGGATCCGAAAACCTACACGACTTGGAACAAGACGGTTCAACACGACGGTCCCGCCGTCTCCGTCTTCCAAGCGGAAGGCGTCAAGCGAATTCTTGGCGCGGTTCCGATCGAAGAAGACGGCAGCGTCAACTTCAAAGTACCCGCCGGACAAGCGATCTTCTTTGAAATGCTCGACGCCGAAGGACGCGCCATTCACGTAATGCGCACCTTCACGAACGTTATGCCCGGCGAACGCCGCGGCTGCGCCGGGTGCCACGAGTCGCAACTGAACACGCAAGCGAACGTCGCCGCCGACGGCGCGCAAGTCGGAACCGCCGTAACGAAGCCCGCCGCCGAGCTTACGCCCGCGCCTTGGGGCAAAGAAGAGTCGATCGGCTATAAGCGTTT
>JAZRWW010000026.1:0-6838 GCA_045599865.1 Thermoguttaceae bacterium
CTGGAACGCATGCGAAAAGTATAGAAAACAGCGCGACTGACGTAATGCTTCTCGCGGCGGCATTGCATCTCGACGTCGTACTCGCGCCCCTCTTCGTCGACGACGCGAATATCAAGTATCGGTTGGTTTTCGTTTTGCCAATTTTCAAATAGGTACGGATTTTTTATCGTCAACGACTTAATTTGAGGCAACCGCGCTTCGCGAAGAATCGCGTTTAAAAGCCCCCTAAGCGAACCAGCAAATCGTTCCGCGCCCAAAAAGGCGCGAAAAACCATATCGTCTGAAAAATCGATTACGTTTAGTTCCAATTCTACGCGCTCCATTGGGTTAAAAAATTAACGACGATTCGCGGAAAATCGCGCTTCGTCGGCGTATGCGAACGACTTGTCTTAAGTATACGGCAAACCGAATCGAATTTCTAGCGCCCTTTGGAAAAAAAAGATCGTTTGTTGGAAATTCTTTTTTAATCGTTCACGACAAGTCGCGCAAAGTTTCCAAACGACTCATTAACAAACGAAGCATTAATTTCAAAATAAACGTCGCGTTGGAATCGCGCGCGAACATTGATCGGAAAATTCCGTGAACGACAACCTAATTTTTTCTGACCCGCTTTTGTTCGTTTCGCGTTGATTAATTGATATTCCGTGAACGATTACAAATCGGAAATATGCGCGATTCCGTTGCGATCCACCTGTTCTTGTTGGCTTGGTAGGATCGTACTCCAGTCGACGTCGGTCGCGTTCGTCGCGACGCGCAAAAGATCGGCGGCAATAGTAAGATCCGTCAACGCCGCAACGACAAGATTGTTATGACGACTAAACTTAACTTCGTACTCTTGCAAGTCGGGCGCAAAGAGCGAGCCGCGACTTAAAAGCGTCTCGCGTCGCAAAGCCGTTTCAAACAAGTCGGGCGAATCCCAATCTTTCCACGACAATACAAAATCAAGAACGCGCCTTTGAAAAGCGTTCGATTCGTCCGTAGAGCTTTCAAGAGTTTGACGCAACGCGACGACGTTCTCTCTCGCGCGCTCGATTACCTCCAACTCTTGAATTTGTTCTTTTTCCGTCGTTACAATATTCTCGTCCTCAATGGAAAAACTTCAAAATCAACGGGAAGAGCTTGCCGTCGTCGTCCCGATGGAATTGTACGCGCTAAAGAGTGTTTAGTCAAGAAAAATGAAAAAAAACAAGAAAAAGCCAAATCGTCAAAAACGCTTCATTTTTACGAAGACGCATTAGAATATCCGCGCATATCTCGACGTCCGACGCGTTTCGTCGTCAAGACGTCGAAATTGTTACAAAAAAACGCAACGTTTAAAAACGTAGATCAAAGCGGTTTATATTGCGGAATCTTCAGCAATTCGCCGTCTTTTAACGCCGACTGATGCGCGACGACGCCGGCGACGGTCGTGTTCAACGCGACGGCGACGTTCACAAGCGGAGTCTTGCCTTTCAAGATCGATTCGACGTAGTTGCTTCCCAAATAGCCGTGCGAGCCGCCGTGTCCGCCGGACGCGACTCCGGGCGGCAAAGCCGGCTTGCGCAAATCGCCAAGCGCGGCGACTTTCTTCGCGGCGTCGTCGTTGAGCGCTTGATAAGCGTCCAAATACGCGCCGATTTCGCCGCGCATACGTCCCGTTTCGCCGCCCCAGCCGGCCGTGTCCCAACTCACGATCATACGCGCGGAACCGCCTTCGCTCGTCGTAAAGAGCGCGACTTCAGTGCCGAACGGATTGTCGTAAGGATTGGCGCCCTTTTGATATTCTTCCAACTTGCTCTTGTGTCCGGCGCACGAAACGGTCGTGTAAGAATTGCCGGTGACGCAGGTGTAATAAGCGTTCGAGTGCGTCGGATACCATTGCGGAGGAAGTCCGCGGCGCCAGTTGCGATAACCGTCTAAAGTCCCGACTCCGTAATGATAATATTCGCCTTCAGTATAGACCATCTGACCGAACCCGCCGCGCGCGTAGATTTTACGCGCGGCGTAAACGGCGTCGTGGAACGAAGACGTTTCAAACATACAGTACGTCAGACCGGTTTCCTTAACCGTTTCATAGAGTCTGTCGGCGTCTTCAAGACTGCCGAAAACGGCGGGCACGGCGGAGGCGACGTGTTTGCCCGCTTTAAGAGCCTTGATCGCGTGATCCGCGTGACTCGGCGCGTCGGTCGCAATAAAAACGGCTTCGATCTTCGGGTCTTTGATCATTTCCTCGAGAGATTCGTAGGTCTTTTCGCAACGACAAGCCTTCGCCAAGCCCGCGCGACGATCCTCGAAAAGATCGGTCACGGCGACGACTTCCGCGTTCGGGTGATCTTGCAAACCGAACTGGGCGCCAAATTGGCAAAGACCGAATCCGGCGATTCCAATGCGCAATTTACGGTCGGTGAACGGCTCCCATTCGGCTTTTTCGTTCACGTCGGTATAGGTGGCGTCAAAACCTTGAATCGGGGCGTCTTCGGCGAAAGTTTGAGTAAGCGCGCTCTTGGAAGAGCAAACGCCAAACGCGGCGCCGACCGCCGCGCTCGTCAGAAACGAACGTCTGGATAAACGGGTTGACATAACAACTCCTCAAAATTACGTGATTTCTTACGGCGCGTTCGCGCAAAGGTCAAAACGACGCGGAACGCGCAATAAATTAACTCGACGGAATATCGTGTTTTTTCTTCGAAAACGACGCCGTTACATCGTAGTCGTTTCGCCTCCCTGCGGCGTGGACATTCCGCCCCAAACGCCGTAGGGGCTCTTGCCGCTGGTAACCTGCGACGCGTTGACGTTCCCGCAGTCGATCGTTTCAGAAACGAAACGCACGGAACCGTCCATCATCGCGACGTTAGAGCCGCCGGAATGGTAACTCGAGACGCCGCCCGCGATCCAAGGATAGCTGTTCGACCAAATGCACGCGACGGAGTTGGGCGGAATATTGGCGGTAAAACCGGCGCTTGCCGCGCGGCAGTCGTACCAGAACGTTCCGCGCCACGTGTCGCTTGGCGTTTTCACAAGATTGCGATCGTTCGAATCGTAACCGTTGATAATACAGTTTCCGGGAATGACGCTTTCGTTGTTGTAAATGGTGTCGGCGACGGACAACCCGCCCTTAATACTTTTTTCTTGATGGTCGCCGCAAGCCGATTCGGAAATTCCGACCGTATTGCTTGTTCCGTCGGTGCAAAACGCGAGCGAATGCCACGTTTCAGGTCGGAACATACCGCGCGAGCCGGTCTTGCCTTTCGCGTTGCCCTCGCGCCATTCGGCGTATTGACAAGCCCAAGGCGAATCGCCGAAGCAAGCGATGATATTCGCGCGCCCCGTCGAAGCGTCGGAAGAAAAACTATTCGTCGTTTCCGTCGCTTTTCCGTCGGAAGGGCAAATATACGTGTCGATACGAACGTTGTAGGTCCAGTCGGCTTTATAACTCCAAGGCGAGGAACCAGCCGCTACTTTCGTCGATTCGTTCGTAAAAGAACTGTAAATCGAGTTCTGTTCCATAAAGGGCAAAAGGAAAACGCGGAAGCCGACCGTATAGGTTCCGGCGTTAGGAAACGTGCCCGTATAATTGTTGAAGGGCGCGGAACTAGGAGGACAAGACTTGTTGACGTCGTGGTAGTTTTGAACCGCCAACATCACTTGCTTCATATTGTTGGTGCATTGCATACGACGAGCCGCCTCGCGCGCCGCTTGAACGGCGGGTAAAAGCAACCCGATCAAAATACCGATAATCGCAATAACGACAAGAAGCTCGACAAGGGTAAACCCGCCGACGCTATTTCGCGTTCTAAATCTGCTCACGTCGATTTATCTCCGTAAAATCAAGACAAGTTGAAAAAACAAATTCAATTTTAACGTTTAAACGTCTAACCAATAAACGTTTGCGAATAAGCCAATCAGGTTCCGGGCATTCGCACGGGCACGCGAACGGCTTCGCCGACGTCAAATTCAGACGTATTTGAGCCGGACGCTTTGACTTTGATCGACAAAGGCGTCGTCGTTTGATCGCGATATTCTTGCGCCACGAGATCGAATCTCTCTTCGTTGGCGACGGTACCCGATTCCATATTTTTGACTGCTTCTTCCGCGCTCACGGAGCCCGTCGTTTCCGTTTTCACGACAAGAACTTTGAAAACGCCTTCGGGCGCTCCGGCAAACCCGTAAGTGTTAATTTTAGCGACGCCCGTTTCGTCGGTCGTTCCCCCCGCCGGCCAACGCATTAAACTGGGGTCTTGCGCGACAAACATTACGTCGGCGTCCGCCAAAGGCGCGCCCGCTTGAATAATTTTTACGGAACACGGAAATAATTTCGGCAACCCGTCGGGTCGTTTTTCGCCTTTGCAAGCGCCTAAAAAGATAGTCGCCGCTATCATTATCGCACAAGGAAAGAATCTCGATTTCATAACAACCTCTTTTTTTAAGGAGTTCCGCCGTTCGAAACGCGTTATAAGGGCGCGAATCCGTCAGAAGGGGGACGCGCGCCTTACGTTTAGCATACTCGCGACCCGTTCAAAAGTCAACCAATTTATAAATCGTTTCGAGAAGATTTGCCAAAATCTTTCTCAACGACGCCCGAACGTTCGTCGATCGTTTCGGTCGACCACAAAAAACGGTTCCTAGCAAGCAGTTTTCTTTCGGGCAAAAACAGGTATTTCGAAATTTCGTCGATCGTCTTTTTGTCGGCGTCGTCGACGGAATCCTCGATATGTTTCGACACGACTAAAAGACGATAGTCGCCCGGCTCGGCTATCTCGAGCGAAAAGTATCCGTCAAAACCGACGACGGCAAAATAACCGCCTTTCTTCGCAAGTTCGTTGAGAAAGTCTTCGTTTTCGTTAGGATCGGAATCTTGAGGAGAGAGATCGGAAAGGATCAGCGGCTTGTCAAAGGGGCGATTTGCCGGAAAGAAAAAGAGCAAAGCGCCCTCGTCGCCCGCGTCGACGCCGGAACTCTCGCGATAGACGACCCTACCTTCGACGGATATCGGCTCCGACGCCGCCAATTTCGGGTCGATCGCGTTCGAACGACCGATCCGATAGGCGAGAACTCCGATAACGACGCTCATAACGACCGCCGACAATGCGGCGACAATAACGACGGTTTGCTGAAACCGCGTCGACATAATCGATTCTTGCCTTGACGAAGCGGGCGAATAACCTAAGAGGTCGGAATTAAAAACGGGCGGCGGCGGAACCGGCGCGACTTCCGGCGCGTCGTCGCGCAAACTCGCCATAAATTCCGCGTCGTCGACGTCGCTCTTAGTGGTAAAAACGGAATATTCGCGTTCCGACGAAGCCAAACGTTCGTCGCCCAAGGCGTCAAGACTCCATTCGGAACTCGAAACGCCCGCGATCGGAACGATGCGACGCGTTTTTTCGCGCGCTAGATGAGAACGAATCGGCACGCCGGGATTCGTCGAATTGAAAGAGTAATAATCCCGCGCCTCGGCTTGCGACGACGCGCTTTCGTAAGGCGCGGACGGCGGCAACGACGCTTTTGTTTCACGCTCCTCGTCCGACGGTATCGACGGCGCGATCAACGCCTGTTGACAAAAAGGACAGTAAACGACCGTCTCGCGACAACTTGCGGGAAATTGCGTCAAACGTCCGCAACGCGTGCAGTAAAAGGAAATGTTCGCCATCGTAAAAAACTTTTCAAAGCGCGTCGACCTCAAACGTAATCGTTCACGCAATATGCCGACCAAGGTTTGCGTTCGAACCGACGGCGCTAGCCGTCGCGCGATAAGCCGCCCGTCGCGACGGGCGGATCGGCGCCGCCGAAAACGCGTCCGTTATCAAACCGAAATTATCCGACAAACCCCAAAACTCCCGTTTACGGAGAACCGAGTTTATCGGAAGAATTAGCGTTTGAAGGGTCTGCGAAAAACATACGAACTTTCAGACGACGCGGCGACTTTAAAAACAAAAAATCGGTTGTGTAACGTCAAACGAAACGCCGATCCGCCCGTCGTTGACGGGCGGCTTGTCGCGCGCCGCTACACGTCGGTTGGAAACTTTACGTAACTTTCCGTGAACGCCTACGAATCAAGGAGAACTTGAAACGATACGAATGATCGCGTCGCTTGTTTTCAAGACGATTCCGAACGCTTGAACCGAATTTTGACAAATCTCGACGATCTCAAACTTTTGGTAAGCGTTCACGGGAAGCCGCCGAATGAAATTTGGCGGTTGAGTTGGAACAAGGCGCCCGCCCTAATATTTGTACTTTCAGTAATTCCAACCGCCGCATTAAATGCGGCGGCTTACCGCACGCGTTCTCCGTGAACGCTTACCTTGATTCTTCCTCTATTCTTCCATCCTCTTCGCACAACTCAAAAATCGTTTTCATTTTCTCCCTCGTCGTTTCGTCGTCGACGCTTTGAACCAATTCTATTCGCTCTTCTTTCGTCCAGTTTCTAATTTGCCCTAGCGACGTTATGCAAAGGTTAAAAGGCGGCGTGCGAAGCGCTTTTCTTAGCGACGCGCTTGGCTTTGCGCTTTCTTTGCGTCAAATTCTCGGCAAAATTTTCAACGTCGAGCAACGTGGGCGCAGTCAACGCAAACCGACGCGTTTGATCCAAAAGTTTGAGATCGTTGAGATTGGTCAAAATTCGATTCAAGCGTTCGGAATCGTCTTGAAAACGCAACGACGCGATCGTTCGTATCGTTTCAAGTTTTCCCTTGATTTCTCCCTTGATTTCTCCCTCGATTCTTCCCTCGACTCTTCCATCCTCTTCGCACAACTCAAAAATCGTTTTCATTTTCTCCCTCGTCGTTTCGTCGTCGACGCTTTGAACCAATTCTAATCGTTCTTTTTTCGTCATAAATTCGTCGGAAGCCAAGGCGACATAGTT
>JAZRWW010000027.1:0-2494 GCA_045599865.1 Thermoguttaceae bacterium
AAACGGATTCTTTCAACAACAAGGGACGTATTGCAAGAAAACGATCGTTTACTTGCAATGCGTCTATTGAAAAGAACGCGTCAAAGATTCTCGCGATACCACTGAATCGCTTCGTTAAGCCCGCGTTCGAAATTATATTCCGGGTCGTATCCCAACAAACGCCGCGCTTTGCCAATGTCGGCGTTGCTGTGCTTAATATCGCCCTTGCGATCAGGTCCGAAAATCGGTTCGACGTCGACGCCAAGCGCTTTTGTTAGCGAACGATAGACGTCAAGCAAATATTCGCGTCCGCCGTAAGCGACGTTAAACGCCTCGCCCGACGCCTCTTCCGGCGCCAAGCACGCCTTCAAATTCGCCTCGACGACGTTTTCGACGTAAGTAAAGTCGCGGCTCTGCTTGCCGTCCCCGTTGATCGTCGGACGCTCGCCCTTGAGCAACTGCTTGATGAAGCGCGGAATCACGGCGGCGTAAGCTCCGTTCGGGTCTTGACGCCGCCCGAACACGTTGAAATAACGCAAACCGATAGTCGGCAACTCGTAGTGCATCGAATACTGCTTCGCCCATTCTTCGTCGCAACGCTTCGTCAACGCATAGGGCGAAAGCAAATTCCCCTCGCGCCCTTCGCGTTTCGGCAAATTCGGCTCGTCCCCGTAAACGGACGAACTCGACGCGTAGACGAACTTCTTGACGCCCTTTTGTCGCGCCGCTTCGAGCATATTGAGCGTGCCTTGAATATTGTTCGCGCAATAGAAAAGCGGACGTTCCAAAGATCGGGGCACGCTGCCCCACGCCGCTTGATTCAGCACGTATTCGACGCCCTCGCACGCCTTCATACAGACGTCAAAGTCTTTAATATCCCCTTCGATAAACTCGTAGTTCGGATCGTCGATAAAAAGGTCGACGTTCGCGCGCTTGCCCGTCGAAAGGTCGTCAAGACAACGAACTTTGCAACCGAGCTTGAGAAGTTTCTCGCAAAGATTGGAACCGATAAAGCCCGCGCCGCCCGTTACGAGAAAAAGCGTTCCAGTCGGAAATTGAACGTTTTGAAGTCCCATCGTTACAGTCTCCAATAAAGATAGCCCGCGTTTTCGTACTCGTCGCGATTCAAAACGCCCTTAATATCCAGAAGCGTCTTGCGCCCGGCGCCGAAGAATCCGTCGATTTCTTTCATCGTGAATTGTGAAAATTCCGTATGAGAAACGGCGAGAATTACCGCGTCCATATTCTTGATTGCAGACTGATCGACAAATTCGACGCCGTAAAGACGCTTCGCTTCCGCCGCGTCCGCAATAGGATCGGCGATTAGCGGCTCGATCCCATATTCGCGCAATTCCTTGACAATATCAAAAACCTTGCTGTTGCGCGTGTCGGGGCAATTCTCCTTGAACGTAAAGCCAAGAATCGCGACGCGCGCGTTTTTGACTTGCTTCTCCGCCTTGATGAGATTCTTAACGCAATTTTCCGCGACGTATTTGCCCATATCGTCGTTGATGCGCCGCCCGGAAAGAATCACTTGAGAATGGTAGCCGAGCTGTTCGGCTTTATACGTCAAATAGTACGGGTCGACGCCAATGCAATGCCCGCCGACCAAGCCGGGGTAGAACTTCAAAAAGTTCCATTTCGTGCCCGCCGCTTCAAGAACGGCTTTCGTGTCGATTCCGATCTTGTTGAAAATAATCGACAATTCGTTCATAAACGCGATGTTGACGTCGCGCTGACTGTTTTCAATGACTTTCGCCGCCTCCGCAACTTTGATGCAAGAAGCGCGATGAACGCCCGCCTCGACGACAAGTTCGTAAACTTTCGCGACAAGCTCGAGCGTTTCGGCGTCCATACCCGAAACGATTTTTTTGATCGTTTCAAGTCGATGAACCTTGTCGCCCGGATTGATACGCTCCGGCGAATACCCGACTTTGAAGTCGACGCCGCATTTGAGCCCAGATTCGCGTTCAAGAATCGGAACGCAGACGTCTTCCGTGACGCCGGGATAGACCGTCGATTCAAAAACTACGACGCTGCCTTTCGTCAAATTGCGCCCCAAGATTTTCGAAGCGCCTTCGACCGGCGACAAGTCGGGCGTATGGTCGTCGTAAACGGGCGTCGGAACGGCGACGATATGGAACTTCGCGCGTCGCAAATCTTCTTCGTTCGAAGTGAATTGAACTTTCGTCGCCTTGATCGCTTCGTCGCCGACTTCTTTCGTTGGATCGATTCCCGACTTGTAAAGCGCGATCTTTTCCTTGTTGAGGTCGAAGCCGACGACATTAATTTTTTTCGCAAACGCGACCGTGATCGGCATTCCGACATAGCCAAGACCGACTAGCGACAGGGATTCCTTGCCGCTTGTTATTTCCTGTACTTTCCCCACTTTTTCAAACGGCGAGTCCTAACAGACACGCCAAACGAAGAATTTCCTTCTGAATATCCTCTGTTTTTGCGCCAAGGATATTCTTTGAAAAATTCTCAAACACTATTTTTCTCGATACTAAATCAC
>JAZRWW010000028.1:0-1588 GCA_045599865.1 Thermoguttaceae bacterium
TTTTTCCCAATCTTTCCAAAAGACGACGCGCTCGATTTGCGGGTATTCGGGCGAATTGCGCAAGATTTTACAGACGAGTTCTTCGAAGAGGTCGCCTTGTTCTTTGGCGGTCGTCGCGATTTGGCGGAAATTGGCGAGTAATTCGGCGATTTGCATCTTTTGGGCTCCTTTATGTCGGGTTACGTTGATTGTAATCTAACATAGGGGAAAAGACAAATCGTTTTTTAAGAAAAACGTTATTATTATTGAAAAGAAGTTGCGCAAGAACCGGCTCGCACTTTTTAAAAAAACGCTTGTAAAAAACGTTTTAAAGAGATATAATACGCGTCGGCTCGGAGTTTTGCAAAATCCCCAAAAGGAACGACCCTATGAAAATCGTAATACTAGACGCTTATACGACCAATCCCGGCGATCTCGACTGGAACGCGTTTCAAGAACTTGGCGAATTAGTCGCGTATGATCGCACTTCTCCTTCGGAAATCGTCGCGCGCGCGTTCGACGCGGACGCGGTTCTCACCAATAAAGTCGTTTTGAACGCGGAGACGCTCCAAGCGCTTCCTAAATTGCGTTACGTCGGCGTTCTCGCGACGGGCTACAACGTCGTCGACCTTCCTTGCGCGCGCGGTCGCGGAATCGTCGCGACCAACGTTCCCCAATATAGCACGGAATCGGTCGTTCAAACGACCTTCGCGCACGTTTTGAATTTGGCGTCGCGCGTCGCGCAAAATTCCGCGGCGGTAAAACGGGGCGCTTGGACTCGTTGCGTCGACTTCACTTTTTCCGAAGGCAAATTGACGGAACTATTCGGAAAGCGACTCGGAATCGTCGGCTTTGGAACGATCGGACGTCGCGTCGCTCAAGTCGCGCGCGCGTTCGGCTTGGACGTCGTAGCCTACGGACCGCGTCTTACGCCGGGCGAAATTGTCGACGGCGTTTTAGCGACGTCTTTAGAGGAACTTTTCGCAACGAGCGACGTCGTGACGTTGCATTGTCCGCTGACGGAACGAACGCGCGGCTTGGTTTCGTCGGCTCGAATCGCGACGATGAAGCGCGGCGCGTTGTTAATCAACACGGGGCGCGGTCCGTTGCTCGACGAACAGGCGGTCGCCGACGCGTTGCGCGACGGGCGTTTAGGCGGACTCGGCGCCGACGTTCTCTCGACGGAACCGCCGCAAGCGTCGAATCCGCTCCTCGACGCGCCGAATTGTTATTTGACGCCCCATACGGCTTGGGCGTCCTTCGAAGCGCGCAAACGTTTAATTCAAATCGCCGCCGACAATTTGCGTTCGTTCGTTCGCCTCGAGGAACTCGGACAAGACCCGTTTGCTTGCGACAACTGCGTCGACCGTTAAAAAATTGGCATACGTTCGGGTCGAGAAAACTCGTTTAAAAACCGCTCCTAAACTGTAAGCGTTCACGGAAAGTATTCCCAAAAGATCGGCGGTTGGACAGGAAGAAAACGACGCGCGAGGATTCGTTTTTCGCGAAAGCGAAAAACGCGCGAAAGCCGCCTGCATTGCAGGCGGATGGGGTCGACGCGAGACGACGGAAGGGTTCGACGCGAGACGTTTTTATTACGACAGTAACG
>JAZRWW010000029.1:0-15026 GCA_045599865.1 Thermoguttaceae bacterium
TTCCCTCGTCGCGTGATCAACGTTTTGCGAACCGACGCCATCCGCCGGTATATAACCGGCGGCTTCCACGCCCGCGTCTTACGACGCGGGGATCCGTTTCGTCAGTTTTTGCGCGTCGTCTTGATTCAACTAACCGCCGAATTTCATTCGACGACTTTCCAAGAATTAACCCGTAAACGCTTACAACATCGTTTCCGCAACGTCGGCGAAACGCCAAGAAACTTGCGTCGTTCGACGAGGCGGTTCTTCCGTCGAATTGGCTTGCGTCTTTTTTCGAAATTTTGCGCCGCGCGGAACTTATGACGGTCGATCCGCAGGCGACGCGCGAGGGCTGGCTCGAAGACGTCGGCGCGTCGTTGCGTCCTCTTAAAGACGTCTACGACGCCGACGACGAACAAGACGCGCGAGCGCTTGACGTCGCGCTTAGTTTCGTCGGAACAATGCGCGCGAAGATGAATTTTGCAACGCCCGCGCGCGAAGAATTGACGACAATTATGGCAAACGAAAGGATCGGCGGTATGATTACTACGTCGCGATTAATTTATGCGGCGGAGAGAGAAGAAGGAAGAATTGAAGGAAGAATCGCGGGGGAACGCGACGGAAGAGTTGAAGGGAAACAAAACGTGCTTGCGAAATTAATTGGCTTGCGTTTTCCTACGGCGTCCGCTTCCTTTATCAAGAAAGTTTCCAAGCCGATTAGCGATTCCTACGTCGACGAACTTATGTCCGTCGTTCTTGCGACTTCTACGCTTGACGAATTTAAGAAAAAAGTCAAGGCGCTGACGCCCGCTTGCTAATCGTAAACGCTCGTGGAAAGCCGTCGAATGAAATTCGACGGCGAGGGAACGAGACGAACGGCGTTTACGCCGAAATTATAAAAGCTTTTTGCGCAGTTCTTCCGGCGATAGGGGCGACATATCGCCCGGCGCGACGTCGAGCGGGGTAACGCAGCCCGTGCGACCGCGTTTCGCCATACGGTCGACGGCGCGCGCGAAGGCGACTAGGGCGCACGACGTAAATTCAGGGTTCGAATCGAGCTTGATACGGAATTCAACGGTCTGATTATGCTCGCCGTTCAAGCCGGTTTTGCCGTTGCACACGACGAATCCGCCGTGGGGCAAACCCGCGTGTCTTTTGTTCATTTCTTCTTGAGAAATAAACGCGACGGTCGTGTCGTAATCGGCGAAATAATTCGGCATAGTCTTGATCGCCGTCGCGATCGCTTCTTTGTCCGCGCCCTCTTTTGCGACGACGTAGCATTCGCGGAGGTGCTTGTCTCGCGTCGTCAAATTCTCGCCTTGTCCAGCGCGGGCGGCGTCGAGCGCTTTTTGAATCGGGACGGTGTATTGTCTGGCGTCTTGAACGCCCGGCACGCGTCGAATCGCGTCCGAATGTCCTTGACTGACGCCTCGTCCCCAAAACGTGAAGGGCGTTCCTTGCGGAAGCAACGCGGAAGCGTAGACGCGGTTAATTGAAAACATACCCGGATCCCAGCCCGCCGAGATCAGCGCAAGGCGCGCGCCGCTTCGAGCCGAGGCGTCGACCTTTTCGAAGTGCGTCGGAATGTTGGCGTGCGTGTCGAAACTGTCGACGACGTTAAAATTTTTCGCCAATTCGGGCGTCATTTTGGGCAAATCGGTAGCGCTACCCCCGCAAATAATTAAAACGTCGATTTGGTCTTTGTAATCGAGAACCTTGTCGGCGGCAAAGACGGGCGCGCCCGTCAAGGTTTTCACGGACTCGGGCGGACGACGCGTAAAAACGCCGACCAATTCAACGTCGTCGTTTTGTTGTACGGCGCATTCGACCCCGCGCCCAAGATTGCCGTATCCGTAAATAGCGATTCTCATAGTCGACTCCTACTTCTCGTTTTTTCGAATTGGTCTTACTTCGTCAAACGTCCTCGCGCGCGTTTAGACGACGCTTTTTTAGAATAAATTATAAACCATTTTCTCATTATTCACAGTCGTTATTTTCTTCTTTCTAATTCTTCCCAGAAAATTTTTTTCTTTTCTTGTTTTTTTAGTTTACTTTACTCGGGTCGTCTCTTATAATCCTCGTACTAACGTTACGAACGCGTCGTCGTTCGTTTTTTTGTTTTATTTTGACGATCGATTAGAAACATAGGGCGTCTTTAATGAAACGTCGATTTTCTTCAATATTTGCGTCGTTTGCGGGGCTTCTTGCCGTCGTTTGTATTGGGACGGCTTCGCTTAGGGCGGACGAATCGCCTTATAAACTTGTTTGGGACTCTCCTTCCTCCGACTGGAACGGAACGGTTCCCCTTGGGAACGGCGAGGTCGGCGTCAATCTTTGGTACGACGCGCCCGCCGGAACGTTGCGTTTGCTTTTGTCGCGCACGGACTCTTGGGACGAATTCGGGCGTTTGGCGAAAGTCGCTCAGGTCGACGTTTCCGGGCTGAACGCGGCGCCTTGGAGCGATTCGACGCCCTTCGTTCAAACGCTCGACGTCGAACGGGGCGACGTCGCTTTGACGTTTGGCGCCCCGAACGCTCAAACGCGACTGCGCGTTTGGGTCGAGACGTCGCGTCCCAACGTCGTCGTCGAAATCGATTCGGACGCGGAGCTTGCGCCGGAGGCGTCCTTTTCGATTTGGCGCGGCGAGAACCGTGAAAATTTAGGCGCGCCCGAAGTTTCCGATCTTTTCTATTATCACAACGGCGAAGCGGTCGTTCGACCCGACGTTTTGCTCGATAACGACGCGCTTGTCAAAGCCGGTCGTATCGCCGTTTGTCGTCGCAACGTCGAGACGCCCTATTTTGCCGAAATCGGCAAGACGCAAGGGCTCGACGATTTTCCCGGTCGCGTCGACCCGCTGAAAGACCGCGCGTTTGGCGCGCTCGTTTCCTGCGATTCCTGCGCAAAGGTCGCTTCGGGCAAGTTAATCGCGACGCCCGGCAAAACGTGTCGATTTGAGATCGTCGCCTTGACTCTGCCGCAGTCGTCAAGCGTCGACGCTTGGCTTGACGAAGCGTCAAAAATAGCCGACAAGGCGCAAAACGTCGCGCTTGAAACGCGCCGCGACGAAACGCTCGCGTACTGGCGCGATTTTTCCGAACGCAGTTGGCTTCGATTTTCTCCGAATAAAAAGGCTTGCGCGTCTCTTTCGGACGCGGAACGCGCCGCAGTCGTCGCCGAAACGTTCGACGTCACGCGCGCTTACGCGCTTCAGCGTTACGTTTTCGCATGCGAGGGACGCGGAAATTTCCCGATTAAATTCAACGGCGGAATTTTCACCGTTCAATGGCAAAACAGCCCCGGCAAGCACGATTATCGACGTTGGGGACCGGGCTATTGGTTCCAAAACACGCGCTTGCCCTATTACTCGTTCTTGTCGGGCGGCGATTGGGATTTGATGAAGCCGTTTTTCGATATGTACTGCGGACTCGTTCCTTTTTGCGAGTATCGCGTGAAGAAATATTTCGGCGAATCGTTCGAAGGCGCGTATTTTCCCGAATGCATTTACTTCTGGGGCGACGTTTTTCCCGAAACTTACGGTCAGAAGCCTTGGAACGAACGGAACGGCGATCCGTTGCAGACGGCGCGCTGGCACAAGTGGGAATGGGTCGGCGGCTTGGAAATCGCGCAGTTGGCGTTGCAGTACTATGAATACGCGCTCGACGAAGAATTCCTTGCGCGGAAAGCGATTCCGACCGCGAACGCCGTCTTGAAATTCTACGATTCTTACTATTCCGTCGATCCCGCGTCGGGCAAATTGAAGCTGAGTCCGTCGCAAGCGCTTGAAACGTGGCAAGATTGCGACGATCCCGCGACCGAAGTCGCCGGCATTCGCTCCGTTTTGGGACGTTTGCTCGCTTTGCCCGAAGACAAAACAAGCGCCGACGACCGCGCGTATTGGCGCGAACTCCTCGCGAAAACGCCCGAGGTTCCTACGATCGTCGACGAAGCGTCGGGCAAAACGAAATTGGCGCCCGCCGCGCGATTTGATCGTATGAGCAACGTCGAGACGCCCGAATGCTATCCCGTCTTTCCGTTCCGCCTCTTTGCGTTCGACTTACCGAACGCCGACTGGGCGCGACTCGCGCTCGAAACGCGTAAAAACAGACTCAAGGTCGGTTGGAATCAAGACGACCTGTTTTATTCGTATCTAGGCGATCGCGAAGGCGCGCGAGAATTACTCGTATATCGCGCGCGAACAAAGCATTCAGAATCGCGTTTTCTCGCGTTTTGGGGACCGAATTTCGACTGGAACCCCGACCAGACGCACGGCGGCGTCTTGAACGCGGCGGCGCAAAGCCTCGTCTTGCAGACGACGGGGCGGAAGATTTGGCTCGCGCCCGCCTTGCCGAAAACTTGGGACGTCGAATTTAAACTTCACGCGCCGGAACAAACGACGCTGGAAGGGCGAATTGTCGACGGAGAAGTCGCCGAACTCAACGTCGAACCGAAAGAGCGCGCGCAAGACGTCGAATTTGTCAAATAACGCGTCTATCTTGGAAGCGTTTGCGGAAATTTGCGCGTAATCGGTTTGATTTGCGTAGTTTCAACGGTAGACCGTCGCGTTTTGGAAAGTCGAGGGGCGGCGTCTTTCAAGAAAAGAAGGCTTACTTACGACCGAGGCGTCGTTCCTTAATAAAAATATGCGAGGTTCAAAATGGGAAAATTGTCGCTTTCGTTGTTTAAAAAGCGTTTCGACGCAAACGCTACGACGGTTGGTTGGATTCCTTTTCTTTGCCTAGACGTTTGCTTCCGCGCTTTGTTTGGCAGTCGAGGTATGGAAGACGTTTTACTTTCGTTAGTTAATTCGATACTTCGCAACGCGAATTTACCGACCGTTTCCAAACTTGAACTTCGCAATCCCTTTGTTTTACGTCGTTGGAAGCGGGATAAAGAACCTATCGTCGACGTTCGCGCTACCGACGAACAAGGGAACGTTTTCGATATTGAAATGCAAGTAGCCAAACACGCCGATTTCGATAAACGCGCGGAATATTACGGATCAAGACTGTTTGTCGATCAAATAGGAAACGGAAGTAATTACGGCGATTTACGACGCGTCGTTTCTATCTATTTCGTCCTCTTTCCGATACGTAAGGAAGACGACGGGCGTTGGTTTGACGTTTGGCGTAAATCTTCAATTTACGATCAACGCGTTGCAAACGATCTGAACACGACGATCTTTGTGCGTTTGCCTATTGCCGCCGATCAAAAAACGCAAGGGTTTGTCGATTCGGAGTTGCAAGATTGGATCGCTATGTTTGGCTATCCGAAGTTGACGACCAAAGAACAAGTGGAAGCGTTGAAAAAAAAGAGACCGATTTTTAAAAAAGCGGGGGACAAGATGTTGTATTTCCTTTCGACGAAACGCGGACGACGCGCTAAAGATTTGAACGAGAGAATACGCCGCGATTGGTTTGTCATCAATAAGTACGCGGAAGAGCAGGGGCTGGAACAAGGGCTGGAACAAGGGCTGGAACAAGGGGAAGCGCGCGGCAAGGTCGACGCCGTAACCTTAATTGTAAAGTCTCGATTTCCAGACGAATATTCGAAATCTTCCGACGATTTACGCGAGCGCTTGGGGTCGAAATCTATTTCCGAGTTAAACGAACTTATCGCTTCTAGCGCTAGTTGCGTTTCTTTTCAGGATTTTACAAGTAGTTTGTAAAGTCGACGAAAGAAAAATTCCTGCGATTCGTTCTGCAGGCGTTGTGAAAACGACTCTCGGTTATATTGACGAGACGCGCGTATAAAACGAAGTCTTCGCGCGCGTCGCGCAGTTGGCGTTCGTTAGGCTTGTTGACAAAAAAGCGGTTTTAACGAACGCGATTCCAACGAAGCGCGTTTTGTTCGTAAAACGTTAGAAAGGAAGTTATGCCGTTTTATTTCAGCCGTTCGTTTAAATTGGTCGTCTTTACGACTTGCCTCTCGTTCGTTGCGATCGTCGGTTGTTCCAAGCCGGAGCCGCCGACGCAAAATTTGAACGACGAACCGAGCGCGACGGAATCTATGTCGTCAGAGTCCGAGCAAGCTTCGGAGATCGCGTCCGCGTCGACCGTCGATTACGCGCCCGCGACGTCGGAACCGATCTCGCCGAGTCTTGCCGCGCTGGACGGCAAGTCTGAATTTATCGGTCCGACGATAACGGGAAGCCACGCGTCGACGATCGCGGAGACGCCGACCGAAACGCTTGTCGCCGCTTGGCTTGGACGTCCGAGTCCCAACGACGAGGCGATCGCCGTTTGGAGCGCGATCTTTCGCGACGGAAGTTGGACGGAGGCTAAAATTGTCGCGACCGTCCCCGACGATATGCCCGATTACAGTCCCGAAGGACGAATTAATCGTTTGTGGAACCCGGTTTTATTTCAAGACGACGACGGTTCGCTCTATTTGTTTTACAAAGTCGGACCGACGACCGCAGATTGGCGCGGCTTGATTCGTAAGTCGGTCGACGGCGGCGAAACTTGGGAAGACTTCGCAAAATTGCCGGAAGGATTCGTCGGACCCGTGAAAAATAAGCCGGTTCGTTTAAAGGACGGGTCGATTCTTGCGCCAAGCAGTACGGAGACGTTCGCGGGCGAATGGACGGTTCATTTGGAACGCGCGACGAAAATCGGCGGCGAATGGACGAAAACGGCGCCGCTCAACACGCCCGACGAAGGGGGCGCGATTCAGCCGAGCGTTCTCTTTCACCAAGACGGACGCCTGCAGTTGATTTGTCGCAATAAAGACGGCGACGAGAACCTTTGGACGTTTTGGTCGGAAGACGGCGGCGCGACTTGGAGTAAAATGGAACAACTCTCCCTTCCGAATCCGAACAGCGGAGCCGACGCCGTTACGTTGCGCGACGGGCGGCAACTACTCGTTTATAATCATTCGACGACGAAAACCGGCGATCGAACGCGCCTAAACGTCGCCGTGAGCGACGACGGAGTTAATTGGCGCGCCGCGTGCGTTTTGGAGAACGAACCGGGGACGTTCGATTATTCTTATCCGGCGGTTATCCAGACGAGCGACGGAAAAATTCAAATTACTTATACGTGGCGCTGGGAGCGAATCAAGCGCGCCACGCTCGATCCCGCGAAGATTGTCGGCGTTCCCATCGTCGACGGAGTTTGGCCGGAGGAAGTTCGTTAAAGCGTGCATAGGCAAGGATTAAAAATGTATAAAACGAGTAATACGGCGACTTCGCGTCGTTCTTTTTTAAAAATGGGCGCGGCGGGCGCTTTGTCGACTCTTTGCGTTCCAAGTCGGATTTTCGCGAAATATGAAAGCGCCGCCGATTCCGAATCAAACGAAGTCGTTTTACGTTGCGCCGTGATGAGCGACGTTCACTTTAACGGTAGCGTCGACTCGAAAGAATACGAACGTTTCGTCCGTTCGCTGGAATTTATGTACAAGTATTCGTCGCAACAAAGCTATTCGAAATTCGACGCGCTGGTCGTCGTCGGCGATATGTCGAACCATGGGATTGAGGCGGAGTTGTCGCTCTTTAAAAAGGCGATGGACGCAGGAATTAAAGAGGGAACGCAGACGTTCTTGTGTATGGGCAACCACGAGTTTTACGGGGGAAGCCGGGAATTCTGGAGTCAAACGTTTGGAGTCGAGCCGAACGCGCGTTACGAAGCGAACGGATACCGTTTTATCGCCGTCTCGCCCGAACACGCAAGATCGACCGACGGCGGGTATCTTTACGCGTTGGATTGGTTGCGCGACGAACTTGACGACGCGACGGCCGCCGATCCCGACAAACCTATCTTCGTTTTCCAGCATTATCCCGTCACGCCGACCGTTTACGGCGGGCGCGGACAGGACGACTGGGGATCCGAAGATATGTTCGACACGTTGCAGAGTTATCCCAAAGTGATCGATTTCTCCGGGCATACGCATTGTCCGATCAACGATCCGCGTTGCGCGTGGCAAGGTTGTTTTACCGCGTTTGGAACGGGTACGTTAAGTTATCTTTGCCGAGGCGCCGAAGGGAACCGTTTTCCGCTCTACTTGCCCGAAGACGGAGGTTGCGCGCAATTTTACGTGCTTGAAGTACGACGCGACAATTCCGTCGTTCTCAAGCCTTACGACTTGTCGACGAATTCTTTCTTCGACGTCGTTTATTTTGTCGCGGAGCCGGGCGCCGTCGACAAATACGTCTACACGGACGCGCGTTATTCGCGATCGGAACGTCCTACGTGGCCGGAAGGTTCTAAAGCGACTTGTTCCAACGTCTACGAATACGGCGCGACCGTCGAGACGACGCAGGCGTATTGCAAAGACGTCGTGTTGGGCTATCGCCTTGACCTCGAGCGTTTCAACTCGAAATCGAACGCTTGGGAAGACGCGGGCGAGAATTATTTCTGGTCCTATTATTTCCTGCGCGACATGCCGAAAACGGCGCGCGGCGAAATTTCCGATCTCGAACCGAATTCGAAGTATCGGGGCAAGTTGTTCGCGCTCAATCCGTTCTTCCGCGAAAGCGCGACCGCGCTCGAAATCGAATTTCAAACGCCCGAAGAGCAAGCCGAAACGATCGACAAAGACGCGCCTTGTCCCGACGCTAATTTCCTCGATATCCGCGTCGTCGACGGAGTGTTAGTCAACGCGCCCGTCAACGGAGCGAACGAACAAAAGAAACTCGAAAAATTCGGCGCCCCTAAGATTGTCGACGACTCCGATCTCGGCGGAAAAAAGGTCGTTCAATTCGACGGCGCTAAGGATTGTTATAAGATTCGACTCGAGACCGCCGACTGCGCGCGATTGAAGCGATCGACGATCGCCGCGAAGTTTCGTCTTGACGAAGACTGCGCAAATTCGTGTTCCGTCTTTGGCGGTACGCAAGGCGCCGGCGTCGAATTTTGGGTTAATTGGGAGTCGAGAACGTTGGAATTTTGGGCGTCGATCAACGGAACCTATCGTATTCTGTCGACGCCTATTGAACCGGGACGTTATTACGACGCGTTCGGAACCTACGACGGAAAAGCGCTCGTCTTGTATCTCGACGGAAAAGAAGTCGCGCGAGAGGACGGCAAGGGCGGCTTGACTTACCCGAAAAATAAAGGTTCCCAAGCGTTCTTTTTGGGCGCGGACGTCGCCGCCGACGGATCGGGCGAATATTTGTTCAAAGGGCGAATTGAACGAGGACGCGTTTTTAGCTGGGCGCTCGCGGCGGAACAAGTCGCCAATTTGACGAATCAGAAATAATCGGAATCGAGGCGAAACCGTCCGATTCTCATAGATTACCAAAAGTCGCAACGTCGACCGACGTTGTTTTACCATAATTTTCATCTTATTGATCTAGAGGTTTAAGGATAATGAACAAATCAAGCGAATTCGCGGCGTCGCGTCGCGCTTTTTTGAAATTGGGCGCGGCGGGCGCTTTGTCGACTCTTTGCATTCCGAGTCGCGTTTTTGCGAATTACGAAAGCGCCGCCGATTCCGAATTGAACGACGTCGTGTTGCGTTGCGCCGTGATGAGCGACGTTCACTTCGACGGAAAAACGACTTCGAAAGAATACGAGCGTTTCGTTCGTTCGTTGGAATTTATGTACAAGTATTCGTCGCAACAAAGCTATTCGAAATTCGACGCTTTGGTCGTCGTCGGCGATATGTCGAACCATGGGATCGAGGCGGAGTTGTCGCTCTTTAAAAAGGCGATGGACGCCGGAATTAAAGAGGGGACGAAAACCTTCTTGTGCATGGGCAACCACGAGTTTTACGGCGGGAATCACAACGTCTGGCGCGGAATCTTTGGCGTCGAGCCGAATACGCGTTACGAAGCGAACGGATTTAGTTTTATCGCCGTCTCGCCCGAAAAGGGCACGATGGCGGACGGCGATTATCTGTACGCGTTAGATTGGCTCGAAGGCGAACTTGCCGCCGCGAGCGCCGCCGACCCGAAAAAGCCTATTTTCGTCTTCCAGCACTATCCTATTTCGCCGACCGTTTACGGCGGACGCGGACAGGACGACTGGGGCGCCGAGGATATGTTCGACACGCTCCAGAAATATCCGCAAGTAATCGACTTCTCCGGGCATACGCATTACCCGATCAACGATCCGCGTTGCGCGTGGCAAGGCTGTTTCTCCGCGTTCGGAACCGGTACGTTGAGCTATCTGTGCCACGGCGACGAAGGCGATATTTTCCAACGCTATTTGGCGGACGACGGCGTTTGCGGACAATTCTACGTTATGGAAGTTCGACGCGACAACTCCGTCGTTCTCAAGCCTTACGACTTGATTACGAATTCCTTCTTCGACGAAGTTTACTTTATCGCGGAACCGGGCGCCATTGAGAAATACGTCTATACCGACGCGCGTTATTCGCGAACCGAACGACCGACTTGGCCGGAAGGTTCCAAAGCGACTTGTTCCAACGTCTACGAATACGGCGCGACCGTCGAGACGACGCAGGCGTTTTGCAAAGACGTCGTGCTGGGCTATAGACTCGACCTCGAGCGCTTCAATCCGAAATCGAACGCTTGGGAAAAAGCGGACTCGAGTTATTTCTGGTCCTATTATTTCCAGCGCAATATGCCGAAAACGGCGCGCGGCGAAATTTCCGATCTCGAATCGAATTCGAAGTATCGCGGCAAGTTGTACGCGTTAAACCCGTTCTTCCGCGAAAGTGAAACCGCGCTCGACGTCGAATTCCAAACGCTCGAAGACAAAACGGAGAACATCGACAAAGACGCGCCTTGTCCAGACGCTAATTTCCTTGATATTCGAGTCGTCGACGGCAAAGTCGTCAACGCGCCCGTCAACGGAGAGAAGGAACAGAAGAAACTCGAAAAATTCGGCGCGCCTAAGATTGTCGCGGACGACGAACTTGGCGGAAAACAGGTCGTTCAATTCGACGGCGCCAAGGACTATTACAAAATTCAATGCAATTCCGTCGATTACGCTCGTCTGAAGCGCGCCACGATCGCCGTAAAATTCCGTCTCGACGAAGAAAACACGCAGTCGGGCGCCGTCTTTGGCAACACGCAATTGTCGGGAATCGAATTTAGCGTCGCGTGGGACGAGAAAGTTTTGAAACTCTGGGCGTCGATCAACGGCTCCTACCGTATTTTGAAAGCGCCGATCGAACCCGGACGATATTACGACGCCTTCGGAACTTACGACGGAAAATCGGTCGTGATGTATCTTGACGGAAAAGAAGTCGCGCGAGAGAATATCAAGGGGAACTTGACGCACCCGAAAAACAAGACGTGCCAAGCGTTCTGTTACGGAGCCGATATCGCGTCCGACGGTCAAGGCGAAGTTTTGTTCAAAGGACGCATCGAACGCGGACGCGTATTTAGCTGGGCGCTTACGGCGGAACAAGTCGCGAATTTGACGAAACAGAAGTAAAAACTCAATTTATGCGCGCGACGAAACAAAAGTCCTCGACGTCGACTCCGGGGATTTTTGTTGCGCGTGCGGGAAGCAGGGAGAGAAGGGACGACTAGTCGATTTCAAAAAAGTCCGTTCGGAGGTCGACGCGTCAAAATTCGTTTTGCACAGAGTACGACGTTTAAATCGAACGAAGATTTGCGTGAACGAACGTTCGTCGTTTAACGTTGAAAAGCGCGACGAAATCGACTCGCCCTCCTTGTTTTTTTCTTCTTTTTCGATATGCTTTCAACGGAGTTTGGCGCGTGTTCGTTTCGGCGCTTTGATCGATTTGGGAAACGACGTTTATGAGAAAAAACAAACCAAAATCAGGGAAAAAAGACGACGACAAAGGCATGCTTCAAGACCAATTTGTCTTTTTGATTTGGTCGAACCTCTTTTTTGCGAAATTGTTCTTTGCGCGTTTTTTACCGACGCAACTGTTGCGTCTAATCGATTTGGAGACGTTGGAACTTGCTCCGACGCGTAGCGCGACGCGCAAAGGGCGCGCTTCCTTTGGCGACGTGTTTTACAAGTTCCGTTTTAAATCGGGCAAACGGGGCGTTTTAGTCGTATTGATCGAGCATAAATCGACGTATGATCGTTTTGTCGCGTTCCAGATTTTGCGTTATGAAGCCGGGCTTTTCGACCAAATGGAGGCTGATTTTGAGAAGTTTGCCGACGAAGAAGGCCGTTTGCCGGTTCCGTATCCAATTTTGTTGTGCCAAAAAAGTTGTCCGCAATTCGACGATCTCACGTCTCGTTGCGAAGGACTTGATTACGGGCTCCGAACGCGTTTTCAGGAGATTAACGTCGGTAAACTTGACCTTGACGCCTTGCTTGACGAACCTTTGTTATACGCGGCGTTAGGACTCGTTCGTTACGCGGGTTACAGGGACGAAGACAAAGAAGAACGTCAGAACGAAATATTGCCGCTCTTTCGTTCGCTTACCGATATTGATCCGCTAAAACGGGAGAATTTGAAAGAAACTTGGGATTTTATTTTCGAAGTCTCGTTCAACTATCTTTTGAAAATAACGCAAAACACTTCGTTTGACGTCGTTCAATTCCAACAAGAATTATTTAACGCGAAAGGAGGCGAAATGAGAGCGACCCTTTCCAAAGCGGATTTTGAGAGAATTTTCGCGGACAAGGTTCAAGTTTACAAGACCGAGGTCGCCGAGGAAAAGACCAAAAGGAGAGAAGCGGAAGCTGAGAAGCGAAGGGCGGAAGCCGCGAAGCGGAGAGCGGAAGCAAGGACGCAAGAGGCGGAAGCCAAAGCGAAGGTTGTCGACGAATTGTTCGTTTCCACAATGCGCGACGCCATTTGCGACGCGCTTTGTCATAGCGGCAAAGTTCAAAAGGTTCCAAGCGACGTTGCGCGTAGACTCAAACGAATCGAAGCGTATTCTTTTCTGCGCGAACTTTTACGCGTCGCGACTTCGCGACAAGAAGATTACGCGTCGTTTCTTAGGACGCTCGGCGAAGGCAAAGGGCAAGGAAAGGACGTCGTTTTAAAGTGAAGATTTAAACGGCGATCGGCGAAATCCGCGCCTTGTCGAGACGCGAACCGTCAAATCGGAAGGCGGCAAGGTTGTTTGAAGACGTGAAACTTCCTGACGCCGCGATCCTTTTAAAGGGAAATATAAATTTTGTCGCGCGTCGTTACGGAAGTTCGACCAACGCGGAATCTAGCGATTTCAATTCGACGGCGATTTTCCAGTCGCCCTTGCGCAACGTAACGACTTTGTCCGTCTTGTCGACGTTCCATAGATACGCGGCGCGCGCGTCGGGATACCAGCCGAGAACGACCGGCGTTTCTTCTTCGACGTAAGGAACGCCGTCCGCACAGAATTTCTCGAGTAAAGCCCGTCGAAACTCGAACAAGTCTTCGAACGTTTCGGGTATTTTGTCGAATCGTCAGACGAGCGGATTGGCTCCGCCAAAAACGCGTCCATTACAAAAGCGAAATTATCCGACGCCGCCAAAGTTCCCGTTTGGGAGAACCGTGCATATCGGAAGAATTAGAGTCTGAAGGTTCTGTGAAAATATATGAACTTTCAGACGACGCGTCGATCATAAAAAAACAAAAAATCGTTTGCGCGCCGCTTGCGCGGCGATTCTGGCACGACGCTTTTCCGTGAACGCTCACAAAAAAGCGCCGTCTCGCTCTTTAACTTTTGTTTGAAATCGACGCGGCGACTGTTTCAAACCTTTTCCGCTCGTATGTAACGAGCGGCTTTACGCGCGGGGGAACCGACGCCCTGCGCTTTTTTAACGACACGACGTCAACGCGCGATAACGCTTGAACAACTCCGCGACGCAGTACGATTCCGAAGCCGAGGCGGGGAAACCGTAAGTTTCCAGAACGACGCGGTCGTTCTCACGATGCGCCGCGCGAAGTACGCCGGGCGTTACGAGATCGTCGTAAAGAGACGCGAGCGACTCGTCGGGGAATAGATCTCGCGCGTCGAGTATTCCTTGAGCCGTCGCTTCGATCCGAGCCCGTTGCGTCGGCGTCGATTCAGGCCAAGGGAAATTGTTGTAAACGATCTCTTTGGAATAGCGGTAGCTCATTTCTAATCGACCGCAGACGGCGCGCATCCACGCGTTGTGAACGCTCGACGTCAGTATGCCGAAATGATAGAGCGTCGCGTTCGGAATAATCATTAGCGCGTCGGTCGGAATTACGGAACCGTCCATAAAACCCAACGGCACATAAACGCGATTTTCAGACGAAACGCGCGGAACGACGACAAAGTTTTTTGGATTGTTCGTTTCTCGAAAGAGAGTCGGGGTTTCGGCGAGTTTGCGCGCGCCTGGATCGGGACTCGCCAAGCGCGTCTCGCGAACTTTCTTGACGCGTTCCATTACGCGCGGCATTTTTAACAAGTCCGAAGGTTTGGCGTCGACTAACCAAAGGCAATAACGATCCAGACGTTGAATAAATTCTTTAGCGCCGATTATTTTTTTGACAAACGGCTTGGCGTTCGGTTCTTTCGTTAAAAATTCTTCTATGTCTTCCTTTTCGATAATGAGATTTCCGCCGTCCGTCGGGCGGTTTCCACTGACCATTTCAGGGACGTCGCATAGCGCTTGAAGTCGACTTTCTATAAAAATATTGGACGCGTCCGATAAATACGCGTTAATATTGGCGGTTTTCTTGACGCTTTCATTGTCAAACAGAAGTCTGGGAGCGTCGTTTGGCGCGACGCTAAACCCGACTATGACGCAATGGACTTTTGCTTTGTCGTTTGCCTCGCTGTCCCAACGGAACGTTCGATGCGCAAAATCTATGTGAACGTCGAAGCGATCAAAGAGCGGCTTCCATACTGAAGCGACTTGCTCGCCTTGCGTTATCGAATTAGTCGATACAAACGCGGCGCGAATCGCCGTTCCTTGCATTAGTCGGCATGCCTTGAAATACCAGCAGGAAACGTAATCGATTTTTCCCGCCGTTTTGTAAGGCTTGTTCTTTTCGTCGACGTAAATTGAAAGAACGTCGGCTTTCTGCTCTTTGGTTTGAAAAGAATAACCAATAAAGGGCGGGTTTCCCAAGATATAATTCAATTTTTCCTTAGGAACGACGCTTTCCCAATCGATTCTGAGCGCGTTTCCTTCGACGATATTCGAATAGGACTTCAGGGGCAGAAACTCGAGGTCTTGTTGTAAAATATCCTC
>JAZRWW010000030.1:0-13439 GCA_045599865.1 Thermoguttaceae bacterium
CAAAAAAAATACGCGCGTTCAAACGACGCGTCGACTGTGAAACACGTAAAAAATTGGTTTGGCGCTACGTCAAGCGAAGCGCCGTCCGCTCGTCTAAAGACGAGCGGCTTATCGCGCGGCGCTTACGCGCCGATTCGTCCGCGACGCTTTTCCGTGAACGCTTACTTCGCGCTTACGAAAACTACGCGCGGTCGATATAAAAGGACGGCGTCGAATAGAATCGAACGTCGTTTAAATTACTCATACGATCGTTATTTCTATTAAATTTCGCAACTCTTTACTCTTCGAATTAATGAAAAAAGGATTATGTCGTTTAGGGGGGCTGTTTTTTTACGCGTCGATAGTTATAATAAAGGGGATTTAGGCGTCTTGAGAACGCCTTCGGGGTCGCGCGCGTCGTTATTCGCGTCGGTCTTGTAAGATGTTGGATTAATAAAAACTTAAGTTGTTTGTTTAACAAGGTCGTCGGTTTGACGCCGACGTTCCTACTTGATTTTCCGTTCCTACTTGATTTTCCGTCACTACTTGATTTTCCGTCCCTACTTGATTTTCGTAAGATCGTTGCGGCGCCTTTTGCGCGCAAAAGCGAATCTCGCCGGGATTGGATCGTCGGAAGATCAAGGAGTCCATTTTGGATCGGGCGCTACGCTCGGAAAGGTTATAAGATGAGTAACGGTTTCGATTTGTCTCAATACGGGATCACCGTCGCCAACGTTTTTCGTAATCCGTCCCCCGCGAAACTTTATGAAGACGCTATCAACTTTGAAAAAGCGTCGATCACTTCCGCCGGAGCGTTGATGAATTCTTCCGGGAAGAAAACCGGTCGTTCCCCTAAAGACAAACGCGTTGTTGAAAATCCCGAAAGCGCCAACGACGTTTGGTGGGGTTCCGTCAATATCAAGATGCCCGATTCCGCGTTCCTGCAAAACCGCTCGCGCGCGATCGATTACCTGAACACTCGCGATCATCTCTATGTTATCGACGCTTACGCCGGTTGGGATCCCGCGAATCGCCTCAAGGTTCGCATTATCTGCGCGCGCGCTTATCACGCGTTGTTTATGCACAATATGTTGATCCGCCCGACCGCTGAAGAACTCGCCGATTTCGGTAAGCCCGACTTCGTACTCTTCAACGCCGGTCAATTCAAAGCGGATCCGACGACCGCCTCCCTCACTTCTTCCACGAGCGTCAACCTCTCCTTTGAGCGCGGCGAATTCGTCATTCTCGGCACGGAATACGCCGGCGAAATGAAGAAGGGTATCTTCACGATTATGAATTACCTGATGCCGAAGAAGGGCTTCCTCTCGATGCACTGCTCCGCCAACGAAGGCAAAGACGGCGACACGTGCTTGTTCTTCGGTCTTTCCGGCACGGGCAAGACCACCCTTTCGACCGAACCGAGTCGCAAGCTCATCGGCGACGACGAACACTATTGGACCGATCAAGGCGTCGTCAATATCGAAGGCGGTTGCTACGCCAAGTGCATTCACTTGTCCGCCGAAAGCGAGCCGGAAATCTACAACGCCATTAAATTCGGCACGGTTCTCGAAAACACCGTTTTCGACCCTTGCACGCGTCAAGTCGATTTCGACGACGACTCCCTTACGGAAAACACGCGCGCGTCTTATCCGATTCACTATATCGAAAACATCAAGGAAGGTTGCCAAGGCGGTCATCCGAAGAACATCGTCCTTCTTACCTGCGACGCGTTCGGCGTTTTGCCTCCGGTCAGTAAGCTGACCCCGGAACAAGCGATGTATCACTTCATCAGCGGTTACACCGCCAAAGTCGCCGGCACCGAAGTCGGCGTTAAAGAGCCGCAAGCGACCTTCTCCGCCTGCTTCGGCGAAGCGTTCCTCGTCTGGCACCCGACCAAGTACGCCGAACTGCTCGCCGCCAATATGCAAAAGTACGGCTCCAAAGTTTGGCTCGTCAACACCGGTTGGAGCGGCGGAGCTTACGGCGTCGGCAAACGTCTCTCGATTAAAGTCACCCGCGCGATCGTCGACGCGATCCACAACGGCTCTTTGAACGACGTCGAATATCAAACGGACGACATCTTCGGTTTGAGCGTGCCGAAGACCTGCCCGAACGTTCCGTCCGAAGTTCTCCTTCCGGAAAACAGCTGGGCTGATAAAGACGCGTATCGCAAGACCGCGCAAGACTTGGCCAAGCGCTTCCACGAAAACTTCAAGAAATTCGAAGATCAAGCCTCCGACGCCATTCGTAACGCCGGTCCGAAATACAACGGTTGATTCTTTTGACAATCTCTTGATTTGTTGAGTTTAATTATGATCGGTCGTTGAATCTATCGAAAACGGCCGATCTTTTTTTGTTTTTACGTCGACGTTTCCACGTCGATATTTTTCACGCGCGTTTAGTTAAAGGCTACACGATTATGGCGCCCTTCGTTACGAAAAACTTCCTGCTCCAAAGCGCATCGGCTCAACGACTTTACTTCGAATACGCGCAAGACGCGCCGATAATCGATTATCATTGTCATCTTTCCCCCAAGGAAATCGCGGAAGACCGCAAATTTGACAATTTAGCGCAAATTTGGCTCGGCGGCGACCATTACAAATGGCGAGCGATGCGCGCGGCGGGCGTTCCCGAACGATTTATCACGGGCGACGCGTCCGATTGGGAGAAATTCGAACGCTGGGCGGAAATTGCGCCGCTGACCGTTCGCAATCCCTTGTTTCACTGGACGGCGCTCGAATTGAATCGCCCTTTCGGAATCAACGACCGTTTTTTGAACAAGTCGACGGCGCGCGGAATTTGGGACGAATGCAACGCGAAACTTGCAACCCCGGAATTTTCCGCCCGAGGACTGATGAAACAAATGAACGTCGAAGTCGTTTGCACGACCGACGATCCGATCGATTCCCTTGATTATCATCAAAAAATTGCGAATGACAACTTAGCCGGAACTTTTACGATCAAAGTTCTCCCAACCTTCCGACCCGACAAAGTCTTTCCTCGAACGTGCGCGACGTCCGAAGGCGTCGTCGACTATTTGCGCTATCTTACAAAACTCTCCGCCGCGTCGGAAATTGAAATATCCTCCTTTGCGACGTTGCGCGCCGCGTTTGCGAAACGACACGCCTATTTCCACGAAAACGGCGCGCGCCTTTCCGACTGCGGTTTTGAGCTTTTCCAATGGACGGAGTCCTCCCCCGGCGTCTCCTTGGAAACCTCCTTTGCAAATATCCTTCGAGGCGAAACGATCTCCGAAGATGAAATCGTCGCTCTTTCGTCGGTTTTACTTTCCGATCTTGGTCGCTTAAATTATGAAAAAGGCTGGGCGTCGCAACTTCATATTGGCGCGATGCGCAACAACTCGACGCGACTCTATCGCAGTCTTGGTTCCGACGTCGGTTGCGATTCGATGGTCGACGGCGATTACGGCAAGGCTCTTTCTCGTTATTTGGACAGTCTCGACAAAGAATCGCGCTTGCCTAAGACGATCGTCTACAACCTCAACCCGAGCGCCAATTATTTGCTTGCGTCTTTGATCGCCAATTTCAACGACGGAACGACGCCCGGCAAAATGCAATACGGCTCGGGCTGGTGGTTCCTCGATCAAAAGAACGGTATGGAAGAACAGCTTGAAACGCTCTCCAATATGGGGCTTTTGAGTCTCTTTGTCGGTATGTTGACGGACAGTCGTTCCTTCCTTTCTTATACGCGCCACGAGTATTTCCGACGTATCCTCTGCAATCTGCTCGGCGGCGAAATGGAGTCGGGACTTGTTCCTAACGACTTCGAATGGATCGGAAAAATTGTAAGCGACGTTTGCTACGGCAACGCTAAAAAATATTTTCAATTTTGATCGCGGTTTTTACGACGCCCCCCTTGCGTCCTTTAAAAAAGAAGTTTAAATTTTCATAGACCAAAGAGTCGCAACGGCGCGACTTTGACGCAACACACTGAACCTTACTGTAAGGCGATTTAAATGAGTATCGGCGACGAATCGTTAAAAAAGCATTTGGAATGGCGTGGTAAATTTGAGACGCGACCGCGCGTCCCGGTCGGAAGTCGAGAGGAGCTTTCTGTCGCGTATACGCCCGGCGTCGCGCGAGCTTGTAAGGAAATTCAAGCAAATCCGGAATTGTCTTTTGATTTGACGCGTCGCTGGAACACCGTGCCGGTTATTACCGACGGAACCGCCGTTCTAGGGCTTGGCGATATCGGTCCCGAAGCCGGAATGCCCGTTATGGAAGGTAAGTGCGCGTTGTTTAAGGCTTATGGAGACGTCGACGCTTTCCCGCTTTGCATTCGTTCTAAGGACGTCGACGTAATCGTTGATACGATTAAGTTGCTTCAAGGAAGTTTCGGCGGCGTTAATTTAGAGGATATTTCCGCGCCCCGTTGCTTCGAAATCGAACAACGTCTTAAAAAAGAATTGGAAATTCCCGTCTTCCACGACGACCAACACGGCACCGCTATCGTTATGGTCGCCGCCGTAATCAACTCGCTGAAGTTGGTCGGTAAAAAAATGGAAGATTTGCATATTGCAATGAACGGCGCGGGCGCGGCCGGAGTCGCTATCGCAAAATTCTTGCTTCGTTGCGGAGTCAAAGATATTGTTATGTGCGATTCAAAGGGGATTGTTTGCGAAGGCGATCCTCGTTTGAACGAATCGAAGCAAGAAATTTCCAAGTTGACGAATCGCCGACATATCGAAGGAAAATTGGCGGACGCGATGAAAGGAGCCGACGTCTTTATCGGCGTTTCGACCGCTGATTGCGTTACGAAAGAGATGGTCAAGTCGATGGCGCCTAAGCCGCTCGTCTTCACCTGCGCGAATCCCGTTCCGGAAATTTCGCGCGAAGACGCCTTGGAAGCCGGCGCCTTTATCGTCGGGTCGGGTTCCTCGGAAAAACCGAACCAAATCAACAACGTCCTTGTCTTCCCCGGTCTGTTCCGCGGCGCCTTGGACGTTCGCGCAAGCGATATTAACTTCGAGATGATGTTTGCCGCCGCGAACGCGATCGCCGATACCGTCGGCGACGAGCTTTCCGTTGAAAATATTTTGCCCGTCGCGTGGGACGAGCGTTCGCACAACGCGGTCGCGAAGGCGGTCGCTCAGGCGGCGCGCGATACCGGCGTCGCGCGTATTAAGTGACGGTCGACGCCGCCTTTGTTAGTCCCCTTTGTTTTAAGTCGCGACTTTTTAACCCTTAATGAAAAAGCCTTGGAACCGAATCGGCTCCAAGGCTTTTTTTACGGAATTAGAATCGAAGTCGTAAAATTAAACGCGGTAAAATTAAACGCGTCGCTTCGTTTAAAAATACTTGCCTTCGTTCTTTCGACGTTCCAAAAAGTCTTCGCCAAATCCATATTTATCGACGACGAAATCGACGTCTTTGTCTCCTCGACCGCTGCAACAAACGAGAATAGAACGCCCGACGTTCTTCTTGGCGTATTTCATCGCGTAGGCGACGGCGTGCGAACTTTCCAGCGCGGGTATGATTCCTTCGGAACGCGAAAGTCGATAGAACGCTTCAACGGCGTCTTCGTCGTCGATCGCCTCGTATCGAACGCGTCCGACGTCGTGCAAAAACGCGTGTTCGGGACCGACGGCGGGATAGTCGAGTCCGCTGGCGATCGAATAGACCGGGGCGGGCTCGCCGTTTTCGTCCTTGAGCATAATGCTTTCGAATCCGTGCATTACGCCTTTCTCGCCGTAAGCGGTCGACGCCGCGTGATCGCCAAGATTCGGTCCGCGTCCAAGGGGCTCGATTCCGATTATTTCACAAGAAGAATCGAGAAACGGCGTAAACATTCCGATCGAATTACTGCCGCCGCCGACGCAAGCGCAAATCGCGTCGGGCAAAAAACCCGTCGCGTTCACGAATTGTTCGCGCGCTTCGACCCCAATGCACGCTTGGAAATCGCGCACCATCATTGGGAAAGGATGCGGTCCGAGCGCCGACCCGATGCAATAGATTGAATCTTTATAGTTGCGCGCGTAAGATTCAAAAGCGGAATCGACCGCTTCTTTCAGCGTCTTAAGTCCGTGAGTCACGCAAACGACGTTCGCGCCGAGCAACTTCATACGCGCGACGTTCGGCGCCTGTTTCGCTATGTCGACTTCGCCCATATGAATCTCGCATTCCAGTCCGAAATACGCGGCGGCGGTCGCCAAGGCGACTCCGTGCTGACCCGCTCCGGTCTCGGCGATGATGCGTTTTTTGCCCATATATTTGGCAAGAAGCCCTTCGCCCATGCAGTGGTTCAACTTGTGCGCGCCGGTATGATTCAAGTCTTCGCGTTTGAGATAGATTTGGCAGGAGCCTTCGCCAAGTTGACGCGAAAGACGCTCGCAGTGGGTCACCGGGGTTGGACGTCCTTGAAAATCGCGTCGAATACGTCGCAATTCCTCGATAAATTGCGAAGAATTACAGATCGTTCGATAGGCTTTCGCGGCTTCGTCAAAAGCTACTTGAAGTTCGGGCGTAAGATACGAGCCGCCGTAAGCGCCGAAACGCCCTTCCGCGTTGGGATACTCTTTGAAATAATTTTGAAAATTCATTGCAACGACCTTTAAATGAAGTTTAATCGATTCCGCGCCGCGTCTTTATTAGAAAACGACGACCAATAAAAATTAAAGAACGTTCGACGCCGCAAACCTAAGACCGCGCTACTTCTCCAGACGTCGCGACGTTGCAAAACACACGCCTAAACAGGTCGACAAATCAAAGAGAAAAAGGAACAAATCACAAGAAAACGACGTCGGCGCCTTGAACGTCGTTTCATTACAAAGAAACGCTCGTATCAAGCCGCTAATTAAAAACTACGCCAGCGACGCCAGTAAAATTTGCGATACAAACTAACCATTGTTCCTAACCTGTTCAAAAAAGGGAGACCCCCTCCCCTTTTTTATAATGATAATAGATTGAATAAGAAATTCAAGAGGAAATATTAAAAAGTTCGCGTCTTTAATAAAAAATCGTCGAAAACCGCTCGATCTGCCGATCGTTACATACGAACGCGCGACGTTTGTCGACGCGTTGAATTCAGACAAAAGTTAAGCGTGATTAGGCGTCTCGCGTTTTTTCCGACGGCTTTTCCAAAACGTCCGCGTTTTTTTGAGAAAAAACAAGTCGATTATTGAAAACCGCCCGTCGGTCTGTTATACTAAAGTCGGCGCGTTTTGATCAAAACGACGCAAAATAAACGTTCGTCAAAGTTCGCAATTCCAACAGAAAGGTAGAAACGTATGCCGCGCGTTCGCACTATTATTTTGATTCCGTTCGTTTTAATTTTGTCGGCGTTCCCCGTTCGTTTTTCCAGCGCGACGGATACGTCGGACGTCCCCGCGCCGCCCGATCCGTCTATGATGAGCGAGGCGTATTGGAACTTCTGGAACGACGACGTTCAAAAAGAAATCGACGCGCGAATCGAGCAAAATCGCAAGGCCGATTATCGTTTGGAACTTTCCGACGTCAAGCCCGGCACGAGCGTTAAAATCGAGCAAGTTAGCTCCGAATTTATGTTTGGCGCGCACATTTTCAACTTTGATCAACTCGGCTCCGACGAATTGAACGCGAAATATAAGGAAGTTTACGGAACGCTCTTCAATCAAGCGACGATCGCCTTCTACTGGAAGACGCTCGAGCCGGTCCAAGGCGCGCCTCGATTCGCGCAAGCGAAGGAGGATACGCCGGAGTTCTGGAATTCCGTCGCGGAACCGAAAAAAGAGCCTCATTGGCGCCGACCCGCGCCCGACCCGGTCGTCGATTTCTGCCAAAGCAAAGGGCTTCAAACGACCGGGCACACGATTATTTGGGGCAATCGACGCTGGCAACATCCCGATTGGCTCCCGACCGACCCCGCCCAAGTCGACGAAATGGAACGCCTCTTTGAAAAACGCATTCGCGAATTGGGCGAACGATACAAGGATCGTCTGAGTCGTTGGGACGTCGTGAACGAAAGTTCCGTCGATTTCAAACGCGCGGACGGAAAAAGCTCTTACGGTCTAATGCCCGAAGACTATCCGTTCAAAGCGTACCAAGTCGCGAACGAAGCCTTCCCGGAAAACGTGGAATTTAATATCAACGATTATTCGGTCGACGATCGTTACGCGGCGCAAATCGCCGATCTTCGCGCGCGCGGGGCTCGTATTAACAACGTCGGTATCCAAATGCACTTGTTCAATCCCGCCGACACGTTAGGTATTGCGGAAGGCAAGCCGATTCAAACGCCCGAAGTCCAAAAAACGCGCCTTTCCGCCGCCGACAAAACGGGTTTGCCCTTGATTCTCAGCGAAATAACGATTACGGCGCCAAACGACGACGAACGCGGCCGCGCGATCCAAGCGATCGTCGCGCGCAACCTTTACCGCTATTGGTTCAGTTGGTCGACGATGCGCGGGATCGTCTGGTGGAATATCGTCGACGACTGCGGCGCGCCGGGCGAGCCGACGACCTCCGGGCTCTTCACGCGTCAAATGGAACCAAAGCCGTCCTATTTCGCGCTGAAAAAACTCATTCTTGACGAGTGGCGCGCAAATCTTGAGACGACGGCGGAAAACTCCGATTTCTCGTTCGATTTTCGCGGCTTCAAAGGCGGTTATCGCGCGACTTATACCGACGCGAACGGCGCCGTTCAAACCGTTTCTTTTGAAGTGAAATAACGACCGACTCGGTTATCCTCAAGTTTCCGGCTCAATTTAAAATGCAAAACGACAAAATCGAATCTCCGTTAGACGTCCCAATGATCGACGCGAACGCGCCCTACTCGTCGCGCGAGGAACAAATCGACGAACACGGTCGTCCTTTTATCGTCGTCGCGGGGCGCAAATACGTTCTTGCCGACGACGAAGAGGCGCCCGATCTCGACAATTTGCCGGAAGACCCGCGTTTGGCAAGCGTCGCTTCCATCCCTCGCGAGGTCTCGTTTTTCGCGCGCGCGTTGATTTTGCTCCGTTCGACCTCGGCAAGCGCCTTCGGCTGGTTGTGGCTTTGTTTGACGATGATTTTCGCATTAGTGTTTTTCGGCTCATTCAAACCCTTCGTTTCGTCCTATGAAAAACGAGCCGACTGGGAAGAATTCGCCAAAGCGCGCGTCGTCTCGTGCGAAAACGCCGATTACACAATTAACGGATATACGCCGATCGTTTGGCGTTTCGAAGGCGTCGCGCCCGACGGTTCGAAGTTTTCAGGAAAGTCCTATTCGACGTCGAGAGTCCCCGTCGACGCCGAAATCGTAGTTGAAAAGGCTCGCGGAACGACCGACGTTTTACGCGCTTGCGAAGGAACGCTCTTGCCGATCAAAAAGCAGAACGGTTCGATCCTATTTGCGGCGATAATATTTCTTTTCGTCGGAATAGGCGTCGCGTTAGGCATAGCGTCGCCCGTCTTGACGGGTCGACGTTTCCTCAAACTTCTGGTAAACGGCGAATCGGCGCTTGGCGTTCCCGTCGACGTCGCCGATTCCGGAGCCGTGATAAACGGAACGCCCGAAAAGATCGTTACGTTCCGTTTTCGCGCGTCCGACGGACTCGATTACGAAACGCAAGTTAAAACGATGCAAGCCTCCAAATTGACCGATTCCCCGGCGAAAATCCTCTTTTACGCGTCGGAAAATCCGAAAAACGCGGTTCTTCTTGACGCTCTGCCCAAAGGCGTTAAAACGCAAGAAAACGGAAGATTCGTCGCTAGCTTCTTTTCGTTGCTCGTCCCTTTGTGTTTCGTCGCCGTCTTTCTATGCGAAATCGCCGCGTCGTGTTATTTCGGCTCGAAATTCGAACGCGCGACGTTTTCCGTCGACGCGCAACCCGTCGTTGCGGAGAAATCGGCGGAAACGCAAGAATGAACGTCTCTACGTTCCCTTGCGACCGATCGTCCCATTCGCTTCGGAAATAGGCGTCGTTTAACAGACGCTTCCTTAAAAAAAACGTATTATTTCATCGTAACTTTTAGATCAAAAGACATAAAATGAGCGCAAAAAAAGAGATTAGCGTCGGGCTCTACGGCATTGGGCTCGACACGTATTGGCCTCAATTCGAAGGACTTTACGACCGACTTGTAGGGTATCAAAAACAAGTCGCGCAAAAACTGCGCAATTTAGGCGCGAACGTCGTCGACGTCGGCTTAATCGACGACCCTCAAAAAGCGGGCGAAGCCGCCGAACGGTTCCAACGCGAAGACGTCGAACTGGTCTTTTTGTACGTTTCAACTTACGCGCTCTCGTCGACCGTTTTGCCCGTCGTGCGCAAATTGAAGAAGCCGGTCGTCGTGCTGAATTTGCAGCCGACTTCAAAAATCGACTACGCGACTTTCAACGCGCTTGGCGATCGCACCAAAATGACCGGCGAATGGCTCGCCAACTGCCAAGCGTGCAGCGTGCCGGAAATCGCCAACGCGTTCCTTCGCGCGGGCGTGCAATTTCATCAGATAACCGGAGTCTTAAACGACGATCCGTTCGTCGACGAAGCGCTGAAAGACTGGTTGGAAGCGGCGCGCGTCGCCTCCGTGATGAAAACGTCGCGCGTCGGACTCGTCGGGCATTATTACAACGGCATGCTCGACGTTTACTCCGATTTAACGCGACTCCAAGCGCAAGTCGGACCGCACTTCGAACTGCGCGAATTCGGCGAAATTCTCGCGTTGCGCGACCAAGTCGCGGAAACGGAAATCGACGAGCGCGTCGCGCTGATTCGCGAACAATTCGACGTTCGACCCGACTGTTTGGAAACGGAACTGCGACGCGCCGCGAAAACGTCCGTCGCGCTCGATAAATTTGTCGCGCTCAACGACCTCGACGCAATGGCGTATTTCTACAACGGACACGGCGACGAGCGCTATTCCGATTTAATCGCGTCCGTCATCGTCGGCAATTCGATTTTGACGTCGCGCAACGTGCCCGTCGCGGGCGAATACGAAGTCAAGAACTGCTTGGCGATGAAAATTATGGATACGTTCGGCGTCGGGGGCGCCTTTTCCGAATTTTACGCGCTTGATTTCGACGACGACGTCGTTCTTCTGGGGCACGACGGTCCTTGCCACCCGAAAATCGCGCAAGGCAAGACGAAAATCAAGCCGCTCGACGTCTATCACGGCAAAGTCGGGCAAGGTCTTAGCGTCGAAACGTCCGTTCAATACGGTCCGACGACGCTTCTTTCGGTAATCGACGCGCCCGACGGAAACGCGAAACTGCTCGTCGCGGAAGGCGTTTCCGAGCCCGGTCCGATTCTTGAAATCGGCAATACGAACAGCCGATACCGATTCTCGATCGGCGCGCGCGAATTTGTCGACGCGTGGTCGAAACGCGGTCCGTCGCATCATTGCGCGATCGGCGTCGGGCATATCGCGAAGAAACTTGAAATACTCGCGAGTATTCTCGGTATCGGGTTTATTAAAGTCTGCTGACGCGTTTCTTCGCGTTGAAGAGCGATCATCGACGACCGGCGTTTCAACGCGTCGGTCGTTTTTTTATCGCGTTTTGGTTCAAACAATCCGCTTCAAAAAGAAATTGCGTTTTTTCGATAAAAACGTTATGATCGTCCGCGTGTGAAAGCGTCTTAGTAGAACGATTTCCAACGCGTTGAAAATCAAAGGAGAAACCGCGATGAACTCAAAAAGATTGTTCCCAATTAGCCGTCTAGCGCTCTTCGTCGGCGTTTTCTTAGCGCTTGCCCCGCGCGCGTCTTTGGCGCAAATGCCGGAAAAGAATCAAACGCAAGGCGATTTGCAAGTATTTTCCAGACTCGCGAGCGGTCTCTCCGATTTGATGAAAGCGCCGCAAAAAGAAAACAACGACTCGGACGCTAGCGAGGACAAATTTAATCGGCGTTCCGACGTTCAAGCGTCCCTTCCCGTTCCTCAAGAAGTCGGCGTTCTGTTGAAAACGCCGTCGTTGCGCGCTCTCGACGCGGGCGCGACCGTCTTTTTCAAACGAACAAGCGACGTCGAGTTCAGCGCGCTTTCCGCCTTGCGTTTGACGTCGTTCGCGCCGGTTTTGAGACAAATCGATCTCGACGCCCCGGCGGCGATCGCGTTGTTTTGCGAGACGCGCCCCCCGAAAGCGGCGTTGGTTTTGCCCGTCGCGCAAGAACGTTTCGCGCGATTTGTCGACGCGTTAAACAAAACGGTTCCCGAATCGGAACGCCAAGCGCCCAACGTCGACAAGAAACGAAAAACGGCAAAAACGCGCGTCGCGCTCGAAGAGACGTTTGAAACGACGATTCGCCAGATCGATGCGAATTACGTCGCGCTCGTTCTCGAAAGCGATTCGAAACTGCTTGAGCGATTCGCGCCCAACGCCTTGCGAGGCGACGACGAAAAAGAATTGGCGCCGGGGCTGAAAGACGCGTTTTTAACGCTCGAACTCTCGCCGCGAGGCGCCTTCTACCTCACGACGCCCGACAGACCGATCTGGAGCGAATTCGAAAATCTTACGACTCAACTCCAAAATTTCGCGCCCGACTATCCCATTAAGGAAAATCTAGCGCAACTTCGCGAGACGTTGCGTTCGAATCTTGGCGCGGCTCGAATCGATCTTGCCGTCGACGACGCTCGAGTCTACCTCTCGACGCAAAAAGCGCCCAAAGCCGGGTCGGCTTCATTCAAACGCGTCGCGTCCTATCCTCGGACGTCTCCTTTCGATCCGACCGTCGACCGATATTTTGCCGTTTTGCCTTATAAACGAGGCGCGATCGCCGGTCAAACGGAAATCGCGCCGACGACCGCCGCGACGCTGGAACCGCCCTATAATCGTCTTCGTTACGTCGAATATTCGCTCGCTTTGCCCGAAAAACACGAACTTGCCGCCGAATCTTGGCTCTTCTTCCTTGAAGTCGACGACGCCCAAAAATTCGTCGAAGAGGCGATTTTACCGAACGCGCGAGAAATTGGAAGTTACGTCGGAGCGCGAGAAGCGGAAGAGATTGGCGCGGAACTCTTTGGAGCGATGGCGGCGCGAAGACGAGACCGTCAGCTTTCGAGACGACGCCAGCCCGCAAAACTTGCCGATCCGAACGAAGCGGCCGCAAGGGGCGCGGCGTTGGGCGCGCTTCTAGGTTCCGCTATCGGCGAGTCGTCCGGAGAAAAGACCGCGATGAAAGAGTATCCGATCAACGGATATACGGCGTATATTTCCGATTTGGAAACGTTCGCGCGTCAAAAAGCGTTGATGAACGCCGAAAAAGCGGGCGTCCCGACTCCGCGCCCGTCGGGTATGCTTATCGACCAAGACCGACCGTTGCTTTCGGCTATCGGCGGTATTTTGGCAAACGTCGACGGAGGAGAAGACGTTATGCAACGAGCAATTTTGAATTCCGCCAACGCGCGAGCGGAACTAGTAGACGGCGCCCCGTTGCTGGCGCGAACGGGTTATTGGGTCGTTCTCGACAAACAACGTTTATTATTCGGATTGGGAAACGTCGACCTTTTACGAACCGCGATCAACAACTGGAACGCGTCGACCAAACC
>JAZRWW010000031.1:0-4591 GCA_045599865.1 Thermoguttaceae bacterium
GGAATCTTGTTGAACCGTTGATTCCGAGTACGGCGGAATTACGTAACGAATCCCAAACGTACAAACGCAAGCCCGGCGCTGGACGCAAATCGAAGTATGACGCGCGAACATATTTTTCAGCAATAGTTTACGTTTTGCGAATCGGAATAATATGGAACGCGCTTCCACGTGAAATGTTCGGAGGTCTTGGTTCGTCGGCGTTGCATTATAAATTTTCACTCTGGGCGAAAAACGGGTTATTTGATCGCATTTGGGCGGCGGGGCTTTACAAATACGACGAACTCAAAGGAATCAAATGGGAATGGCAGGTAGCCGACGGACGTCAAATTAAAGCTACTCTTGCCCAAGAATCCGTCGGGTCGAATCCTACGGATCGGGGAAAAAAATGGGCGCAAAACGACGGTTCTTGTCGAGGAGAATGGAGTCCCGCCGTCGCTCGTCGTCGACGGAGCCAATCGGCATAACTCCAAACTTTTGGAACCTTTGTTGATCTAACGAATTCGCCCGACGAAAAAACTTCGACGCAAACAGAATCTTTGTTTAGACGCCGGTTTTGTCGGAAAAGAACAAGTCGTTAAGGACAATGGTTTTATACCTCATATACGACCGCGTGGCGAAGAAAAGAAAGAATTGAAAAACAATCCTAAATTTCAAGCCAAGCGTTGGACAGTGGAAGCGTTCAATTCGGGCTTAAACGCTTTCGAAAATTGAGTCCGACTACGAAAAGTCAACAACTTCCTTCGAGGCGTTATTGAAATTGGCGGCTGGTATGATCACACTTAACAAAGTTATGGATATTTACACACAAACCTATTTTCGGATAAGCCCTTAGTTTGTTACTTCTTGTTTTGCCACTCTTCGACAATAGATTTCCAATCAACCTTACGTTCCTGTGAATTTGTCCAAACATCCCAAAAATCAGGATCATCAGACAAGGGTTGTTGATTTTTGGGTAAAGAATTCATTTTTATGAGAATCGGTAATTCCGTCGCCCAACCTAACAGTATTGCGTTCTGCGATGGTAAAGAAGGTAAGTCGCGGAGTAAACCGCGTAAGTTGTCTGGCACAAGTTTATTAACTAATTCCTGGTCTTTGTCGTTGCTAATCCTATGAAGAAGAAACGTGTTACACTGCGACAACACCGTGGGGGATAATTCTGATGGACGTTGAGACGAAAGAACAAGCCCTAAGCCAAATTTTCGACCTTCTCTAGCAATTTTTTCAAATATTTGACAACATAGGGAAGAAGCGTCGTTATTTTCATCATCGGTAGTATACCGTTTAATGAAAGTATGCGCTTCTTCCATAACAAGAACCGTCGGAAAACATAAATGGTTACTGCCTTGTTTCCTATATCGTTGTAGCGATTCAAATATCATTCGTGCGATTACCGCTGTTATGATATGGATCACTTCCGAGGGAACTAACGACAAGTCAATAATTCTTATTGGATATTCATCGTTATTATCACCTATGTAATCTTTGATCCAGGATTCAAGCGTAATATTTCGTCCTTCATTGGAATCCTCATCAATAATAGATTTCATTCTGGAATCAGAAAGCAATGTTTTGATTCTTAGCAACATCGGTTCAATGTACTGTTCTTGACAGTTCATTATTTCCGCAGTACTTTCGATACACTTCAAAAAAGATTCACTAGAAAATTTAATAGGTAAATCTGGATCTTTCGGTAAAAAATCGTTTGAGTTACCTCCAAATGTATGATGTGCAATTTTCATACGTTTCAGTAATTCCGAAATTTCAAACTTTGAAAATATGTAATTCACACTTTTTCCTTGTCTTTTAGCAGATGTAAGAGTATTAATTGTATTTGATAAATCATTCAAAATCTGTTTTTCTTGTTCAGAAAAAGAGTCTTGTACTTGTAACCCTTTATTCCATATTTCCAGTTTTTCATAGAAACTTTTAGTTTTAGGGTAAATACCCCATGGATTTCCTTGACTTTCATCGATTTTTAGAATCGTCACTAAGGTTCCTAAATACTTTCTCATTCTGAAACTATTTAATTGCGATTCAACTATCTGATCTTCAAGAACGTCGTCACGAACATAACAAAGCGCCTGACGAAGAACAGGTTTTTGAACTTTATCACTTGCTTGTACAATAGAACACCATTCGGAGCTATTCCAAAACCAAAAGGGAACTTTTAACTTTTTTGATCTAGTAGAATCATTAGAAGAGGGGGATACTACTGAAAAAACTTTAGCCTTAAGAGAGTTCTGATCTGAAAAGGCACGAGCATATTCTCCATTTGGGTCAAGAATGATAAAACGTGCATTAAGAGGAGATTTTTTATCTTCCTGTTTGTTATTACCTAAAGCCGTCTTAGCTTGTTCCAAAGACCATCTAATAAGCCCGGCAACTGAACAAGATTTACCGCTTCCCGTATTTCCTAAAACAGCAAGATGTCGCCCAAATAATTTGTCAGGATCAATTCTGACGTCGGCGTTTCCGCCTAAAGGGCTTGTTCCTATTTTTACTCTCAGGTTATTTCCCGATTCAATTATTGCGCGCAACTGTTGAGGAGTCGGTAACAACACGGCGTCTCCAACAGAAGGAAATATTTCTACTCCACGGCGAAATTGATATGTTGGATTCTCTCTCTCTTCAGAATCGTTTTGCGTGGTTTTTAACGTTCCAAGCGGGTTTATTTTCATCTTCCTGAGGGGAAACGGAAGATCAATAAGATCAAAATCTTTGAGTCCCTTACGTTTGGGATAAGCAGACCGTTCTATCGTAATCCATTCTATTTGACCGACAATGTATCCCTGTTCTGTTCTAATAAATACGTAACTGTTTATACGTGGAAAAGAATGAGGCGTCCCAGTGTTTAGAGCCATACTTTCAGGCGACTCAATGTCAAGTAATACTATGATCTCGTTTGGAGAAACATAATCAACGGTTCCTATTTGGATAGAACGCACGAATGAAACAGGCGTTATTCCCATTAGTTTTTCCCTTCCTTTTCTGATTGCTGATTGGGTTGAGCGTTCTTAGCAAAACGCCTTATTAACATATCCATCATTCTTTGGGTAATTTGGTCTGTACACGATTTGGGTAAATAATGTTGCGTCAGGTTCGTAACGTCTCCTAATTCTGGACCTAGCAGAAGTGAAGTTTGAGCGTGATGTTTTTCACAGAGCGCTTTCATTCTGCCAAAGGGATCGCCATAAGAAATCATCACGAGATGAGTCGAAGGAATCGTAAACATATCTTCTATCACTCGATTAATGTGTTCGTCTCCAAAACTGTAACCATAGGTTACCAGTACGCTATTAGGACGGCAAATAGCCGAGGCAAAATCTCGAAATAATTCCACATAAGGATAAAACGCCGTTTCTCGATCTTTGGCGGCGTTAGGATAAATCATCATTCTGTGGATATTTTTTTTACCCAAACCAGAGACTTTTAGAAAAGGAGAAATATCAGTAGCGCCAAAGGGAATTCCAAGTCTTCGAATCATATCGCCGTCTTGAAACCAATCCACTGAACCATGAAGTTTTGCAAAATGGACGACTCCTTCCAAATATCGAGGTTCTCCACGTATTCCAGGAGGGTTATAGTGCATATCAATATCAAGGCGCGACGAACGAAAAATAGGACTCAAATTTCCGACAAACCTATCCAAAAGATGAAGTCCCGCCAATTCGGCGCCCGCTTCTATTACTCTATCGTAGTTAGTCGTAAAGACATTTAATCGGTCTCGAGATCCCATACGACTCGCAAAACTCATAAGAAAATTCACAAGAGTATTAAAAGCTTTTTTCTCAGGGGATGAATCTTCGGCTATTCTTTTTTCATCCTGCAAAATGCCTTTCACAAGAGAGTTCAAGGCTTCCAAAATAGCTTTTTTTAAATCTTTAGCTCTTTTGTCATTCAGAAGTATGAGACCTTTCAATAATTCGTTGGCAGTACGAATTTTGTCTTCCAAATTACTTTCCTTACGTCCAGCTTTTTTTGCGGAAATTTTGGCTTGCTTTTCAATGATCTTATTTAATTTGTTGTCTGTTACTCCAATGATACAATCGTTCCAATTTTTTCCTTGATCAAAATTAACGGAATCTTTTTTTACTTCGTCTGGATTAGTAGAACCATTATTTTCTGTCAACATTTTGATTGCTGTTGAAAGCCCAGAGCCTACAAGAAGAGACAAATGCTCTGATTGAAACAAAGCCGTCAACCAAGGTTCGATTCGCTCTTTCAATTCTACACGCGTGAAAGGACTCTTAGGATTTACCCAAGTACATACTGTTCCTTCTGACAATTCAAATTTATTACCTATTGTGGAATCAAATTGGAATTGAATAATATTGTTATCATCGCGAGTTTTGATAAAATTATTTTTTTTAATTTTGTCTTCCATATTGTCTTCCCATCTTTTTAAACATACAGAAACGTATCATACAATAATGACATACTCACTATGACATACTGTACTTTCCCCACTTTTTAAGAAATAAGGAAAAAATACACCCTAATTGAGGTATACAAAAAGGGACTCGTTTAGTATTGTAGACAAAAACACACAACCCTACAATCCTAGCGAGTCCCCAATGCGCGAAACTTTCGT
>JAZRWW010000032.1:0-1104 GCA_045599865.1 Thermoguttaceae bacterium
CGCCGACGCTCCAATCGACGAGCGCGACCGATACGACGGCGAACGTCTCTTGGAACGCGGTCGCCAACGCGAACGGATACCGCGTCGGTTACAAGCTCGCGTCGGAATCCGCTTGGACTTACGCGTTCGTTTCGTCTGGAACGACTTATCAAGCGACTAATTTGACGCGTAATCGCGATTACGAATTCGTCGTCGAAGCGCTTGGAAACGAAAAATTCGAAACGTCGGCGATTTCGGAAAAATCGACCGCGAAGACGCTTCAAACGGAACTGACGAGCGTTTCGATCTTCGGAGCGCTTCAAGTCGGCGAAACGCTGACGGCGGGCGGGGTTCTGCCGAGCGGCGCGACGGTTTCCTACGCGTGGTATTGCGGCGAGGATCGTTCGAATCCGATCGGAACCGGCGCTTCTTACCTAGTCAAGCTAGAGGACGTGAACTCGACGTTGACGGTCGTCGCGACGGGCGAGGGCGATTACGTCGGAACCGTCGACGATACGACGGCGGCCGTTCCGCAAGTGAAATTGGCGTCGCCGACGCTCAAATCGACGAGCGCGACCGACGAGGTTATTTCCGTCTCTTGGAACGCAGTTGAAAACGCGAGCGGCTATCGTCTCCGCTACAAACTCGCGACGTCGAGCGACTGGACGACGGTCGACGCTTTGACGGGAACGTCGTATCAAGTCGGCGGTCTTGCGCGTAATCGCGAATATGAATTTGTCGTCGAAGCGCTTGGAAGTGAAAAATACGAAACGTCGGCGGTTTCGAAGACGTTGAGCGCGTCGACGCTTCAAACGGAATTGACGAGCGTTTCGTTTAGCGGAACCGCCGAAGTCGGCGAAACGTTGTCGGCGTCGTGTCTTTTGCCGAGCGGCGCGACGGTTTCTTACGTTTGGAAACGCGGTTCGACCGTCGTTTCGGAAGGCGCTTCTTACGTCGTTTCGCTAGACGACGTGAATTCCGTTTTAACGGTCGTCGCGACGGGAACCGGCGATTATACGGGCGCGGTTTCGACGTCGACGAGCGTCGTTCCGAAAGTGAAACTTGCGACGCCGACGCTCGAATCGACGAGCGCGACCGATACGACGGCGAACGTCTCTTGGAACG
>JAZRWW010000033.1:0-21026 GCA_045599865.1 Thermoguttaceae bacterium
GAGGAACTCGAAATTTGCGGCGAGTTTTTTATCTTCGTCAGTAAAGTCGCGATTCGCCGGGGCTGGAATCCTCCGACGCGCGACGAAATCACGGATAAATTAGAGGAATTAGGAGGCGCCGATATGACGCGCGAGATAAAAAGTTTCTACGATCTTGGAAGAGCAAGCGGTTGGAAAGACGGGCGAGCAAGCGGTTGGGAAGACGGGCGAGCAAGTGGTCTGAACGAGGGTGAACAAAGGGGCGAACAAAGGGGCGAACAGAAACGTCTTCGCGCTATGTTAAAGAATTGCATCGTCCTTCGTTTTCCTCAAACGTCTCAAACGACGATCAACAATATTTTGTCGATTACCGACTCCAACGTTCTGGAATCGATTTTTAATCTCGCTTGCACGTCGGATTCGCTCGACAGTTTTCAAAGGAATATTCGAGGAATGGCGCCGGTAAACTGACTTGCAAGAACTGCGTCTTTGGGACGTTTAACGTTCTGTAGACGCGCGTTTCTGCGAACGGTTGCTTTGGGTTCGCGCTTTTGTGGATTGTTGCCGCTTACGTCTCGCTCTGCGCGGATCGACCTGTGCGAATCGTTTAAACGAAAGGTTCGAAAGTGAAATCTATACGAAATTTGTCGTCCAAACGCAATTTTCAAAGAGTTTTTTTATCGTTGAGCGTTGCGACGGCGTTTATTTGGAGTTGCGCCGTAAAAGCCGTCGACGTCGCGCCGCAAACGAAAGAGCTTTTCGGCGACCTCGAATTCCAAAACGGTTTTCAAATCGACTCGCGCGGAAAAAATCTTGGCGTCTTGCGCCTGAATTTCTCCGACGAAAAAGACGACAAGCAAGCGAAGCCGACTTGGGGACTCGCGACGCACGCGTCGAAATACGATTTGACGCAAGCGCCGATCAAACGTTCGGAAAATTTTGTCGAGGCGAAAACGCCGGGGCAACGCGTCGCGCTTGAAAAGAACGAACAAGGCGAAACCGTTTTGTTCCTCGACGTCGCGACGGACAAGGAATACGACGCCCCGCGAACCGCCGACAAACTATGGATTCATCTATTGCTGACGCGCGATTTTGCCCCGAACGAACGCGCCGCGATCGGCGAACTTGAATCGCTCGTCTTTTCCTGCGACGCGCGCGTTTGCGATTGGCAAAGATTAATGACCGACGACGAATTTAACGCCAATTTGCACGCGACGCAAGCGTCCGTCTATTTTGCTATTCACAACAAAAACCCGAAATCGCCCGACTATTGCGATTATATCTGGTTTGGCGTTTCCTTTTTTGACGACCGTTGGCCGATTCAAACGACCTACGTCGAACTTGACGGCGACCCAAAAACGATCGGGACGGGCAAGTTGATTTATCGTCTCGGCGATCAAAAGACGATCGACGATCTGTTAGGGGGCGTCAACGCGCAAACAAAAGAATGGGTTCCCATTAGAATCGATTTGACGCAATATGTCGGCGATATGCTGAAAGCGGCGCAAGAACGCGGTCTGCTTACGCAAACGACCGTCGACGAACTTGCCGTCGTGCATTTTAACTTCGGGTGGGAGACGCCCGGAACATATCGTTCGTCGTTGGCGCTTAAAAATATTAGTCTAGTCGCGACTCCGAAAAAAGACAAATAGAAATTTCAAACGTCAAAAAATGTGTGAAAATTTGGAAAATAACGATTAAACTTAATACGACGTATTTTTGCGTTAGGCATAATTCTTTGCGCTTTGCCGTTTATTTCGAATAAGTAAACTTAGAAAACGTGAAAAAACTAGGTAGTTTGTAAAAAACGCTTGATTTATGCGGATAATACGATTAGACTACTAGAGGATTGCATTCTTTTTCGGGAAAAGCCGAAAAGGAAGAAACGCGTCCTTTGGGTTTGGGCGTTTTTGCAGGTTCGATTTGCGAGGCGGCGAGGTTCCGCGTCGCGTTGTTTGGGTTCCGTCGCAGCTTTCAACGTCGTTTGTTCGCGGAAATTTAACGACCGACTTCAGTCGGACGGGCGATCGAGAGACGACGATCGGCGACGTTTTGAGCGTCGGAGGCGCTTTTATGGCTAAACGATTAAATTATCTTGGCGTCTTGAACAAACAAGGTCTTTTGAGCGTCAATCAGGTTCAGGAGGCGCAGGAACTCGCAAAAAAAACCAACGTTAAGTTGCAAGAAGCCTTGAAGCAACTGGGATACGTTACGAGCGAGCAGATCGCGCAAGCGGTCGCCGTCGAACACGGCAAGCGATACGTCGACCTTCACGACGTCGCGATTCGCCCGGCGGTTATCGAGTTGATTTCGGAATCGATCGCGCGCGAAAACTGCGTCTTGCCCTTTGAAGAAGAAGGGGACGCCCTTGTCGTCGTCGTTAGCGACCCGGACGATATGGAAGTTTTCGAAAAGTTGCGCTTTATTTTGCAACGTCCGATCGAAGCGGTCGTTTCCTCGCGCGAAGCGATTCAAGAGGCGGTCAACCAACATTACGGGCAGAACGTCGGCGAGTCTGCAGACTCGATGATCCACGAAATGACCGACACCGCCATTAACTTCACCGTCGTCGAAGGCGCCGACGGCGGCGACAAAGGCGCCGAGTCGAGTTCGGAAAGCGACGCGCCTATCGTTCGTTTGTGCGACCAAATCATCGCCGAAGCGGTGCAGTTGCGCGCTTCAGACATTCATATCGAGCCCTTTGAAGACCGCGTTCGTATTCGATACAGAATCGACGGCAAACTAGTCGAACGCGAAGCCTTGCCGAAACGTTTTCAAGGCGCTTTGCTTTCTCGTTTCAAGATTTTGGCGAAGTTGGACATTGCCGAACGACGACGAACGCAAGACGGTCGTATCAAGTTGACGCTTGGCGAAAAAGAATTAGACTTGCGCGTTTCCGTCATTCCGACGAATCACGGTCAGTCGATCGTTATGCGTATTTTGGACAAAGACAACATTCGCGTCAGTCTTGTTCAGTTAGGTTTTAGCGAACGCGACTACAAACGTTTCCACCAGCTTATCTCGCGTCCTAACGGCATTATCTTGGTTACCGGACCTACCGGGTCTGGAAAAACGACCTCTCTTTACGCCGCGCTCAACGAATTGAACACGCCGACTAGAAAGATTATTACGGCGGAAGACCCGGTTGAATACTATCTGCCCGGCATCAATCAAGTCGAAATCAAACACCAAATCGGGCTGGACTTCGCCGCCGTTATTCGTTCGATGTTGCGACAAGCGCCGAACGTCATTCTTGTCGGCGAAATGCGCGACTTGGAAACCGCGTCTATGGGTATTCAAGCCTCTCTTACGGGGCACTTGGTCTTCAGCACGTTGCACACGAACGACGCGCCGTCCGCTATTACGCGTTTGGTCGATATGGGCGTTCCGGGCTATCTCGTCGCAAGCTCCGTTATTGGGATTATGGCTCAGCGACTTGTCCGCGTCGTGTGTCCGAAATGCAAGCGCCCCTATACGCCGAGCGAAGCCGAATTGCGCGCCGCGCATATCACGCCCGAAATGGCCGCGAAAGCGACGTTCGTCAAAGGGAAGGGATGCGTCAACTGCAATAAGTCCGGGTATCGCGGACGACGCGCTATTTTTGAATTGATGTATATGTCCGCGAAAGTGCGCGAGATGACTTTCAAGGGCGAGTCGACGGCGAATATTCGACGCGTCGCAAGAAGCGAAGGAATGCACGTTTTGTTCGAAGACGGAATCGTTAAGGCGATGAAGGGAATTACGACGATCGAAGAAGTTATGCGCGTCGCGCGTCTTGAAGACGAATGAAATTGAAACGCGACTCCGTTTGTTGGGTTTAGAATCGATCGGCACAAAGGATTTGGCTTATGGGAACGATTTTAATTGATAAATTGTTGGAAACGGTCGTTGTTCGCGGCGCGTCCGACTTGCATATCGCCGTCGGACAACCCCCGGTGCTTCGTCTGCACGGACGTTTGGTGAGGCTGGAAACGAAGGTCTTGGAGCCTGCGGACACCGTTTCTTTGATGAAAAGTATTACGCCCGGTCGTTGTCAACAAGAGTTGCAAGAGCGCGGCGGAACCGACTTCGGATTTGCGTTTGGCGACAAGGCGCGTTTTCGTGTTTCCGTCTTCAAACAGAAGGGCAACACGGGCTTGGTTTTGCGCCAGATTCCTAACGACATGCTCTCGATGGAGCAGTTGGGCACCCCGCCCGTGATGAAAGAGCTTATTCAGCGTCCGCGCGGTATGATTCTGGTTACCGGTCCTACAGGGTCGGGCAAGTCGACGACGCTGGCCGCGTGTATCGACTGGCTCAATACGAACGTCGACCACCATATCATCACGATCGAAGACCCGATCGAATTCTATCATCATCACAAGAAGTCGACGGTCAATCAGCGCGAAGTCGGCGTCGACGTGATGTCCTTTGCCGACGCGATCCGCGGCGCCTTGCGTCAAGACCCCGACGTCATCCTCGTCGGCGAAATGCGCGACTTGGAAACGATCGAAGCCGCTATTACGGCGGCGGAAACAGGGCACGTCGTCTTCGGCACCTTGCACACGACCGGCGCGCAAGGAACGGTCAACCGTATTATCGACGTTTTCCCGACGAACCAGCAGGAACAAATTCGAACGCAGTTGTCGACCTCAATTATCGGCATTTTGTCCCAACAGTTGTTGCCGCGTATCCAAGGAGGCCGAGTCGCCGCTTACGAAATGTTGGTCGTCACTTCCGCTATCGCGAACTTAATTCGTGAAAATAAAACGTTCCGTATTAACTCGTCGATTCAGACCGGGCATAAGCTCGGCATGCAACTCCTTGACGACCACTTGTTCAGACTTTGGAAAGAACAAACGGTTACCAAAAAGGACGCGCTTATTAAGGCGAATATGCCCGATCAACTTGAAGAAAAAATGCGTCGTTACGAAACCGGCTTGGGCGTCGAGCAAGAGGACGAAGACGAAGAATAGTCTTCCGAGAACGGTCTTTGGAGATAGTTTTTAGATAATCGGATTCTTCTCGAGCGGCGGACGCGCGAGGAGAGTTCGATTTGGACGCCGATTCGACGCGGTTTTTGACGATTTGGCGTCTTGTTTGCAAAATAAGGAAATAGTCCTTCCGTTTATCCTGATTTCTCTTGCTAGACGATACGGACTGTTTCAAAATGAAACGATCGACGCCGCGTTTCGACGCAGTTGAAGGACGTCGACGTTTATGGGAACGTTTGAAACCGCGAGAGACTACGACGCGACGCGTCGGAATCGCTCGTATTTAACAAAGTTTGAAGCGATATGCGTTCGAAAGAACCGAAACGACGGAACCGCCGATAATTGAAGTTAAAACGAAGACGTTTGGCGAGAGAAAATATTCGGAAACGGGAGAATAAGAATGGCGCGAAGTTTTGGACAGGTTCTAATCGACCTCGGGTATATCGACGAAGAACAGTTGGATTTGTTGCGCGAGGAACAAAACCAACGTCAAAACGAGTTGCTTGGGCAAATTGCGATCAGTATGAATATGATCACCGACGAGCAACTTGCGCAAGCGCTTGCCGAACAACTTGGCATGCAAGTCGTCGCCGTTTCCGATTTGACGATTCCCCCGGAGGTGTTGAAACATCTGACGGAACCAATGGCGAATTTGTATCGCGTTATTCCGTTGAGTTTTAGAAACGACGTCCTGACGATCGCGACTGCGGAACCGCAAAATATTTCCGTTATCGACGAATTGCGCAATTTCCTAGGCTATCAAATTCGCCCGGTCGTTACGACCCCGAAAGAAATTGAAGTCGCGCTGGAGCGTTATTACGCGACCGATCAAGGCGACAGCGTCGAGTCGATTATTTCGGGTATGGAAAACGACCCGGAGTATATCGCCGCAATGGAAGCCTCCGAAGGCGCTTACGACGATTTGGCGAGCGCCGAGGCTTTGTCGGAGACCGCGCCCGTGCGAAAATTGCTCAATATGGTCTTCCTACTTGGAATCAAAGACCACGCGAGCGACTTGCACTTCGAACCGTTTGAAGACGAGTTTAAAATTCGAATCAAAGCGGACGGCACGCTTTACGAAATGGTGCCTCCCCCAAGACACTTGGCGAGCGCGATCATCACCCGTATCAAAGTTTTGGCGAACTTAGACATTGCCGAAAAGCGTCTTCCGCAAGACGGTCGTATTCGTTTAATGGTCGCGGGGCATCCCGTCGATTTCCGCGTCAGCGTTTTGCCGACGATGTTTGGCGAAAGCGTCGTTTGCCGAATTTTGGACAAGTCGGTTATTTCGCTCGATTTGAACAACGTCGGTATGTCGCAGGAATTGATTCGGCAATTCCGCGATATTATCGAGTTGCCAAACGGCATTATTTTGGTTACCGGTCCGACCGGTTCCGGGAAAACGACGACCCTTTACGCCGCGCTTTCGGAACTTAACGTCGTTACCGACAAGTTAATGACGACCGAAGACCCCGTCGAATACGACATCGACGGCATTGTCCAGATGCCGATCGACGCGGAAATTGGAAACACTTTCGCGCAATGTTTGCGTTCGATTTTGAGACAAGACCCCGATAAAATCCTTGTCGGCGAGATTCGAGACCGCGAAACCGCGCAAATCGCCGTTCAAGCCTCTTTGACCGGGCACTTGGTCTTCAGTACGCTTCACACGAACGACGCCCCTAGCACGATCACGCGTTTGAAGGATATGGGGATTCCTGAATTCCTTATCACGGCGACGTTGCAGGCGATTTTGGCGCAACGACTCGTTAGACGCGTCTGTAAAGAATGCCGTCAAGAGGTTAAGCCGAACGAAGAGCAACTGGCGGAATTGGGGTTGACTTTAAAGGACGTCGAAGGAAAGCGTTTTTACCAAGGCGCCGGGTGCGTCGCTTGCAACAACACCGGTTACAAGGGACGAACCGCTATTCACGAATTCCTTACCGTCAACGAAGAAATCCGCGAAATTATTTTGCGCAACGGCTCCGTGGCCGAAATGCGCGCCGCCGCCCAAAGAAACGGTATGATTACCTTGCGCGAAGCGGGGTTGGCTAAAATTTACGAAGGAATCACGACCGTTGAAGAAGTCGTAAGAGAAACCGTTCTCGACGCGTAAAGGGCTTTTTCCTCGTCGCAAGGGTTGCGCGACGTCGGTAAAAACGGCGCCTAGCGCAATCTCGAGTTATTTTTCAAAAAAATTTGCCTTTTTTTTGAAGAAATATGCCCAAGGCGTTGAAAAAACAAGCAATCTCGACTATACTTTGATTGCGCGTCCTTGCGCGAGCGTCGCGCTTGCGTCCTTGGCGCCCCCGATTTTGAATTTGAAATAAAAGAGAACGTCGCCGTTAAGCTCGAAAGCGCCTTCCGTCGGCGCCGCGGAATTGAGCGACAAAGACGACGAGATTTTCGCCGCAATAATTCCCTTCATAAGGTATTCCCATGCCGAAATATAAAGTAGAGGCGGTTGACGCCGCCGGTAAAGGTTTTACCGACATAATAGAGGCGTCGACCGAAGAGGAAGTAACCGCAACGCTTAAGGAGAGCGGTTATCTTGTTACGAAAATCGCTCTCCACAAAGATAGAAAAGTCGCTAAAAAGGGCAAGGGCAAGGGCGCGAAGACTTTTTCGTTCGGTAAAGTTAAGCCGAAACTTCTCCGCGACTTCACGAGAAACTTGTCCATTTTGCAGGACGCCGGTTTGCCGATTTTGCGAAGTTTGAATATTTTGCAACAACAGGCGAAGCCGGGCGCCTTGAGAAACTGCTTGATCGACGTCTGTCAAGAGATCGAAAGCGGGTCTAGCTTGTCCGAAGCGATGGCGAAGTCGCCGAAGGCTTTCAACCGCTTGTACGTCAATATGATCAAAGCGGGCGAGGCGGGCGGCGCCCTTGAAACGATTCTGCAACGTTTGGCGGAATTCCTCGAGCGTTCGGAAGAGTTGAAAGCGAAGATTAAGTCGGCGATGACCTATCCTGTCGCGGTCGTTATCTTTGCGACGGGTATTTTGATCTTCATTATGACGAACATTGTTCCGAAATTTGAAGAAATCTTCGCCGACTTTGACACCGAGTTGCCCGCGTTGACGCAGTGGCTGATGAACACGTCCCATATGGTAATGACGTACTGGTATTTGATTCCCGGCGTCCCGTTCGGAATATGGCTGTTTATCAAAATAACGACAAGTTTCTCCTATATGAGGTTCGGGTGGCACTTGTTCCTCTTGCGACTGCCGATTTTCGGCATCCTATTTGAGAAAACGATCGTCGCGCGAACGACGCGTACTTTGGGAACCTTGGTTCAATCCGGCGTTCCGATTTTGGAAGCGATCCATATTACGAAAGAAACGTCCGACAACGGCGTCTTCGAAAAATTGTATCAGCAGATTCTCGAAGCGATTCGAGACGGCGATACGATCGCGAATCCAATGAAACAACACTCGAGGCCGGGATTCCACCCCGCTTGCTTGTTTTACTTCTTCGTATTCCTAGCCGGTCCGATCGGTTGCTTGGTTTATATGATGAAGTTGCAGAACAAAATTTTGAGCGACATCGTCGTCAATATGGTCGACGTCGGCGAAGAAACGGGCGAATTGGACGCGATGCTTTATAAAGTCGCGGACGTCTTCGACCAAGAAGTTCAAGTTTACACGGAAGCGTTGATGAGTATGATCGAGCCGTTGCTCATTATGTTCTTAGGCGTTATGGTAGGTACGATCGTTATCGCGTTGTTCTTGCCGATGATTAAACTGATCGAAAGCTTGTCTAACTGATTTTTTGCAAAAAAAGGAACTTTTCGACGCGCCGACGTTCTAAACTAAAAAGAACTAAAGCGCGTCGAAGAAAGACTTAGCTTGTTAAGACTTAGCTTGTTTAAGAAGTCGACTTGTCGACGAATCGAACTTTTCGTAATTAAAGGGCTTTCCTTGTGAACAAACGTAGCGCTTATTCTTGCGGAACGCCAAACGGCGTGCGTTTCGGCTTCACCTTGATCGAAATTTTAGCGGTTATCGCGATCATTGGGTTAATCGCCGCCGCTACCTTGGTCGCGTTGGGCGGCGCTCGCGGGTTCTTTACTAGCGTTACGGCGAAATCTCGTTTGGACGACGTGGCGCAATGTCTCGAAATGTACAAGCAGAAGTTTGGCGAATATCCGCCCGACTGTTGCGCGACGAAAGCGGAAATTCGAAAGCATATCCTAAAGCGCTGGCCCCGAACGTTAAAAAGCGGGATCGTCGACGAAATGGTCGATATGGCGTTTGACGAAACCGCAAAAGAAGGCGTCGAGCCCGGCGCTTCCGCGCTCTTCTGGTTGGCGGGATTCCCTGACAAAGGGGACGGACAGGTCGCTTACGACGGTTTCCTTGCCGACGAAGACGATCCGTTTGGAATCGGATTGAGCGACTTAGGAAAAGAGCCGCGAGAAACGCCCTTGATCGAATTGACGTTCGACGGCGACGGTTCTCAAGGCGGAAACTATAATTTGCAAGGTCTGATGTTCAGAGGTCAGCCGATAGTCTACTTCAGAAGCGGTTACGAAGGAAAGGACAAACACGTCGGTAATTTAGGCGTAGCCGCGCCTTATATGAAGGGTGGAAAATGGTATAACGCCGATTCTTTCCAGCTGATTCTACCGGGCGACGACGCCTCGTTTGGCTTGCACGAGGAAGGACGCGAAGACCACGAACATAGGCATTCCGACGAGGAGCCGCGCGACGTCTCCAAGCCCGGTTCCATTACGGTCGCCGATTGGGACAATATTGCGAACTTCACCGACGGCGCGACGCTGGAATCAGAGCTAGAGTAAACGCTAGTTGCTTGGGGAAGACTTTTCGAAAAACATAAATTCGAGAAACATAAATTCGAAAAGCCTAATTTCGAAAAACGTAGATTCGGAAGAAATAGGGAACGGAAAAGGAAACGGCGGCGTTTTGGGCGCGCGACGATAAACCGACGGGGCGAGCGAATGAAAATATTTATCGACAATGAACGAAACGCGAATCGTCGACTGCGACGCGGACGTCAATTCGCGCCTTCCGGGTTTACGTTGATCGAACTTCTCACCGTTATCGCGATCATCGGAATGTTGGGCGCTATTTCCGTTTCAACCGTGCGCGCCGCGATCGAAAGCGCCCGAACGACGCAAACGAGAACCACGATCGCGAAAATCGACTCCGTGCTTACCTCGATTTACGAGAAATATCAATATCGTCGCGTCGACGTTGCCGAGTATAATCTTGCCCCAAACGCCTCCGCGACGGAAAAGGCGTGGGCGAGACTCCAAGTAATGCGCGATTTGCTTCGTTGCGACATGCCCCGTTGCGAATCGGAAGTCAGAACGAAATCGTTATACAACGGCTCGGGGACGGGCGGACTCACTCCTTTGCAGGAATCCTATTTGTTCGCTATTAATTCCGCGCCGAACAAAGGCGACGAGGATTTGAATCCCGAGTTGCTCTATTTGGTTCTGACGAACGCCGCGCCGGAATGTCGCGCGACTTTTTCCGACCGCGAACTTGCCGACACCGACGGCGACGGACTCTTGGAATTTGTCGACGGGTGGGGCAGACCGATTCGCTGGTTGCGCTGGGCGCCTTGCGTCGTTAAAAGCGACAGACAGCCGACTCTTCGTTACGATTCCGAAAACGGTTCTATCGAACTTCCTTCGTTTGGTCGAGGCGAACCCTATAGCGTAGTCGACGCCAACTATTTCGACGAAATATACGGCGACGAAAGTAACGCCGACCCGTTTGATCCGCTTGCCGTCTTGGCGTGGAGAAAACAAAACGGCGTCGAAGGCGCCGATATGCGACCGGGTTGGTTCTTGGTTCCTTACGTATATTCTGCGGGACCCGACGGCGGATATGGAATTTTTGACGAAGCTTTCGACGAAAACGAGGTTGAGGCTATGAACGATCCGTTTACCTGTTTGGAAAAAGGTGCCGATTATTGGCTGGGGGTTCCCGTAGAAATCGACGGCGTGAACACGTATAAAGACAACGTCGACAATCATACGTTGATAAGGTAATATGGCAATGACTAGTAATCGTCGGATAAGCGCGAGCCGAGGCGCCGGTTTTACCTTGGTCGAGATATTGATCGTTATCGTGATTATCGGAATGTTGGCGGGTCTGACTACTTCCGTCTTGGTTAGCGCGCGTCGTTCCGTCAGCAACGCGATCGTTTCGACTCAAGAAGCGCAGTTGTCGATCGCGCTGGACGAATATAAAAATCGGTTCGGCGAATATCCGCCCGATTTGAGCGACGACGTCGCCGTTATGCGCCATATTAAAAAGCGTTGGCCTCGTTACAACGTCCCCGATTACGCTACTTTTGTCGACCATATTAAAATGGGTTGCAAGTTGTCGAGCAGTCGTTACGCTTCAGACGCCGATTATCCGGCGAACCCTCTTGATTGCAACGGCGAACACGTTTGGGATATTCGACGAAATATCTCGTCGCTCGTCTTTTGGCTTGGCGGTCTGCCAAACGCCGACGGCGTTCCAAGCGGATTTTACGCCAATCCGAAGAATCCTTTGGGAATTACCGCAAACGGGGATCGGTTGGCGCGTCCGACTCGCGCGCAACGCGAGAAGCCGTTGTTTGCCTTTGAACGCAAATATTTAGGGACGTTTTTCAGCGCTAAATACGACGACTCCAACGATTATTTCTATCCTGTAAACGACGAAGATTCGTTGTGGGACGTTAGTTTGAAAGCGTATTGTTATACGCCCGCTTATTGTCAAGGCGATTATCCGATCGTTTATTTCCGACCTTCCGTAAACGTTCCCTATACGCAAAAGAGCTTCTATTTAGGACAGAGCGCTTCATCCGCCGACCTCGTTACCCGCGCCGTTCCATACGCGCGAAATTATAACGACGGGTCGTGGTACGAAGAAAATCGGTTCCAGTTGATTCACCCCGGAGCCGACGGAATGTTTGGTCCTAACGAAAACGAAAACGCGCGCGCAGACGTTCCCGCGACGCAACCGAAAGCGAACGTCTACTTGGAAGACGCCGACAATATTGTGAATTTTGTCGACAGCGGAACGTTGGAGAGCGAATATCAAGAGTAATTTCTCGCCGAGAGGCGAAGCGACAAAGCGTCGAGAACGAGCGCGACGAAGCGGAAGAACAACGCCGCGAATATTGGGAAATAAAACAGAGGTCGGGGAGCAACGAGAATGCGAAGATTTCAAACGCGCGCAAATCGAAGCGGCGTTACGCTGATTGAACTTCTTGTCGTCGCTACGATGATGTTGACGTTGGCGGCGGTAAGCGTTCCGGCGATCAAGCCGATGATGGAGTCGCAGTTGACGTCGAACGCCGCGTCGACCCTTTCCACATACCTAAACAGGGCGCGCGCAAGAGCTATGACGACGGGAAGACCGTGCGGCGTTACCCTTGAATATTTTCCCGGCTCTTGGGACGGCGACGAAGACGGGTACGGTTCCGTCTCGTTAGTTTTACGTCAGGTTGAAACTCCCCCTTATTATTCCGGTTTGGACGCCGGGGCTTCCGTCTCGCTTTTGCCGGAAAACGACGGAATTAGCCCGAGCGGTCGACGCGTTAGGCAAATTACTAATATTAACGATCCGTACTGGAAAGTTTACGTCGCGAATGAATCGACTCCTCTGATCCAGTTTAACGGAATTGGTTCTTATTATCCGATCGTTTTTGACGCCGGAGGCGCCTATATTGAAAAACTCGAAGGCGTCGAATTGCCCGCCTGTTCGAACGCGTCCTTTAAAGTGATTCGTAATCCGCGTCAAACGATGACCGCCCCGGTCGGGTTGCCGCAAGGCGCCGTCGTCGACTTGGAATTTTCAGGAACCGACGAAAGCGGCGCGTTCGCGTTGGGGCAAGACGTTACGATCGTTTTTTCGCCAAGCGGAGAAGTCGATTACGTCGTCGACGGCGCGGGCAAATTTTCGCCTACGGGGACGATTTATTTCTTAGTCGGGCGTTGGGATCGAATCTCCGCGCTTGGCGTCGGCGAGTTGGAATCGACCGGCGAAGCGATCACGATGGCGGACGACGGACTTTGGAATTACGAAGACGCGACGAATTTTTGGGTGACGGTGAATCCGCGCACGGGACTTGTCGCGACGACCGAAGTCAATCCGCCCGTCAATTATGCGATCGGCGATTTGGAAGGCGCGATTTTCGAATCGCGAGATTTTGCGCGGACTTCTAAGCGTAATTTAGGAGGTCATTAATATGGCGAGGATCTCTTTGACTCGCGGAGAGTACGCGTTTGGCGCGAATAATCGACGCGCGTTGACTCTTATCGAAATTATGGCGTCGATTCTTGTTCTCGCCGTCGGACTGGTCGGCGTCCTTGCCGCCATTCCCTTTGGCGGCATGCGACTCGCGCAGATGAACGAAGCCGATAATTGCGCCGCTATGGGACGAAACGCCGTCAGATTGATGAAAACAAACGGCTGGGCTAATCCAAGTAATTGGTTGTTGAAAAATCAGCAAAACGGAAGCTATCCGTCGACTCACAACGCCGCGTTGTACGACTCCGGCAACTTGAATTTAACGTATCCGTTCTTTATCGATCCGCTTGGTAAGACGACGGGGGAATATTTTCCCGAGTTTTACGATTATAAACCTTCCAATGGATTTGAAGTTTTCTTCACGCGAATGGCGCCTATGTACGATTTTTCGTATTCCAGCTTGCAACAGGACGCGCGATACGAACGGGACTTCTATCTGAACGAAACGATAAGCGGATATTCGGAATCGGAAGACGAGACGGAAGTTCGACCTCGGGTCGAGACCGAGCCCGATATGGTTTTGAACGTCGGCGATATTCCCTCTTTTTCGGGGCGTCATTCTTGGCTTGCGACGGTGAGTCTAAAAACGAATTCCGACGCGTTTTTCGATTGTTCCTTGTCGAGCATAGGCGCGGCGGATTACAGCGTCGCCGTTTTCCAAGATCGAATTGTAGACGACGAAAAAGTCTTTACCGCGACTTTGAACGGCTCGGGTTACCAAGGGGGCGTCGTTACCGTCGATTTAACGACGGGACGGACTAGTTCTACCAACAATACTTATCTCAAGACGGACGAAAGAGCAAACGACGCGATCACTCGCAGTAGAGTCGTCGAGCAACTGGAAACGACCCGTTACATAATGTTGTTCGGGCAGGAAGACCTGCCGGAAGACGGGAATTATCGCGCTTTTGCAAAATGGTATCAAATCGCGAATTATTCCGTCGTCGAACGCGACGACGACGGCGCCCCTACGATGCTAAGAATGAATCTTGTGGGCGAAAACACGCCGAAGAGTTGGGCGAATGGTTCGTTAAAGATTTCCGCCCTGTTCTTTCCCGGCGTTATCGGCGTTTATTCAGGAACGACGACCTTTTAACGGATAATTTAGACGTCCTTTGAAGAAGACGACTTTAAAGGCGATAAGACGAACAATCAGAAACGTCGACGTCCGACTATAAGGCGAAGCGCCGTTGGCGCGTTGCGTTACGGCCGACGTCGACGTTAAGTTTATAGGAATTCGCGCGTCTTGCGGGCAAGTTTGACGCGTTGCACATATGAGAGGAGCCTCGCGCGGACGTCTCAAGTGGAGCGTCGACGCGAGACGAACGCAAGGAGTTTAAATCATGAAACGTCGAAACGAAACGCGACGGAGCGGCGTCGTCCTGCTCCTGATTCTTGGGCTGATGTCTATGTTCGCCCTATCGGTTTTAACGTACATGATCGTCACGTCGAATATGGCGGAGACCGCGCAAAATTCCGCTAAAATCGACGCCGTCGTCGAGGTTCCGGCTCAAGCGGACGTCGGCGCCGCGCTCAAAACTCTTGTGATTGGTTCGAACAACGAGCGCAACCCGATCGGTCCTTTCAGTATTCTTGAAAATATGTACGGCGATTGGACGGAAGTTTACGCTTCAAACAACGTTACTTACGAGAACGCCGCGACTCAATTTCCCGCGCGATTGGCGCTCTTTCCGAATCTTGGCTACGCGATTCTGACTCCTTGCGAAAACGTCGACGGCGACACGATTTTGCCCTACGACCGCGACGGAAATTCTTTTAGCGTCGACGAGAGGTTTGCGCGCCAAGAAATGACGGAGCTTTTTGAAAATTCGGGCGGCGTGCTAACTTTTCAAGAAGCCTATGATTTTCCCGACGAGAATACCGAAGACCTGTGGAACAAGGTTGTGTCGAACACCTCCGCTTTCGTACTGGAGAAAGTTGTTACAAATCCGACCAACGCGCGTTATTCGAAGAACGGTTCCGGGACGACTTACGACGGACAGTATTGGGAAGATCATTATTTCGACAACCTTACGGCGAATTCCAATAACAAGAACTCCTATTGGGCTTGCGACTATTGGCATTTTAAAGTCGAGGCGACCGACGATTTGAAGCGTTTTGCCAACGATTACTGCAACGGAAACGCTTCTAATATTGAGAATTTTAACACGAGCGGACCGATCGTCTTCGTTCGCCTGAATCGTCCTCCTTACAGCGGAACCGGCGCGGGCGGATTCACGCCCGGCGAAGCGAAAGACGCGCAAGTCACGCCGGATATGGCTAGCGATCTGTCGAGTTTCAACGCCGCCGATTTTCGTATTCCGTTCGCGTTTTGGGGCAACGCCGCCGCGCCGGACTTGTATCCTTTCCGTAAGACCGAAACTTCCAAGTTAAGTTTCCGCGCTTATTGGGCGCATCTGCTAGACGTCAATTACGATTCCGCGCAATACGATTACGACGGTTCGATGCGATACGCCTATTTGAACAACGGCGCTTGGGAGCCCGGCAATCCCGTTTCCTTTGGTTTTTCGAACGGAGCCTACCTTGAGCCCGTTCGTATGAATCCGAGCTACACGGCGCCCGACTTCAGAACGATGTTTTTGGCGCGTTACGACGGACCTATGACCGTCAATTATGGCGGTTCCTTGCCTGCGATTACGCCTTCTTTCCACCGTCCCGCGCTGTTCCAAACGCTCGTCGACGGCGGATATTTCGGTTATTATCAGGATTTGTACGACGAAGCGAAAGTCAAGAGCGGCGCGATCGAGCCGCTCTTGACGGCGTTGGTTCGTAAGTTGACGCCTCGTCCTTTGCCGAACGACCACTGGAAATTTGACGGCGGAAATCATTATCTCGATTATTTTAACGGTTCTTCCGGCAATATGACGGCGAGCGAGTTGGCTTCGCGCCTTTCGGGCGGCGCCGACTACCAATGGGACGTCGACAACGACGGCGACGGCGCGCGCGAAGGGATTTGGATTCCGTCCGGCTTGCCCGTGCGCGTCGACAAAAACGGAACGCCTTACGCGACGATGTTTTCCTATACGGTTCTCGATCTCGACGGACGTATTAACGTCAACACGGCGGGAAACTGGGATCAGTTGCCGAATAAATTGGGGACTCAATCTCGTTTTGACGTCGACGGAAATACTTATAACGACAATTTGCAACCTTATAGTTACGTCGACGAGTTGGCGTCGATTTGGGATAATCAAATTTCGGGCGGCGTCGCGTCCAATACCCCTTTCTTCAACGCCGATTCGCTGAAGAATTCCTTCGGCTGGCGCGACGATCACAATAATTTGACCGACGTCGCGGTTCGCGGCGACGGACGCGGAACTTCCGGCGTTCTTCTCTACGAGGGCTTGGCGTCGATTTTCAACGATCATAACGTCTACGTCGACGAAAACGGAAAAATTGTCGACGACGTGTTGACGTTTGCCGCCAATTTGATCTGGCGCCGCAATTTGTCGACGCGCGACGACGCGTCGGGCAAGGTCGACCAGTCTAATTTGAGTTGGTCGGTCAACGACAAGTTTAATTCTCAGCCCGGTTACGTCGATTTCGGGAAAGAAGTCGACGACGCTTTGGCGACCCGTCAAGAATTTTTCCGTTTCACCGATCCTTTGCGTCTTTACGACGACGAGAGTAAGAACGGCTCGAGCGCGACGCTGGGCGAAGCGAAGATGCTTTTCCCGTGGCGCGGCAAAACGACGATCGATATGGGAACGAACGCGGATTTGGCGCCCGGATTCGATTACGCCAATACCGCTTTCCGTTCTTACGATCCGTTGGGCGCGCAGATTTTTACATACGCTCCGAACTATTCGAACAATCCTTATTGGGCTAGTCAATACGTCTCGACGTGGCAAGATTCGCCCTATACGCTTTCGATGTTGGAACGTATGTTGCGTCCCTTCGATTCCGACGTCGCCGCGACGCCTTCGCAGTTGGTCGACGACCTCGGCTTAAATTCCGATTTGTACGGTTCTACGAATCGACAAGCGGAACGCGCGCGCGCGCGTCAGTCGCTGACGACGATCAGTTCCGACGTTCCTTCGCCGAGTTTGGTTTTCCCGGAAAACAAACCGCTTGAAGACGGCGAATATCGCGCCGGACATTTCGGTTTTGTCGATTTGATCCGCCGTTGCGTGCGTTGCGAGCTTTATCGCGTCTTTGAAGCTAGAGGAACTTACCATTACCAAAAAGGAGGGGAAGAGAACGGAAACGTAATTCCCGAGGGGTACTTCTTGGAGGACGGCTCGTATGCCGACTTGAGTTTGTTTGACGAAAAGGTCGAAGAGATTACGGCGTATTTAGTTACGCTTTTGCCTCGCGAGATTATGGCGGGCGAAAAGATCGATTTGAACGCGCTTTCCCAGAAAAACTACTGGCTTGACGTCACATACGACTCAAACGGTAATTTGATCGCCTCCGCAAATTCCAACGAAGACGGCTTGCATAACGTCGGACTCGTCAAGAGAATGGAATACGCTCGCGGACTCTATCTCGTAATGATGACGCTTCTTTACGAAGATATGAACGCTAAAGAGCTGTACGGTTCCGACGGCGAAGAAGCCGAAAGCGAAGGCAATGGGGAAAGCGAGGGCGACGTCGAAAAGAAACTCGCCGATTACGTCGAGGGTTCCTTTGATTTGCTGAAGTATAAAAAGGAAGAAAGGGGACTGCTGGCGCGCGAGTTGACCGCGACGCGCATCGCGCAGTGGTGTATTAACGTCGTCGATTTTTCCGACCCCGACGCCACGATGACTCCATTCTATTTCGATCCGACTCCGTTCGACGGCTGGTGGGTGCAAGATTCGGAATGGATTGACTCACTAGGAACCAATACGAACGGTTCAATACATTTTCTTTTTTCGCCGAACAACGGCTCGCCCAAAGAACAAATGGAAGAGTTCTTCCGCGACGCGTTGGATAATAGCGAAGATTCCTTCGACGACCCTAACAATCCTAAGTATAGCGTCTATAAGGTTGAGATGAAGTCCGACGAAAACGGCGACCTAGTTCCCGTTGGATCTGATCCGACTAATAAGCGTTCCAATGCTCTTATTGCGGAATGGATGACGAAGCCGATCAAAAAGCTGGACGATCAGTCGAGCGATTTAGGATTCCGCGTCGCGTGGGGTATGGAGCGTCCCGACTTGTTGCTGACGGAAACTTTAAACTTCCACGATCTTGGTATTGCCAATACGGATTTGGAAGGCGACGACCCCGACAATAATCCGCAGTATCGCGGCGAAGGCGGCGACGATAGTTTCGATCAAGTCAAGCGACCGCAAGGCTCGACTTATCTGGAACTTTATTGCACGGCGAATCCGAACGTTCCGCAATCTCCCGAGTTGTACGATTACGTCGACGGCGTTTGGCAGTTGCGTTTGTCGAAGAAAACGCCGATTTATACAGACTCGGCGTCTCGTCAGCTTGAAATGCCCGTCTGGCGCGTGGCGATCGGAGCGAGCGCCGACCCGCGAGGATTGAGCGTCGGGGACAATAGGGAAGGCAAAGACGAGGAAGAAAAGAACAAAATCAAAGAAGCCAACGAGAAACTGAAGAAATCGAATAAAGTCGTCTATCGTAAGGCGTGCAACAGCGTTCTTGAATGGTTGACGCCCCATAAAGACGGAGACGATTATAAGGACGATATTAGTTTCTTCTCGTTGCAGACTCGTCAATTTAGAAATCTTCCGACGCCGCTTGTCGCGGGCGGAACGAAAATTGAAAAAATAAGCGACTACGATCTCGATCAAGGTCTTGACGAGGACGGTAAAAAAGTCAAAGAACTTGACGCTACGAAGCGTCTTGGAGATTGGGTTCCGTTTAACGTTTCTTCGTCTAATTTGCTTGGCGCGGCGATCGCGGCAAAGGACGAAGACGCGCGAACGCGCGAGATTGAACTTGATCGCATCGTGTGGTTTAATCACGCCGAAGGCGACGCCGACAACAATAACGACGTCAATTTGGGAACGGCGGGCAAATATCCCGATGCGTTACGAACGTTCTGCAACGTGGACGCCACCGGAGCCCCGTTTTATCTTGAGCCGAACCAGTATTTGGTCGTCGGTCCCGAGATGAAGCGTTCGATCGGGTCTGTGCCTTACAACTCCAGCGCCGACGACAAGGGCGTGAAACGTTTCGGACAAAATCCGCCCGAGGCGACGTTGCCTGCGGCGTGGTTGGATCTTGCTGGACTTGGCGACTCCGCGCGTTTTGCCGGAAATTACAAGCATATGGTCGCGCAAGCGAATATTGGCGGTCGTGGGTTGAATATTTCCGAGCCGTTGTGGACGTCGGCTAAGACGGATCCTTATCCGAGTATTAACGCCGCCTATGAAGGCGGTCCTGAAAAAGCTCATAGCGACGGCGTTGCAGGAGTCGTTTACGACATACCCTTCGAATTGCCGACGGAATGGGCGGAGGGCGGCGCTACTAATCGAACGTACAATTACGAAGATTATCCTATCGTTCAAGACGAATTGTTTGGCGTCGGCACGGTTCCCGCGTATAAGTCGGCGTTTGTTCAACGCGTCGCCGACCCGAATCGTCCTTATCATCCGTTGATGAATCCTTATATTACGGTCGATTGGAACGTAATGGATTTAACGGTCTTTACGGGCGATTGCGTCGAGCTTGGCGGCGCCAAGACGGAAAATCAAACCGCGTTTACGAGCAAGGAAGAATATCCGTTCAAAGACGACGGCAACAAAATTAAGTTGGCGAAAAACGGAGCCTTGGGCGTCGACGCAGACAAAAAGTTGGCTTACGACGAAACGTTTAGTTCGCGTCAGTGGGGCGCTTCCGACCAAAAAGCCTTTGCTCCGACGGTCGGCGCCAGCGTTCGTCCCAATCCTTGGGCGCGCGCCTTTAAAGCGGACGGCGAGAAAGCCGGTTTGCAATCGCCGGAGGATCTTACTAAATCCTCGGATCCGACAGTGGTCGCTGCGGCTACGACTTCCCTTGCCGTTCCTTATGTTCCGAAGCATACGCTTGGCGTTTACAATGATCGAGGCGCTTGGGGAACTTGGGGCGTGGACGAAAACGGGAATCCGAAATTTGCTGAGGACGAAGTCGCGGGCAATACGTACAAGGGTTTGAACGAAAACTTTTTGGTCGGCGGCGGCGTCTATAACGGCGCGCCTCGCACGCCCTTTGAACATCTCGTTTGGAACGACGCGCCTTTTAGCAACGTAATGGAACTTGCGCTAGCGCCCGCGAGCGCGCCGGGTCGTTTCGGACTGGAATTTGTCCGTCAAAAGGACAAGGGGCAGTTCGAACTTGCCGATCTTTACAAGGTCGATTCCAAAAAGAAGAGTTCGCTTGGTTCCTTCGGCGTCTACGGCTTTACCGACTGGTATAACGACGAGAACGTCAAAGTCGTAAAGAAGGGCGAAACGGAGGCGAAGGACGACGACGAACTGAAGAAATTGAAGGACAAAGCGGGCGCGCTTGGCGCTTACTTGAATTTCTTCGTCAGTTCGAAGACTCCGGGCGAAACGCTCAATTTGTGCAAAGTTTTTGAGTTCGTTCATACGCCTTCGTGGTTCCTTGGCGCTAAGACGCTTGCCGGACGCGATTCCGGCGGTTATTTGATTTCCGACGCCAACGGGAACCCCGAGTTCCGTTCGAAGCGCCGCGAGCCTGGTAAAATCAATATCAACACGCTGACGAAGCCCGCGTGGCAGGCGATTTCGCCTTCCTCGGAGCGCGTCGACGAAGGCAGTCGTTTGCCCGGAACGACTTGGGAAGAATTCCAAGAGAAACGTTATCCTTATTCGACCG
>JAZRWW010000034.1:0-4059 GCA_045599865.1 Thermoguttaceae bacterium
CTTCTTGTTACCCGAGACGAAAAAGAAAACGGTTTAAAGACAAACGTTGTTGATAATATCAGCGCTTGGATTTTGAACGAACGTAATCCCGTTTGTTATGGAAAGGACAGTCGTTGGGTTAATCATCTGTATCCCATTTACTTGACGGAAACTTTTGTGAAGAGTCGATTTTTAAGCGAAGCGCATTTTATTAATCTTTTCTAGAGAACAAATTTGATGAGTAATAATACCAATCAAAACAAAGTGATAGGACGCGTATCCGCCTTAGAAAAACAGCCGTCGACGATCGACGAGTTCTTTTTTTGGACGGAAAGCGACGTTATCTTGAATCCTTTTGACGTTGTAGTCGTCGATCATTTGTCAGACAGCAAAACCTACGGCGTCATAGAAGAGATTTCTCACATTACCGATTCGGCGAGTTTTTTAGGCGTTTTTATTTCCAATGATTTCGGAGATTTGGAAAACTGTCCGGCGCTTACAAGTCGCATTGGTATGAACTATGTAAAAGCGCGGGTTGTCGGCAATACCAAAAATATTTATATACCCGTCCATAACGGTTCCGACGTTTGCCTTGGTTCAATGGAGGACATTTCTGAAGCCTTAGGGTTGAATCAAAAGAAGAATAGTTTGGTTTGCGGATTTGTCGAGATGTATAGCGGCGTCGAGGACAATCGCGTCGAACTTCCAGTCTTCATTAACTCCGATTTTTTGATAGGACCAGAAGGCGCCCATTTAAACATTTCGGGTATTTCTGGACTTGCCGCAAAGACGTCCTATTCGATGTTTCTCTTGAACGCGTTGCAACAAAAGTCGATGCAAAACGAAGGTTCAAAAAGCGTCGCTTATATTTTACTAAACGTAAAGGGACGAGATTTACTTACCATAGACGAAATTGCCGACGATTTGACGGATAACGACAAGCGTATGTATCAAACGATGGGGCTAGAATTACAACCTTTTCGTAACGTTACGTACTTCTATCCATACGCTCAAAACGACGGTATTGTTAGTTATGTTCGTCCAGAGACTTTTCAAAAGCAACTTTTGAGAAAAAAAGCCTATAAATATAAGTATTCGTTTCAAGAGGATAAAGAAAGTATTGAATTGCTATTCTCTAATATAGACGATCCTCAACAAACGATCGAGTCTATTATCAACTATATTATTTCGGAACAACAACCTTTTACGAATATTGACGATTGGGAAGGATTGTTAGACAACGTTAGGGAAATGGGACAAGCCGGTTGTAAGAAAGGAGAAAAAGAAATCTCTGTAATGAGCTGGCGTAAATTCAGCAGAATCCTCCGAAAATCGTTAGAAAGTAATTGTATGTTTTCTAACGAAGTTCGTTCCTTTAAGCAGGAAACGCGCCTTGAAGAGAGTATTAAACACATTCAAAAGAACGACGTTTTCGTTGTCGACGTGGCAAAACAAGACGAGAATATGCAAGCGTTTGTGTTCGGAACTGTAATGCAAGCGGTTCAAAAACTCAAATTGGGGGAATTTGACGGGGATTTGACTGAAGAACAAAAGGAACAAATTCCCGATAGAATTGTAATTTTTGTCGACGAACTTAACAAATACGCCTCGAACGACACGCCTAAATCGTCCCCTATTTTAAGACTTTTGCTTGATATTGCGGAACGCGGGCGTTCTCTTGGTATTGTCCTCTTTTCCGCAGAACAGTTCAAAAGCGCCATTCATAAGAGAATTACGGGAAATTGCGCCACTCACGCCTACGGACGGACTAATTCGATCGAGTTAGCGGACAAGGCGTATAGCTTTGTTCCCGCAACGTACAAAAATATGATGACGCGTCTTAAACAGGGACAGTATATTATTCAAAATCCCGTTTTTTCGTCGTTGCTCAAGATTCAATTTCCCCGTCCCCTCTATAAACAAGACAAAGGAGATTCTAACTAATGGAAGACCAAGAATTTGTGCCGAAAATTGGAAAAGGGACGCTTCCTTCCGTTTCCGATGGTATGTATAGGGATTCCTTCTTTTTATTCAGGGAATATATCCAAAATTCAGCCGATTCGATCGACGAAGCGATTCGAAAAGGCATATTGAATAAGAACGAGGCGCAAATTGAAATTTCGATAGACGAGGAAGAACGAAGAATCGTCATTCAGGACAATGGAGTTGGAATATCAAAGGATCTTGCCGAGTCTTATCTTGTTAATGTCGGAGATTCCAAAAAGGATCCCAAAGTCTGTAAGGGACGATTTGGAATTGGACGTTTAGGCGGTCTTGGGTATTGTGGAAAGGTAATATTTGAGACTTCCGCAAAAGGGGAGAAGTATAAATCAAAGGTTATATGGAACGCCACTCAGTGGAGAGAATTGATTAATGATTTTAATAACGACAGCGACGCGATTACCGTTATACAACTTGTTACTGAATCGCGGAGAGAAGTATGCGACGAGGACTCCCATTATTTCACAGTAACACTGGAAGGCGTGTCGAAGGCTCACGACGAACTTTTAGATGTTGACGAAGTTCGAAAGTATTTGACTCAAGTCGCGCCTGTTAGATTTGACAAGACAAATTTTCGGTTCGCTGATAAAATCTACAAGTTTCTTGCCGACAATAAGTTGAGTTTGTGCGAGTATCGAGTCAATTTGGATAATGATCCTGTATATAAATGTTATGAGGACATAATACGGTATAAAGACTCAAAAGGAACAGAAAGGTCGTCGATCGAAATTAAAGACGTTTGTTGTGATTTGATAAAAAGTGATGGACAGACGTATGGATGGTACTGGGTAGCGCGTACAGACACTGCCAATTCGTTGCCGTCGTTTTGTTATCAAAAAGGGCTTCGATTGAAACAGTGGAATATTCAGATAGGCAATGAGAATTGTTTGAGTCAGAAAGAGTTGTGGAGCGAAGAAAGAGGAAACAATTATTTTGTTGGCGAGATTCACGTTTTGGATACTTCTCTAATTCCTAACTCACGAAGGGATTATTTTAAAATTGGCGAAGAATGTCGCGAGCTTGAATTTGAGTTACGTCGTATTTTTGCAGGACTTACCAAGGTATTTCGCATACATTCAGATGTTCAAATACTTGGTAAAGATGAAAAAACAAAGTGTCAGTTGGAAGATCAACTCAATGAAAAAGAAAAAAAGGATCCCCTTTTTAATGAGGAAGAACGTCAAAAAGAAGTAGAAAAAATAAACAAAGCCAAGGAAAAAGTTGAAAAAGATAAAAGAAAAATCAAAAGGTTAGAAGACACGTATCTTTGTGAAGACGAAGGCAAGAAAGGTTCAGAGTCTTCTATTGTTCCTAAGCAGACGGAGATTGATTTCATTGGTAATTTGCCTCGAGAATTGATTATCGGTATCTTACGTGATAATCGACAGGCTAGGTCAATTACTATTCAAGAAGACGAGAGCAAACGACCTAAGCTTGTGATTCAAAAAGAACCGCAGCTTCCTCCAAAACCAAAAGGAAAAAATCGACGCGTAGACAGTCCATTGGACGAGGGAGAACGGGCTCTATTAAGTAAAGTCAGGGAGGTTTTGCGGGACAATCTCTCGTCAAGTCAATTTGACCAAATTTGGGTTAAAATTTTGAATAAAATTTGTGTTCAAGAGGAGGAATAAACTACTCTATGAAGCGAGTACTTCTTCTTGAGCCCAATTATTCCAATAAATACCCGCCAATGGGGTTAATGAAATTGGCGACTTATCATCGTCTACAAGGCGATTGGGAAATCGTTTTTTATAAGGGAGACTTAAAAGAATTTGTTCTTTCCGAGTATACGGATACGACAATCGATCGTTTAAACCGATTAGAGTCAAACGTTCCTTGGTCGGAATATTATCTTCCTATTAAGGAATTTTTGAAGTTTGGCGCAGTTCAAGAAAATTCTCGATTTGAACATATCCTAGAGGATAATTTATTTGCAAAAACTTTCTTGGAAGACCTACGAAAGGAATATAGACAAGGAGGGTATTTTGTAAACAAACCCTGGGATCGCGTATGCGTTACCACGTTGTTTACTTTTTATTGGAAAATCACGATAGAGACGATCGAATTTGCCAAAAAGAT
>JAZRWW010000035.1:0-8689 GCA_045599865.1 Thermoguttaceae bacterium
CGAAAGTTTCGCGCATTTGGGACTCGCTGGGATTGTAGGGGTGTTTTTGGTTTTGCTTACAATACCAAACGAGTCCTTTTTTGTATACCTCAACTTGGGGGGATTTTCTCCTTATTTTTTAAAAAGTGGGGAAAGTACAGCATATAATCGAAATCAGGTTTTCCGTCGTCGTTGACAGGCAGAAGAATCTTCTGCTTGTTCATTCGCGACTCGTTGAATTTGTAGCCGTAACTGTATTTTATTTTCTGTTGAAGCAACGCGACTTTTAAGAAGAGATAGACGTATTTATTACCCTCTCTTCCTTTTAATTTGAATCGTTTTACGTCGTCGGAAAATAAACAGCGATAAGGATGGTAAAAATTCGCGACGACGCTTCCGTTGTAATTGACGCCCAACACGTTGGAATCTTCCGACTCGTTCGAATTTCCCACAAAAGCCGTGATTCCGTTGTTGGCTTCAGACGCGCCAAGAAACGGGACGTTTCCGGGCGTCATTTCCGCTTTAGTCAGCCTTTTGCCGGGTTTAATTTCGAATAGGTCGGTCAATTTAAAAGGTTTCCACTCAACGTCGTTTAGAGTCGGAATTACGTCGTTATTTTTAAGTTGTTTCATCACGTTTCTAACATAATTACAATATTGTTTTAAAACCCTCGTTTCACGTTCTTTGACGTACCTTTCCATAAATTCGTAGTCGGGGGAGCCTTTTTCGTCGACGGGCAACAGAATTATTTGTCGCTTTATGCGCGAAGTTCCCATTTTATAGCCGTAATTGTATTTCATACGTTGCGCGGTTATTTGAACGCAAATAAACAACGCGACGTATTTGTTATTATGGAAAAGTCGAATTTTACGACAATCGTTTGAAATTAACGATTTATACGGGTGATAAAAAGCGTAGCCGACGGAACCGTTTCGATTCACGGAAATGTAACGATCTTCAAAAGTCTCGTTGACGTTTCCAACAAAATGGCAGACGCCGTTGTTTATGGAAGACGAAGAAACGTAGGGCGTGTCGCCTGAAATTCGTTCGTCCTCATATATGTCGCGTCCTGAAACTATTTCGGCTATTTGTTCGATGAAAAACGGCTTCCAAGTTCTGTCGTTCAAATTTGACATTTCATTTGTCCCCGTCGAACAGATAGCCTTTGTTTTGCGCAATCATTGAAAACTCAAAAGACAAAAAATCGGCGATCGCCTTTTCAAAATCGGCGTCCGTCGGCAATTCGTCGTTGAAGTAATAAAACGAATAAATCCATTCGTCGTCGGGATCGACGGTCGTTTCAATCATAAATCGAGTCGGATACTCCGCGTTTTTTCCGCGCCAACAATCGAGAAGATAACGGCGTCGATCTTTTGCGCGTTCCGTTTCGACAAGTCCGACGTGTTTTTTAACTTCGTATCCGTCGTCTTCGAAGTTTATGAACTTGCACAATTTGTCTTTCGGATGCTTGTTTCCCGTCGTGAAGACGGCGATGCAAGGAACCGTTCCGATTTGATAGAAAGTGTTTTTGTTGAGGCTAATCACGCCTTCCAAAGTGTGCTTCTTTAAAATATCCCGCTTGATTAGCTTGTCTTCCTTCGTTTTTCCGATCATCGTGGAAATAGGAACGATCACGGCGACGCGTCCGTCTTGCGTAACGCTGTCTAGCAAACGTTCGATAAAATTCAATTCGGAAAGATTCGCCGTCTCTTTGTTTTTCGCTTGCGAATAGGGCGGATTCATAAGCCCGACGGTAATTCCGTTGAGTTGCAAATCGGACGGATTTTGTTTAAAAAAGTCGTCGCAAACAAGATTGCTACGACCGTCGCCGCGCAAAATCATATTTGTCGTCGCGATCGAAAACATATTCTCCAGAATCTCGAAACCGTAAAGCTGTTTTTGTCTAATATGCTTGCGTTGCGCGTCAGTTTGCGCGTTCTCAAGCATTTTGTTCATAGCCGCGACTAAAAAACCGCCCGTCCCGCAACAGGGATCAAGAACGACGTCGTCCGGCTTGAGATCGACCAACTCGCAAAACAAGTCGGTAATATGACTCGGCGTCAAGACGACCCCCAGGCTTTGCCCGTCGCCGCCCGTGTAAGAGACGAACGCGTCGTAATAGCGTCCTAAAAGGTCTTCCGAATGATTGGCGACGGCGGTTTTGAAAAGATTGCGATCGACAAATTCGACAAAGAAGCGTAGGGGCGTCTTGCCCAGCGTCGGATTGATTTCGTTTAATTTCGGTCGAACTTTGATAAAAGCGAACTGACTGAGAACGCGCTCGAGTTTTGTTTCAGGCGAGACTTTCGCTCTTTTGAGACAGTTGGAAACGCGATCAAAGATTTTTTTACCGTCGCAGTCGATTTCAACGGAGTCGCCCGAAAGGGATTGAATAAAATTTTCCTTTCCTTCTTCGCGCAACGCCAAGAGCGCGGCGGCGACGACGAGCGGTTTTTCCGATTCCGTCAATCCGCCGTAATTTCGCAAGTATTCGTGCAACTCTTGCGCTTTTTTTATCGCGTCGCGCAATTCGATTTGTTCGGCGTCTTCCTCGTTTAACACGTAACGCCGATAATAACGCGCGACGTTTTCCGGCGAGAAATTCTCAAAGGTCTCGATAGGAGCCAATTCGCGATAATTTCCGTCTTTGTCGACAAAGATCGGGCGTATTTCGTGTTTTTTCGCGTCGCCCGCGCAACCGAACGCGAAGATTTTCTCAAAAGAGGAATTTTCCACGATTTTTCGCGCGTAATACAACGCGCCGTTGACGGCGTAATCGCGCGTCGCGTCGACCGACTGCGAGATCGACCCGTCGTCGTCCTTCAAGACGAGCTTGGCGCGATCCGCTTTGTCTTCGACGACAAGAACGAAATCGTCGACAAGCGCGACGTATTCCGGGAAGCCGACGGCGCCGGTCTGATTTTTTGACGCCGTTTTGAGCGCGCGGTCTATTTCGACGTTGGCGCTTCCTTGCGCGGTCGGCTCGATTCCGGCGTTTTGTAGCAAATCACGGATAAAAAGATCAAAATTCGCTTCTTTTTTCGGCATTTTCAACCTCGACCATACGCGTTTAAAAGATAGTCGAATAGGAGGCGCAAAAGGCGCGACCTCCCTTCGCAAGACGCGCTTTTTAAGGTTCTTGTAAAGGGAGGGGCGCGCGTTTTCAAACCCTCAAACGCGCTATGCTTGTTTGCTCATAATCGCTTTTTCGAGCGTTTCGATCGTTCCGCCCTTAGTTTCCGGCATTAACTTCCACGCGAAGAAGAACTGAAGCGCGGTCATACAGGCGAAGAAGCCGAACGCGTAACTTCCGCTCGTTTGCGACGCGCCAATAACGACAGGGAACGTCCACGTAATCGCCGCGCACATAAACCAATGCGTGAAACTGCCGAGCGCTTGACCCTTCGCACGCACGGCGTTCGGGAAGATTTCGGAAATAAAAACCCAAATAACCGCGCCTTGCGAAACGGCGAAAAAGGCGATAAATCCGAGAATCGCGGGCACGACCACATACGCGTTGGCGGCGTCGCCTAGACCGATTTGCCACGCGGCTAGGAGATGCATAATCGTGGTGCCGACCGCGCCGACCATCAGAAGAACGCGCCGACCAAATCGATCGATAAACGCAAACGCGAGCATTGTGAAGATCAAATTGACGGTTCCAAGCCCGATCGTGCTTGCCAGCGCCGCTTGCGAGCCCATAAATTTTTCGAAGATTCGGGGCGCGTAGTAGTTGATGGCGTTGATGCCCGAAACTTGATTGAACATCGCGACCGCCCAAGCGAGGAAAATAGGCCAGAGGTATTTCTTTTGGAAGAGCGGAACGCGGACGCCGCCTTGCGCGTTTCGAAGCGTCTCGACGATATTGTCGAGCGTGTTTGCCGGTTCGGGATCGCCGATTCCGTTCAACACTTTCAGCGCGTCGTCTTTGCGTCCTTTACGAACGAGCCAACGCGGCGATTCGGGAATCGAGAAGAGCAGAAGAATAAACGCCAGCGCGGGCAGCGCTTCCACGCCGAGCATTAGGCGCCATTTAATCGATTCCGCGCCCATGCCGTCGGCAAAACAACTCGCCAAACGTTCGCACCAAGTCCACGCCGTCGTCTGATTGTCGATCGCTAGCGCGACGAAATAGTTGGAAATATAAGAAACCAAAATACCGAGAACAATGTTGAATTGATTCAACGCGACCAAACGACCGCGCACTCGACCTGGCGACAATTCCACAATATACAAAGGCACTACGACCGAGGCGCCTCCGATGCCCAAGCCGCCAAGCCAGCGCATAAAAACAAGCGTCGACCAATTCGGCGCGAACGCGCAACCGACCGCCGAGACGAGGAAGAAGACGCCCAAGACGATCAAAATAATTTTACGACCAAATTTGTCGGTCGGAACGCCAATCCCAAAAGCGCCGATCACCGTCCCGATAATCGCGGCGGCGGCCGTAAAGCCTTGAAGATTGTTGCTCAACTTGTATTCCGCTTGAATCGCCTGTTCGCACCCGGAGATAACGCCGGAGTCAAAACCGAACAGAAAACCGCCTATTGCCGAGACTAGCACAACATACAACAACCAAAAACGAAGCGTCGGTTTTGACGAATCCATAGAAAATAGCTCCCAATGGTTAATTTCTAACGACCGTTTGACGGCGTAAACATACCGAATCAAGCCGAACGCGCGCAAAGACGCCGACTTAATCCCCATTTTATCAGAAAGAAAGAAGAAAACAATCGGGCGTAAGGAAACAAGGACGCGCGCAACGACGCCGGAAAAAGAAAAACAAAAAATTTTGATTTTTTTTCAAGAATTTTTGTCCCTGACTTCAAATTTAATTCCCTTATAGTGACGCCGAGCGCCGATCGATCATCTTGAAAGACGTCAAACGACGACAAATTTCAAAATTCTCGGATTTTTTCCCAGGCAAATATTGAAATTTGCGCTTTTTTACAATATCCTTAATGAAGGCGCTAGGAGCGTTTTTATCGTCGTATGTAAGCGCGCGAAGGACGTAAGAATGAAAAGGTTGAAAATATCGTTAATGATTAGTTGCGTTTTCTTAGTCGCGTCGACGACTGCGTATCTTCTCGAAGCGCAGGAGCCTCGCGACTGGAAGAATTTCGCTGGAACCGTCGTCTTGAAATCGGGAACGTTTGAGATCGACCGTACTTCGCAAGATCTACAAGACGGCGTTCCGACGAAAGTTTACGTTCGTACCGATTCCGGTCTCAAATCATTGCAATTCGAAAAAATTAGTCCAGCCGACCGTCGCTACGTTCGTCAAGAGTTAGGTTTGCCTGAAGCCGTCGAGGTCGATTCGTGCGAGAAAGACCTTGCCGTAGTTCCGGTTTCCGACGGATTGAGGTCTCCGACGAAGGAAAAATACGCTTTTTTAGTCGCAGCTTCTCATTACGACGCCGACGTAACGTCCCTTCTTTATACGGGCAACGACGTCGACGATCTTAAAAAACGTCTTTTAGAACTTGGTTTTCGCGAGGAGAATATCGTCGTATTGCGTTCAGGAATCGATTTCGGCGCCGTTCCGACGAAGGAACATATCGAGAGTAGCTATAGTCGTTTTCTCTCTCGCGTTCAGCCCGGCGATCTTGTTTTTGTCTATCTGAGCGGTCACGGCTTGCAACTTGCGGAATCCGACGTCTCCTATTTTGCTCCGGTCGACGTCAAATTGAAGGATATTGAGAACACGGCGGTTTCTATTAACGCGATGATGTCGGAGTTGTCCGATTCTCCCGCCGAGTTTCGCTGGATGATCGTCGACGCTTGTCGCAACGATCCGAAGAATAAGAAAGGGATTTTTACTTCCAAGGCGCCCGGCGCGAAGGGAATGGCGAATCTCGCGAATATTCCTAATTCGATTTCTTTGTTGCAAAGTTGTCAGCCTGGCGCTTGTTCCTACGAGGGGGGCGGAAACGTAGATTCGACGGTTCATAACGGCGTATTTACGCTTGCGTTGCTCGAAGCGCTCGGTGAAGAAGGCAAGGGCGACTTGAACGGCGACGGAGCTGTTTCTTTTTTGGAGATTTGCCAATACGTGACGAAACGCGCGAACGCTTTGGCGAACTATTATCACCACGCGGAGCAGAAGCCTAATCTTTCCGGCAATTTGACCGACTTCGCTTTTTTGGAGGGTCTTGCGAAGGGCGAAGCTGCGAAGTTGTATCAAGCGGCTTGCGAATTGATTCGTCAAAAGAATTATTCTTCGGCTCTTGCCAAGATACGTTCAGCTTGTGAAAAGGATCCTGAAAATCAAGTTTACGCGGATATGAAGGAAATGCTTGAAGAGAACGAGCGCATACGTCTTGCGGCGGAGAAGGCGGAACAGGAACGCATAGCCGCCGAGGAACGCGCGAAAAAAGCCGAAGAAGAACGCAAACGTCGAGAAGCGGAAGCGCAAATTGCGAATAATCGGACAAACGCCTCGTCGTCTTCTTCCAGTTCTTCTAATTCTTCGTCCTCTTGGACGGGCAACTTTTCGGCAGGAACTCGCAAGACGCTGAATTATAAGGGGGTTGAATTTTCTTTTCGTTATTGTCCTTCTGGAATTTTTACGATGGGTAGTCCTTCGGACGAAAATGGACGTTGGGGCAACGAGCCTCAACGCGAAGTAAATATCGACGAGGGTTTTTGGATCTGCGAGACGGAGACGACTCAGGCTCAATGGGACGCTGTAGGGTTGAAGAAAGAGGAGTATTGTAGATTTAAAGGAGCGAAACTGCCTGTTGAAAACGTAAGTTGGCACGAAAGCGATTCTTTTATTAAGAAACTTAACGCTCTTAACGTAGCTCCCGAGGGTTGGCGTTTTGCCTTGCCGACTGAAGAACAATGGGAATACGCTTGTCGCGCAGGCACGAGCGGATCGACTTACGGGGTATCGCTTGACGAGGCGGCTTGGTACGGGGAGACCTTGAACTCAGGTTCAACGCACGAAGTCGGAACTAAGAAGCCCAACAACTGGGGCGTTTACGATATGCTTGGCAACGTTTGGGAATGGACTAGCTCTAGATACAACGGCGGGTCTTCGTTCGTTGATCGGGGCGGTGGCTGGAACTTCGTCGCGCAGTACTGCCGTCCGGCGGAGCGGCACTACTACGTCCCCACGTACTGCTACGTCAACCTCGGCTTTCGCGGCGTTCTAGTTCGTAGTGAGTCCAGGTAAAGCAGCGTTTCTTAGTAGTCTTCCCACACGAGCCGCGCCGGGCGCGGCGTGGGAAGACGGAAAAGAAACGCGGGGCGATCCGAAAAAGTGAAACCCAACTTGGGGGATTGTCAAGGGGGATGAAAGCCCCCTTGACTCGCGTTGTACTGACAGGTAGGAATAAAAAGGTTATAGCGACTGATTTGTTATAAGTGACTTTAAAATGATATTACAAACAATAATATTGAGCGTAGTAAACGCGAACATTTGCAAATGATTGCTAATTTGCCCGCCGTCTGACGAATCGGAATTGCAAGTTCTCCCGAAAAGCCGTCGAATGAAATCGGCGGTTTAAATTACAGTAAGCGTTCACAAATAAGGTATGAAGCGGAACCCCGCCGTTAGGCGGGCGTGGAAGCCGCCGATTACATATCGGCGGACGCCTTCATAACCAAAAAACTATGATTTTCCGTTGAAACGTTCGGAATTTTCCCCCCGTCGTGCGATCAACGTTTTGTGAACCGACGCTATCCGCCGGTATATAACCGGCGGCTTCCACGCCCGCGTCTTACGACGCGGGGGGAATCCGCGTATCGTTGACACGCGGCTTTCCATAAACGCTTACTGTAAAATTCACGCGCGATTCTTGCTTGGGCGCTTGATTTTTACTTAATTTTCCGTTACAATTTCGTTTGCGCGTCGCGAGGCGTCGCGCGGAGATTAATCGTTTAACGCAATGGAGCAAAAGCTATGAGCGCCAAGAAAACGAAGCGAGCGGAGAAAAAAGCTACGGAGCGTGATCGAGCGCGCGCCGATTCGATTTTTCGCGCTCGGGTCGCCAAGGCGGAGTATCTTCTTTACAAGGGCGTCGGCAAAGAATTGAGAAAGGGCGGCGCCGTTCACGACCTTTTCTTTCATTTTATGCTGAAAGACGCCGCGTTTGCCGCTCGATTTCTGAACGCGTACTTGCCTAAAAAATTGCGCGACGCGCTCGATTTGAGCGATCCGAAACGCATTAGAACGCTTTCGACCGATTTTTACGACTCGCGGGTCGGCAAACACGTCGCCGATTTGATTTTCGTCGTTCCTTGCAAAGAGCCCAATAAATTTGTTTCGTTGACGTTGATCGTAGAGCATAAGGCGCAAAGCGGCGCGTCGATCGATCGCAAGACGGTTATGCAGACGTTGAAATACGTCGCGTTGGAAGTTGAAACGGCGTTGAAAAGAGAATCGCGCGACGCGGTTCTTTATCAGCCGTTGGTCGTTTTGTTTTACACGGGCGCCAACCCGGCGTTTGAAGCGCCCTCTTGGGAAGATTATTTTCCTCTTCCCGAATTTTTGCAAGTTGAAGAACTTCGAGAAGCGCAAGTTCGCTTCAAACCCCTTTGCGTCAATTTGACTCGTTTGTTTTTGGAGGACAAATTGAGCGACGAGGATTTTTTGCGAGTCGTGCCCGAGATAATGGCGCGCGCCAGTTTGAAACGATTGAAGGAAGCCTATTCGACGCTGTTTCGTTCGCTAGGGCAAATCAGCGACTGGACGAAAGAAACGTAT
>JAZRWW010000036.1:0-1027 GCA_045599865.1 Thermoguttaceae bacterium
CAACGAAAGCGGAGTCGAGTCGGGACCGATTACGATCTCGACGCCTAAGACCGACTGGCTTTCCGTTCTCGGCGGCTCGACGCTTGAATCTCTGGCGCGCGGCGCGTCGCGCGCGGTTCAGTTGGTTCTTAATCCGGCGTCGGATATTGAATTGACGAACTATCGCGGTTCTATCGGCGTCAATTACGCCAACACGGGCTTGAAGGTCGATTTCAATTTCCGCGCGTATTCCGATAATTTCGGCTCGTTGACGATTACGACGGTCGACGATTACTACTACTATTCCGAAGGCGCCCCGACGCTTGCTGGCGCGTCCGTGAAGATTGTCGACTCCGTGTCCAAGGCGATTATTTCGACGGGCAAGACCGGCGAGGACGGAACGTTGACCGTTAGCGACTTGCCCGAGGGATATTACGATATTTACGTAACGGCGGACGACCATAATAATTACTCAAAGACGATTTACGTCGAGCCGGGCGAAAACGAAGCGATCGCGACGCTGACGATTCAGACCGTCAAATACGAGTGGACGGTAACGCCGACGACGATCGTAGACGAGTATGAAGTCTCGCTTAACGCCACGTATGAAGTCCACGTGCCCGCGCCCGTCGTTACGATCGATCCGCCTATTATGGATTTGTACGATTTAACTGAAGTCGGAAGTCGAAAGCAAATTAATTTTACTCTTGAAAATCGCGGTTTAATCGCCGCGTTGGACGTCGCGTTGTACTTTGAGGATCACGCCGAACTGAAATTTACGCCGCTCGTCGATTCGATCGACGTTCTTGCGGCGAAGTCGTCGACGGTCGTGCCCGTGATCGTCGAACGCGTCGCAAGCGTAGCCGGCGCGCCTTTGCCGACGACCGGCGCTTCGGAAAACGCCGCGCAAGACGAGGAATTCAACGGCGTTCGTATGAATTCCGTTTCTTTCGAAACGAACGAGGGGACGCGTCGCGCGACGTTAAACGCGGCGCGTTACGCGTGGCAAAGCGGCTTCGAATCTGCGGCGCCGTTGAAAACGACCGCG
>JAZRWW010000037.1:0-7205 GCA_045599865.1 Thermoguttaceae bacterium
GTCGTTTCAGCATAGAAGAGACGTCTAAAGACTTGAAAGAGGATCGAAGTCAGGAAGTTCGCAAATGGGAAAGTTGCAAAGCGCATACGACAATAACGGCGATGGGGTTCGCTGACGTCGAGATTGAGACGTGGGAACGTAGCGCATCGGAACTGACTGCGTTACGCCCCAAGTGGGACGATGCGGAACGACGATCGTCTCATAAGAACAAACGTGGTTGGATAACGAGAAAAATAGCGTTTGAGAATTTTTCAAGGAATATCGTTGGCGCAAAACCAGAGGATATTCAAAAAGAAATTCTCCGTTTGGCGAGCCTGTTAGGACTCGCCGTTTGAAAAAGTGGGGAAAGTACAGTTACCTTTAAACGGCGACTTGATTAGTACTCGCAGTTGGAAGAAGTGGGGAAAGTATAGATTTACACAGCGTCGACAAAAGGCTCGAGTCTCTTTTCGAGGCTCGAGTCTTCTCGTTTAATAGGATTCAATTAATGATCGACAAACGCGTCGCTCATTGTTCCATACGACCTTTGTAAACTTTAACGCGGTCGATCAGCGCTTGATCTTTGCATTTTTGCAGAACGATTTCGACTCCCTTGGCGGCTAATTCGGGATTCTGCTTGCGAAGAATCGTGTCGTGAACGTGGTCGACGATCGCTTTACACGCGGCGGCAAGGACGACTTCGTCTTTTTCGTCGGCGCATTGAATCGCGAATTCCATCGATTTCGCGGTACGGTTCGCGGCAAGACGAGACAGAACGAGCGCTTTTTCTTCGGCGCGCTTGGCGTCTTTATACGCCTTTTGGAGCTTGGCGAGTTTGTCGTCGCGCGACAATTCGATTCCGATTTCGCCTTCCGGCAAGGAAACGGTGCGGATGTAAGCGCGAAGCAACGCGGTCGACTGCGCGTCGGTCAACTTGCCCGAGGCGAGCAATTCTTCCATTTTCGGCGTGAATTGCCCGTCCGCCCAGACGTTCAACGCGCGGAGCGCCGTCGCTTTTTCGGCTTCGTTCGTGGAATCGAGCGCTTTGGCGATCGCGTCTTTCGCGGCGTCGCCGCCCGTTCGAGCCGCGAGCGTGAAGAGCAGGTCGTTGTAAGAGGCGGGGACTTTGCCGATCAGCGCGAGAATCGGAGTCGCGTCTTTATTGCACAAGGAGGCGACGAGATTTTCGGCGGCGTCGTGGTCTTTACCGCGCGGGATCAAAACGAGCGAGGCGACGAAGGACGGAACGTCGTCGGGCGTGGAAATTTCGCGCGCTTTTTGCAGGAGCGCGAGTCGGTCGGGGCAGTCTTTGGCGGTCGTCTTCGCGAAGATACGAGGACGCACGTCGACGGAGCGATTCGCCAAAATCGTCGCAAGGTCTTTGAATTCTTGCTCGTTTTGCGCGACGTCGAACGCCTTGAGCAACGCGTCGTCGAATCCGTCGGCGACGACGAATCCGGCAAGACGAATCGCCAAGCCGCGATCTTTCGCCAACATTTGAACGAAATATTTGGCGTCTTCGGCGGTCGCCATTTTTTCGAGCGCGAGGAAGCCCGCGCGTTGAAGCGCTTCGGAATCGGATTCGAGCGCTTTGATCGCGTAATCGCGGTATTTTTTATTGTCGCGTTGAGTCAGACCGGCGAGCGTTTCCTCTTTCGCCCAATCGTCCAAATCGTCGTACTTGGCGAGCCAAGCGTCGACTTCGGCGTCCGTCGCGTTTGCAATTTTTTGCGGAAGCGCGTTTTCAACGGTTCCGTAAGGAATCGCGGGCGTTAAACGACCGACAAGCGCGGCTTTCGCGGCGGGGACGTCGTTCGCGGCGTCTTGCAACGCTTTGAGCGCGGCGTCGCCCGGTATTTTGCCGAGGCAAACTGCGGCGCGGTCGACGACGCGGCGACTGGAGGATTTCAGAAGCGGCGCGACGTTTGGCACGTCTTTGTCGGTTCCGATATATCCGAGTTGTTCGAGCAACCAGACTTTCGTCTCGTCGCTGACGTCGGCTTTCATCGCGTCGGCAACGAAGGCGCAGAGGTCGTTAAGCGCGGCTTCGTCGTTTGCTTTTTGCGCTTCAGCCATTTTCGCGCGGAATTCGTCGCGCGCTTTGAACATCGGCGTTTCGGAGTGCGGATTGACCAATTCTCCGACGTAGACGCCGCCTTTTCCGGTAACGACGTCGCGTTCGGCGGAGAAGTCGCGCGAGTTCAATCTTGCCAGTAAATCGCCGAAATCGGCGCCCATAGCGCTCGAAGCGCACAGCGCGGCGGCGATCGCTAATATCGATGCAAATCTCTTCATAAGAAAAGCCTTATTTTTATATTGATTTTTACGGCGTCCTCTTTTCGTCGTCGAGACTCTAAGGGACGAAAACGTTATTTTCGACAAAATTCCGACAACGCTCAAACTTCGATTTGATAAGGGGCGCGTTGAATCTTGGAAACCATGGCGGTCGCTTCGCGGTCGCCGACGAATTCCATTTTTTCCTTGTCCCAGACGAGATCGCGTTGAAGTTTGTACGCGATAATGCACATATGCCCGAAGTCGGAGACGTTGGCGCCGTAGAAGACGTCTTGGAACGGTCGAGTTCGATGACGAACGCAATAGAGGAAGTCGTCGGCGATGTTGTCGGCTCCGCCGCTGTAACGACGAACGTCGACGGCTTTCAACGCGCGAATATCCTTCGTTTTGCCGAAAATATAGGTTCCTTCGGTTCCGACGATCGTGATGTTGGAGCCCGCGCCCGGATAATCGCCGTGGAAGAAGTTGACGCCGTTTTCCATTTCGATTTTGACGCCGTTGAACGGGTTGGCTTCCGTGTTTGGCGCGAAGATTTTTTTCGGCGCGACGTGATCCATACCGCAAGAGTAGAGGGCGCCGCCGAAGTTGTGACCGCCCCAGTCGCCCAGACCGCCGGTGCCGAACGCGGAATTATAACGCCACGTCATCGGATCGATCGCGCGACGGCTATATTCGAAATACGGAGCTTGACCGACCCACGCGTCCCAGTCGACTTCCGCAGGGCACGGCTCGGGATCGTAGGTTCGTTCGGACGGGGCGCCGCCGCAGTTCGCGTAAATCTCTTTGACTTCGCCGATAGCGCCCGACATAATAATCGGCGCGAGGTATTGCCCGTAGTCTTCCATAACGCGTTGCGAGCCGCTCGAAACGACGCGATCATATTTGCGGGCGGCGGCGACGATTTGACGGCTTTCCATCAGCGTGAAGGTCAGCGGCTTTTCGCAGTAGACGTCTTTGCCCGCCTTGCAGGCGTCGATCGTCATACGCGTATGCCAATGGTCGGGCGCGGCGATCGAAACGACGTCGAGTTCCGGCATTTCGTACATCTCTTGATAGTACTGGAACCCTTTGACGGGATGACCGTCCATTTCCGTTTGAATGCGGCGCGTGTCAATGTCGCAACAAGCGACGAATCGCGCTCCGGGGCGTTGTCCGACGTTGCTGCGTCGCGTGCCCCAGCCGATCAACCCGACGTTGATCGTTTCGCTGGGCGGGAAGAAGCCGTCTTTACCAAGGACGCGTCCTTGTACGAAAAGCGGAAGCGAACCGGCGGCTACGGCGCCTAGGAAGGCGCGCCGCGAACATTTGTTGGATTTGTTCATTCTATCTTTCCTGAAAAATTACTAATGGAAAAACGCAAAGGAACGCTTGGCGCCTTTGCGCGGTAAAACGCGTTTTAAACGACGCGTGCGACAAACGACGCGCGATTCGATTTGAGTTTTGTTTTGGCGCTCCGACGTATTTGAGCGCTTACGTCGTTCACGGTAAGCCGCCGCATATAATGCGGCGGTTAGGTTGGAACGAGCGCCGACGTAAATTTTGTACGTTCGGTTAAACGCGCCTGAAAACGATATTTTTTTGGCAAATCCAACCGCCGCGTTTCATTCGGCGACCTACCGCGTTCAGACGCCGTGATTTTGCGTTGGCTGGATCGTTTGGAGGGGGGCGTAATTCCGACGCCGTTTTGCGAACCTTGTTCAGAAAATTCCGCGAACGCTTGTTGCGCGCTTATATCGTCGGCGCAAGCGCGCGAACGCTTTTCTTAAAATCGGCAAGGGAATTGGACGAAAGCGCCACGTCAAAAACAGATTCCAACGCGGCGACGTCAGTAATCGATAAGATACGTTTTAAAGCCTTTTGCGTTATGTTAGGGAAACGGTTTGTGAGAACTTTTCTTAACATATTTCGAGAAGCTCGTTGTTCTCCTCGTTGCTCTCCTTCTTCATACGCTCGTTCGCGTTCAATATCAAAAACTGTTTTATATTCGCTTATCATTGCCGGTATCCCTATTTTTTCCGTAATTTTTACGACCTCTTCGCGCGTCGACGGAGCCCAGCCTTTATGCGCGACGACTCTGTTGGCAAAGACGATAAAATCGTGACACGCGGCTTTCTTTTCTTCGTCGGGCTCGACGTAAAATTCTTTTAACGGCTTCATCGCTTCAACGTAAGCGTTTTCCCAATCTTCCTTAGTCGCGTCTTTTTTTGCGACGATCCGTTCCGCCTCCTTTGTCAGCGTGAGAAAAGCGTTGAGCCAAGCGTCGTCTTCGGTTTTGCTTTCGCCGAGCGTTCGCTCGAAAAGATTCACGACCTTAAAAGGCAACAGAAAAATTTGCTTTTCGTCAAGCTCTTTTTCGGGCGTTCCAAATATGTCGCGCAAGTTCAATATTTTGCGCCAAGGACGCGCGCCCGTGTAAAACAACAAGAGAAACGGCCAAACGAATCGCTTGTCGTTCCGTTGAAAGCGTTCCTTATGTTGCAAAACGAATTGTAGGACTTGAACAAGCGACGTCAAGAGCTGAAAGACGACGTTGCGCGTCGGCGTCGACTTATGCTCCATTGGAACGACGACCGCCAGCGAACCCTCCGTTTTATCTTTAAACGGAATTGAAAAGACAAGATCGCAAAGGCGCGAAACCTGACTTTCGAAAATATGAACGGTCGGCTCCGTCGCGTAGGCGGCAAAATCAAGATCGTTTTCTAATTTTGGCGAGATTTCGCCGACGTATCGCTTCAAAAACGCCGCGCCGATTTTACGACGCTGTTCCAAGACGCGCGCGACGAAATTATTGAACAGTTGCCCGGAGACAAATTCGAACCGCTTCTTTTCGTCGACGACCTTAACGCGCGCGTCGCGCTTTGCCCAAAGCGCGCTTAACTCGTCGCAAAACGCTTTGAAGTTTTCGGCAAGACAGGCGCGTCGGAAGACGTCGCGCAAGGTCGCAAGATCGAGCGTCGGCGAAAGACGCTCGAGCGCCGGGTCGGATTCGCGATAGTCTTTAAAACGCGTCCGCAAGACGTCGACGATCGATTCAAATTGACGCCGCGTCAAGAGCGAGTCGCGTTCCTTGCCGTCGCCTTTGGACGCAGAGTCGTTTTTTTGCCGATTACTCATCGCGAATCTTTCCTAATCGTTACGCGTCGCGCGCTTGTTTTTTTAGACCGACTACTTACTCGAGAACTTAACGACGAACGGCTTGTCTTTCGGAATTGGGTTGAATTTCGGAATCATTACGAAATTTTCCGTAATCACGGGCTGAAATTCTTCGCCTTCCAAAATCTTAACGTCGGCGACGCGACGAGGAAGGAACTGGAAGAACGGGCGCCCGGCGCGTTCGGCGTCGTTCGGATCGACGAGCGAATAAGATTTGTCGCCGCGCAAGGGCGAAATCGTCAGCGTCCAGACCGTCTCGCCTTCGGCGTTTTGTTCTTGCGTTAGTTCTTGTTTCCACCCGGAATCTTGAACCGCCAACGCGTTGCGCCACGCGGGATCGCCGTATAGAACCACGACGTCGCGGTCATATTTCAGACCTTCGACGAAACGCGTCGAGAATTGTCGAGATTCCGGCGCGTTCGCTTCTTGCGCCGCTTTGTTTTTTTCCAAAAGATAAAGCGCCGCTTGATTATTTGCGAAAAACGCTTCCGCGACGGTAAAACGGCCGGGCTGACTAATATAATATTCTTGAACGCCCCAACCCATAAATCCGAACCAACTTGGAACGACGTAACCGACAAGCGCGTCGACGTTGGCGTTTCGAATCATCGCCAGCGCCATGCAGTCGGGCTTGTCAATATGACCCATTAGGCAGTTGCCGGACGCAAGGTACACTTTGGAGCCACTCGCTTTGATTAAAAACGGCTTGTCGTTGGAGGGAGCGCCGAGCAAATCGCCGTTTTTAGCGACGAAAAAACCGTTTTTGTATGAATAACCAATGCTCCAGTTGCGTTCGGACGCGTGCCCTGAGGTTACGAACAGCTGGGCGCCGTCGAGCGCCTCGGCGATCGCGCGAGTCGTGTCGTCCGGGGCGTCGTTTCGCTCTTCAATTTCTTTGCCCTCTTCTTTAACGCGCCAGCGATTCTTGACGCCTTCGTCAAAAGTGACGCCCGACTTAAAATAAGTCATATCGACGGGCGTGCCGCCGCAGACGCGTTCGACTTGCATGTCTTGCGTTTGCGTGAGACGAAGCGCGTCGTTTGCGTCGAAGCCCGTGATAATTCCCCAAATTACGTCGCCGTAGGGGTCGTCGTCCAAGGCGCGCGTTCCTTGCCAAATCTGCGCAAGACGCTCTTTTGACGCTTCTTCCGGCTTGACGACGAAACACGCGCAATAGGGCGCCGCGTCGCGCAATTTGTCGAAGGCGTCGTCTTCCCAGCGAACGACGACGACGTTAAATTCTTCCGCGCGCTTCGATTTTAACGAATCGACGACTTTCGCCCAGTCGGCGTCGTCAAGAACGCTTGGCGTCGCGACGATCGCGTAACATTGCTTGGAAGCGTCGCCTTGTTTGGAAGCGTCGACGTTTTGCGCGCTTAAATTTTGCGCAAAAGCAAAAAGGACGAACGCCGAAAGGAATGAAAACAGACAGAATTTAAAAGTTGAACGCCTACGACGGACGACCGTTGAAGAAAACTTCATTACTAAACTCCCAAAACGCTAAATCGTAATTATTGCGCGCGACGTCTTGCTAAGGCTCCGTTGTTTTGCCGACGTCGCCTTGTTGCTATTTACTCGAGAACTTGACGACGAACGGCTTGTCTTTCGGAATTGAGTTTGATTGAGGAACCAAGACGAAATTATCGGCGACGACGGGCGCGAATTCCTCGCCTTCCAAAATCTTGACGTCGGCGACGCGACGAGTGAGGAATTGGAAGAAAGGACGACCGCCGCGTTCGGAGCCGTTCGGATCGAGTAGTTCATAAGATTTTTCGCCG
>JAZRWW010000038.1:0-1493 GCA_045599865.1 Thermoguttaceae bacterium
CTGACGAATCGCGAGACTGCGCCCGTGCGAGTTTCGTTCGGCGGTTCGCGCGTCAACGTTCAGTATTCTCGCGAGCGTTTCGAAAGTTCGACGAGCCATCTCTTGGATCGAACGATCGAATTTACTCGTTCCGTCCTTGACGTCGCGCGCGAGAAGGGCGTCGAGAAAATAGACGATTTTCTCTTGGTCGGCGGTTCGACGCGTATGAAAATGGTCGAGCGACGCATTCGAGCAGAATTTGAGTCCGAGCTTGGCGTCGTTCCTCGCTCGCTCGACGTGGACGAGGCGGTCGCGAAGGGCGCGGCGCTCTTCGGACAATGCCGGAACGTAAAAATAACGCTGGAAAAGAAAGCTCAAGAGCTTGCGGGCAAGTCGTTCGACGAGCTTTCCGAATCCGAACGCGAGTCGGTGGTCGACGAGACGAGCGCGGAGCAGGGCGTTTCGAGCGATTATCTTTTGGAGACGTCGAAAATCTCGATAACGACCGTCGCGACAAAAAGCTACGGCATTCGCGTCAAGAAGAACGGGCGTCCGATTCTTCATCATTTGATCGCGCGCCAGTCTTCCACGCCGGTCGTTAGCGCGTTGACTTGTTATACCGACGAGCCCGACGCCGAAGCGATCGACATTCGCGTGTTCAGTTCGAACTTGGACGCGGTAGACGCGGAACTTGACGAGGGTGAGGAAGTCGGCGTCACGACTCTGGAACTTCCTCCGGGTCTTCCCGAACATACGCGAGTCGACGTAACTTTCACGCTTTCCGAAGAGGGCGTCTTGGAATTGACCGCCGTCGCTTCTGGTCGGGAGGCGAAGGCGACGTTTAAGGCGGAAGTCGGTATGAGCGACGAGGAGATTCGCGCGGCGAAAGAGCGCAGTCGCGACGTCGTGATCGAGTAGGAGACGCGCCGATGAAAGATTCTTCGAAAGTCTTTGGAATCGATTTGGGCACGACGTATAGTTGCGTTTCCTACGTGAACGAGCGCGGGTACGCGGAAATCGTCCCCAATGCGAACGGCAAACGCACGACGCCTTCGGTCGTTTGGTTCGACGCCGGTCGCGCGATCGTCGGGGACGAGGCTAAAGAAGCGACGAAAGTCTTTCCGCTTGACGTCTGCCAATATGTCAAGAGAAGCATAGGGGACGCGAGCTATTTTGCGAAATACGGCGGCGTCTCGTATTCGCCCGAGGAGATTTCGAGCTTTATTTTGCGAAAATTGGCGCAAGACGCGTCCGAAGTTCTTGGGGAACGCGTTAAGTACGTCGTAATTACTTGTCCGGCGTATTTTTTCGTGAAGGAACGGAACGCGACTCGTCGCGCGGGCGAGCTTGCGGGTTTGAACGTGTTGCAGATCGTCAACGAGCCGACGTCGGCGGCGATCGCCTACGGTTTTAACGCCGAAGAAGACAAGACGATTCTTGTTTACGACCTTGGCGGCGGCACGTTCGGCCCGGCGACGGTCCGCTTTTTGAGGGGGTCGGTCGACGGGCTGTTT
>JAZRWW010000039.1:0-12986 GCA_045599865.1 Thermoguttaceae bacterium
CGAGATCGACGATTTGCGAACCGATCCCTTCCGCCGATATGTAATCGGCGGCTTCCGCGCCCGCCTATCGGCGGGGTTCCGCTTCGTCGTTTTTTTGAGATCGACGATTTGCGAACCGATCCCATCCGCCGATATGTAATCGGCGGCTTCCACGCCCGCCTTACGGCGGGTTCCGCTTCGTCGTTTTTTTTGAAATCGACGTTTTGCGAGCCGATCCCGTCCGCCGGTATATAACCGGCGGCTTCCGCGCCCGCCTAACGGCGGGGTTCTGCTTCGTCGTTTTTTTTGAGATTGACGATTTGCGAACCGATCCCATCCGCCGATATGTAATCGGCGGCTTCCGCGCCCGCCTATCGGCGGGGTTCCGCTTCGCCGTTTTCACATTGCGAAAAATAACAAGCATAGAGTCTTAAAATGGAATTAGGACGCGTATATTTTTTAACGTTTTCCACCTATGGAACGCGCCTTCTTGGTCGTGAAAAAGGTTCTTTTCGTTGGGATTCTCAATACGTCGAACCTAACGCCGCTCTTTACAATTATATGTCGGTAAACCTCAACGAGCCTCGCGTCGTTTTTTCAACAGTTGAAAGCGCGATCGTTCACGATTCAATAATGGCAAGCGCGCATCAATTCGGCTGGGAAATCGACGCGCTCAACGTTCGAACGGATCACGTTCATATAGTTCTTTTTACGCCCGAAGGCGCGCGTCCTCCGGAAATCGTTCGCAAATTAAAAACGGGCGCGACTTACGCGTTATACGAAACGGGCGTCCGCGCGGTCGGTTCTCGCGTTTGGACGAAAGCGTTTGCTTCCACGCTCGGTTGGAATATGGGATTTTGGCGCGGAGTCGTCGTCTATACGCTCGAGAAACAAGGCGCGAACGCCTATTTGCGAGAAACTCAATTTGGAAAAAAGTGGATCGAACGTATTCGCGCGAACCGAAAAGAGAAAAAATACGCGTTGCAAGATCTTTACGGCGGTCGAAACCGCGCGTCGATTCGCGCCGCTTTCTTTCAACGACTTGACAAACAAACCGCCGAAGAACGTCGTCGTTACGTCGCGCTTGAAACGTGAAGCGGACGATCGCTAGACGAAAGCCAAGCGTTCGTCCGCTTGTTTAAAGACGGGCGATTATAATCTTTTGTCGAATTCATCCTTTCCAACGCGTTTCGCTTCCTGTTTCAAGAGCAGCCAGAAAGTATAATAGTCGACAAATTCAACTCTTGCGCCTCTAGTTTCGTCTTTTTTTACTAGTTCGAACATTTCTTTCAGTTGCGACGGGGACCATAGTATCGTTCTGTACGTATTGAACTGCGGACCACGATCAAATCGCGCGTCGCCCAAAATAATATTCGCGCCTTGCGTCGGGTCGGCTAGGTCGAAATTCATCGGTCTGAACGGCGTTTTTTCTCCGAACGGATTATCGACGACTCCCATCGTTTCCCCTCGATGGGTCGTAATTCCGTCGGGCGCGTATTCCGCGAGTCGTTCCAAGGTTCGACGATCCGAAGTTCGCGCGTCTCCGTCGATAACAAATCCAATTCCCGAAATATCCCAGCGTTTGAAGTATTTTTTAGAATGTTCAATCCAGACGTCGAGTCCGTCGCGCAATCCCGAAAATCGTCTTGGTTCGACTAAGCCCGTCGGATTGACGTAACCCGCGCCGGAGTCGCCCGAGACGAAAAAGTCAAGATTACTCTTCGTTTGACGGAAATAATCGAATCCGGGCGCGAAACGATCCGCTAGATTCGGATTGAACGCCCAGTTGACAGGGATCGTTCCTCGCGCGTGATCGTCCCAGAATTGCGGCGTCGCCTGATAGACCCACGCGGCGGAATCGTAGTCTCCGGAATAAATCGCGACGAACGTTTTATCGACGGGGGCGTCTTTTTCGTCGAGCAGTCCTCTCTTGCGCAAATCTTCGAGCGTCGGCTTCTTTTGCTCGTAACGCTCTTTTACTGGGAAATGTTGATAAAACGAGGCGTTTGCCATAGCGCCCAGACCGAGCGCGTCGGCGTCAAGATAGGCGTTGTAATTCGAGAGAATTTCCGCGTGGCGCCATTCGGTTGGAACGCCGGAATGTTTGCAGCCCGCGTTCCCGTGATCCGTGTATTTGGAATCCCAAGGCGTGAATCCGGAGACGCGAATAATTTTCGATCCTCCGGCGGCGTCGTATGCGGCGCGCATAATCGCGTTGAAGGCGCGGAAGTCGGCGCCAAGAGGTTGATTTCGGTCGTCGTTTGGAGTTTCGTCGTCCCACGGGGATAGGTCGAAAAAGAACCCTCTTCGGGAAACGACAAAATCGCGATTCGCGAGGCAGTGATTTTGCACTGCGCCGATCGGACGCCGGATCCAGTCGGCGTCGATATAATATCCCCCTTCGAGCGGGTTGGCTTTGCCGGATTTGATATAATTTTCGATAAGCCAGTAGTAAGGATCGACTTTAACGGAGCCCGAAGAATCAAGGTTTGCATCGGGAATTTCGCCCTTGCCGGTAAAGAGCGGGGAACCGTCTTCGTTAATGAGGCTTTTTACGACGGGAAGACGTCGACCTTGCGCGGAGGCGATTAGTCTGTCGTATAGCGAGCCGGGCGTCGGATCGTATCTAACGGGCAAGAGATTTTCAACGCCGGCGATCGTCGTCGCGACGTTTGCCGTCGACGGGACGTCGCCGTCGTATAAAACGACTCCGACGTAAAATTCTTCGAAAACGTCGAGCAAGTCGTCGAGCGACTCGATCGTTTGTCGAGGTCGGTCTTGAAGCCATCCTTTTTTCTTCGGAGTTCCTTCGTGCGTCGGGACGTTTTGCGAGAATCGATCCAGCCAGAATCGATCGACGTTTCGCCCGTAGGCTTCCGAATAGATCAAATATAGCCGGGCGGCGTCGCGATTGGCAAGACCTTGAATCGTCGCGATAAGAAGCGTTTCGTCCCAAACTCGCGCGACGTCGGCGGGATTGGCGCGATCGACTCTACGCCAAGGCGTAGCGTCGAAAACATAGAAGGGCGTCGCGACGCCTTGTTCGACGTTTGGATCGGCGGCGATCGACGCCTTGTTAGGAACGGGAACCAGAAGTAGCGCAACGAGCGCCAGAGTTAATAACGTTGTTTTCATACGACGGGATTTGAGGGGAGTAATAAAGAAAGCGCGTCGACTATCAAGGGTCGACGCGCGCGAAACGTCAAGTGAAAGGGCGTCGATTATTTCTCTTTCGGCAGATCGTAAGGGCCAAGTCCAACTTCATAGGGCGCGAAGTTTACGGGGAATCCCTCGGCGGGTTTCTTGCAAAGCGTTTCTCGAATAGCTTCGTACATTCCGAACCCAAATTCGTTATTCGGCTCGATGTAGGAACCTTCGCCCCATTCGTTCAGAGGCGCGAGAACGACGCGTTTGACGCCCGTTTCGTCGGCAAAATCTTTGTAATCTTGCAAGAGTCTTCGGAACGATTCGACGGAACGATCATAGACGACCGTGCTTCGGAAACCGTGCCAAGGTCGCGAATCCCAGCCGGTCGAGATATTCGGAATGAAGGGAATTACGCCGGTTTTATTCCGTTCTTCCCAATTCGGTTTGGACGCGTCGACGACTTTGTCGAAGGAATAGAGCGTTTTATCTTCGACGTCGTTTCCCGGATACATAAAGTGATAGATAGTGGTGGCGTCAAATCCGGCGTTTGCGTAACGCTGCACCGTTTCGAGATCGGGCGAGTGTTCGGGCCATTTAATCGCGATGAAATAGACGCCCGGCAGACCGGCTTCCACGCACAATTTTCTGCAAAGGTCAAAGGCGCGCTTGCATCCTTCGCCCGGCTTCAGATCGAGTCCTTCTTTTTTAGCTTCTTCGATCATATCGTGGTCGACGATCGAATGATCCCACATTACGACGACCGGTTTACCGTCGATTTTGTAGTATTCGGGCGTGTTGAAGTAATTGTCGATCCAGTATTTCGTAACGACTTTCCAGTCTTCTGAAGAGTGAGTTCCGTACCCGGTGTGATTCGCCCACATTACCGCCCATTTCAGACAAGAGCGATATTTAGCCTTTTGGAAGGCTCGAATCCAGTGGTCTAAGCTAATGGTTCCGCGTTTCCAATACCAGTCGACAAAGAAGAACTGAATTCCGTTTTCCGCCGCCCATTTGATTTGCCAATCGACGACTTCGGGATTCGCTTCGTCGTACCAACCCAAGAGAGGCTTGCGGACGGGCGCGGCCGCGTCGATTTTATCCCAGCCCGAACGTTTGGACCAACCGGGGAAATAGAACGCTCCGATTTCATAATCGCTTTCTAGCGGTTTGGGCTCCGGCGCGTATTCCGCACGCGGAACGTCGATAGAATCTAAGACGTTCAGTCGGGGCGTGAAATTGACGCCGACGTTTTTCGTTTCTCCATTGACTGCAGATTTGGCGTTGAAAGCGAGCCGCGTTTCCAATTTTCCGGCTTTGCGGACTTCGTAAGTCGCGAGGAGGCGGAAGGCTTCTCCGGGCGCCAAGGAAGCGTCTTTCGGGAAAATGATTTTTCCTTCGGGGTCGACTTCGAGTTCAATAAGGGTTTTGTCGACGTTTGAATCGTCAATTTTCAGCGCCGCGAGCCGGTCGCCCGTCGGATTGAATCCGAGCAAGGGATCGACGGCGACTTTTTGCGCGACGACGCGTTCGAGCTTCAAGGCGTCGTTTTTCGTATCCGAACTTGCGCGGAAAGCGTCGAGCGCAGCGCCGCCGCAGTTTCGTAACAACGTTTCGTATTCGACCTTTGCGACTTTTTCCGACGAAAGACGCGCCAACGCGATCTGCTGACCGTCGCCCTGTTTTTCGAGCGCGCCGAATCCTTGGGGCGATCGGGCGAAAGCGAGACGTTTGAGCGCGAATCCCGAGGGCGTCGAGAGTTCCCAGCGGTAAATTTTGTCGCCCCAAGCGTCAAAGCAAGAAAGGTCGACGTTGCGCGCGAAATAATTGGGATTGTCGAGGTCTTGCGAACATAGCCCGAAAAGCGGAATTTCGAGGGTAACGACGCCGCTTTTTGTCGACGTTAAGCAACGGAGCGAAGCGCGCGGGAAGGGCGTCTCTTTACTTGAGGGCTTTTTTTCCCATTCCAAGAAGAGATTCGAGCCGACTTTCGCGGGATCGATTTCGCCGATTTCACTGATCCAAGCGTCCCTTCCGCGATCCGAGGCGATTTTGCGTCCTTCCAAATCTTCGGAACTCCAGTCGAACTTTGAGGCGGCGGCGGTAGCGTCGATATTAATGTCGATAATTCGAATATAGTCGATTTCGAGGTCGGCGCCCTCTTTAATTTCGGTTTCGCTTGGACGTCCTAAATCGACGCGAATCTTAATAATTTGCGGTTCGGCCAACCACGCGGGCAGAATTTGATAGGTATGGAATTCGCCGTCGTGAACAATATCCCAACTTGCGGTTTTCTCTTGCGAAAAACCGCCGTATTGTCCCTCGTTCGACGACGCGAAAAAGATTTCTCCGACGTAGAACCCGGTCGACTTCATACGAATTTCGACGTATTGCCCCGGACGCGGCTTGAGTTCGAATTGCGGACTAACGACAAAAGGATCCCAACTTGTATAAGTCGACGTCAATTTCCCGTCCTTTGCGACAGGTTTTGTCAGACAGTTGAATTTCCAAGCGTCTACTTCGTCTTGATTCTCAAAATCCCACGAGAGAAGCGTTTTCGGTTCCGAAGCGCGAGTCGATTCCAAGGAAGCGACGACGAATAGAGCGAACGCGCCCGCGCATAAGGCGAACGTTCCCCAACGATTTTTTTTAAGCGGCGTTTTCATTTCTACATCCCGATAATCACAGCGGCGACGCCTCGTTAGCGTCGAAAAAACGTCGACGACCGACGTTTCGCTTCTGATTATCCATTTTTATTACTTGGCGTCAAATGGAATATGGGGCGTCTCCTTTTTTTTAATCATTTTTTAAAGCGATTTATCGAGTTTTCGTTTCTCCCCCTATCGCGCGACTTGGACTTTTATTTATTCTCGCGTTCGCTTCTCTTTACGACGCGGAGTAAAAAATAGAGCAACTGTAAAATATGCGTAAAATCAGAAAAAAGGATAAAATATCCGTTTGTGACGTCTGATACTTGTTTTTTTTTGTAGAAAAGTCTTTTTTTTTTGAAAATTTTTTGATTTTTTCTATTTTGACGGTCGGCGTCGTTCCGATTATCTAACTACGGAGGAAATTGCCGGATTTGACTTTTTTGGCGATTTTTTGGTTATTTCCTAACGCCGTAATTTTGAAACGGAACGTTCTTTGAGCGCTACGTAGAATTCCCCCCGTTTTCCCAATTAAGATAGGAACGAATCGAAGATGAAAAAGATATTAGCGACTCCCCTTTTTGTCCTTTCGGGGTTGTTAGGGTTGAGCGCGGCGTTGGCGGACGACGCGGATATTAGCGCCCTGTCCGACGAAGCGACGCAAATTCTTCTTTTACAGGACGACTCCAAATTTGAGGCTCAAAAGGCTCAAATATCGGAGAAATACGCGGACGTTCTGAAGACGGACGCGGAAGACGAAGAAGTCGGAGACGTCGAGCGCGAATCGAAAGAGAATTGGAAGCCCGTTTTGCCTAACGACGTTGTGAAACGCGACGATTCGGTTCCGACGGCGCCGAAGACGGATAAAGTATTGTCGACCGAGGCTTCGGCTTCCGAACTTGAACGCGTTGCGGTTCCGCCAAAGTTTTCAGCGGAAGCGATCAAATTTGACCCTAATTCCGCCGGACTTGTCGACGCCGCTATGATCGCTCCATCCGAGACTTCCGTAGCTCCCCGATTGTTTAGCGGAAACCTTCTTTCGACTTGGCAGGACGGTTTTATGCGCGAAGGTCGCGCGATGCAACTGAATCAAGCCTGGCTTACCGCCGAGCGTAAAGCGAAGTCTGAACGAGGACGGTTCGATTGGGGCGGTCGAGTCGACGCGAATTTTGGAACGACCGTATTGCAAAGTCTAGGGGATCGCGGATTCGACGGAAAATGGGGAATTAGCGGCGACGGTTACGCGGCTTCTATTTACCAAGCGTACGGCGAGATCGCGACGGGACGTTTGACGACAAAAGTCGGGAAATTTGCGACGCTCCTTGAATACGAGTCGACGAACGCTATTCACGGCGGTTTTAACACGCACACTTACGCGAAAGAACACGAGCCCGAGACGCATAGCGGCGTTTTGTTTGAATACCGCGCGACGGAAAAGTTCGCGCTCAAATTCGGTTTGACGACGGGTTCCGACGTCAGTTTGGAGAATCGACGCGGCGATTCGGGATTTCTTTTCGGAGTAGGTTGGGAATTGTCTGATCGCGTCGAATTTGAATATGCGAGCGTTCTTGACCAGGTTCATAGCGCCGTCGGCGAGAATCGCGCTTTGTTGAGCGAAGGATATTACGAATTAGGCGGCGTTTCGATCGGCGATCATAACGATTATTTGCAGACGGTATCGCTGAGAATGAAGGCGACCGACCGTTTGACCTTAGGCGTCGTCAACGATTACGGCGTAATGTCGGATCGCGCCGAACATTTGTCCCGTTACAGTCAATTCGGAATCGGCAACTACCTTTCTTACGCGCATAACGACCAATTGTCGAGCAACGTTCGTTACGAGTATTATTTCCAACGTCTTGGCTCTTCGGGCAAGCCTGCGGGTACGAACGGCGCCGTCGAACAACATTGCCACGATCTTTCTTACGGTCTTGTTTACAAACCGTTCGAAAACGTGTTAATCAGACCGGAAGTTCGTTACGATTGGATTCAGGAAGCGGACGGGGCTCGCGAAAAAGGTTTTACCGGCGGGGTCTCATGCGGCATGACCTTCTAGCTTGATCCGCGCGTCTTAAATTGGGAAAGAAAAACGGGGTCGTTTTTGGCGATCCCGTTTTTTTTGTTTGACGCGTAGGGTTCAGAACAAGGTTTGCTTTGGAATCTCGCCGTAAGTCGCGTCGTTAGTCTTTGATTATTTGGGGTACGTACTTAAAATTTCAGTCTTGACGCTTCACCATTTTTATGTAGAATAATGAAATGAAGGGAGAAAAAATGTTCAAATACGATTACGTCAGAACGTCGACGTCGATTCCTCGCGACGACTACGAAAAACTTGTAAAAATTGCGCGCGAGAAGAAATCTTCGATAAGTTGGGTTATTCGCCAAGCGGTCGAGGTATTTCTTGCTCAACAAAAAGAGTTTCAACCTCCCCGCAAAGAAAGCGTTAATGATGAAGAATAAAACGATTAAACTTGAACGCGTTTGGGCAATGCCCAATTCAAATACGTTCGAAGTTAAACCGATTCGAGCGCTTATTCTGGAGGAAATGAACGACGGTCTATGGATTGATCCCTTTGCTAATCGGAATAAATTAGCCAAAGTAACTAACGACCTTAATCCTGAATACGACGTCGACTACCATCTTGACGCGCTTGATTTCCTTAAACTTTTTGACGACGAATCGGTAGATGGAATTCTATACGATCCTCCTTATTCCCCGCGACAGGTCGCCGAATGTTATCATAACTTTGGATATGAAGTAAACTGGCAAACGACTCAGGCGTCTTTTTGGAGTAACCACAAGAAAGAAATTTCCAGAATCGTGAAACACGGCGGAAAGGTTATTACTTTCGGTTGGAATTCAGGAGGTATTGGGATTAAATATGGTTTTGACATAACTAGAGTGTTAATCGTGCCTCATGGCGGATGGCATAACGACACGATCTGTACGGTCGAAATCAAACAAAACGCGGACGATTCAATTTGTACGCCAAAAATTAGTAAGAAAGCGGAAAAAGTTAGTCGAAAATCTTGTCTTTTTGACTATGTTGATTAACACAGTCGTTCAACGACGTCGAAGAGTTCGTCGTAATGGCGATCAAAGATTCGAAATCCTGTTCCGTGGTCGTGCATCCTTCCGTCCTTGTACATACCTATTCGTATGTCAACGCATATAATTCCGCGTTGAACTAGGTCGATTACCCTTTCGCTATTTATTCCTTGTAATAGATACGCTTCGACAAACTGAAACGTTTCCTCTGGACCTTTGCCTTGCGAATGAGCCTTTACAAGGACAAGCTTGTTCGTTTTATACTTTGATTTAAAAGACGTTCTAACGTCTTCTTCACTCCAATAGGCGTTTTCGCGTCCCTCGCGGGACTCGATGTATATCGTGTTGCTTTCGCAAGCAACGCGTAACGCGGCGCCTGTGTCGGCAATTTCTGTGAAACGGCCAGCCCACAGAGTCGCGTGCAATACTTTGTTTTTAATTTCGTATTCGTCGCTTACGTAACCGAATTTTTCTCTAAGGTAAGCGTTTATCTTCGGAGGTTTGGGAGCTTTAGTTAAAATTGTCGTCATTGAATTGGCTTCTATACGACAGGATTTTAACTCGTATTCGCCAAAATCGGGTTCCTGTCGATTGTTTTCCTCGATTCCAAGCAAGTCCTCAAGAGTCTTTCCAATTCCGGTTGATCCGTTACGATGAGTTTGAACCCAGCCCAGCTTTTTGATTTTTTCAAATTCAAGGATAAAATCTTCCAAGTTTCGTATCATATTTACAACCTTCTCGATTCGCATAAACCTTCGTTTTTACGACGATTTTATGCGTTATTTTTCTCAGTAGGCGTTCACAAAAAGCCAACGCGCATAAGCGCTTCAGGCAAGGGAACTAAGGAAAACCGACGAACGATGATTGAAAGTCGTCAAACAGCGTCTTGCCAACTATTTTCTTATGTACAAAAAAAGTCGTATTCGCGTCGTTTCAACGTCCACGAGTTTGCGCTTGTCGACCTTTCATAACTTTACGCGACGATCCCGTTTTTATTCGTCGTCGCCTTCTTCGATACTGTCGACGGACACGATTTTAACGATCAGTTTGCCGTTGGCGACTAACAAAGTTCCTTCTCCATAACGGCGCCCTTCCGACCATATTTGAACGCGCCCTTTAGTCGATTCCGTTAAGGGAATAATCTGATTTAGCTCTAACGCGGAGGCTTCTTGACGCGTCATAGAAACGGAACCGAGACGCGCTTCAAAGGGAACGCGCAACCTACTGCGCGAATCCGAACTTTTAGGAGGATATGAAGAAGCGCCAAAAGAACGAGCGGCGAAAGATTGTAAGACTTCAAAACCGCCGTTAGACGTCAGACGCGCAAATCGCGCGTCGGCTCGTTGAAAGATTTCGTCGCGCAACGTTTCTAAACGAGAAAAATCGAACTCGATTCTTTCGTTCAAAGACGTTTCGACGTCAATGTTTATTACGTCGTTCAAAGGATTCGCAAGGGACTTTGGATTCGGCGCTCGCCTCGCGCAAAGAGCGCGAAACGACGGACGAGAAGTTTTTTCTAACAGCGTTCAAAGAGTTCGGAGGTCGGCGTTCTTGGATTGAGCGCGCGTTCCATCGCCCAGCAATTAACGTCGGCAAGTATTTTGTTCATTCTAGTTTCAGCAGCGCGAGCGGTACAACGACCGGGCGCTTCGTTATACTGACGAATAACGACGGTCATTCCGGCGGTATGGAACAGGCGCAACTGACGCGCCGTTAATTGAGGAACCGTAGTAGAAGAACGGTCGCTTGTCGTAATCAGAACGGGCAAATCGCGCGCGACGCGCCAATTTCGCAAAGGCAGTTTTTCAAGAGACGGAACGGCGCCGTCGATCGAAGCGACGCCCGCAAATTCGCGCGGATTGCGCAAGGCGACGCGCAACGCCATCGTGCCGCCCGACCCGCGACCTAAAAGGAAAATGCGACGAGGATTGACGTTGAAATTCGCGGCGGCTTGTTCTATCGAATCAAAGACAAGGTTCTCCGCTTCCGACACGGCTTCGTCCGTTTCCGGCCAATCGTAGCAAGACTCTTGCCAACTCTTCTCTTCCAACAATCTTCCGTTGACGCGACTTCTGACGACGCGATTTTGCACGCGCGCCAAACCTCGCGGAGCGACGACCACGTAGTTGCGCGTGGAAATACGAGGCGCGACTTCAAAAAGTTCCGCTTCCGTTTTTTCCGCGTCGTGCAACCAGACTAACAGAGGATAAGCGTAACCGGGCTCGTAATGAATGGGAGAAGCCAAAAGATGAGGAAAAGTACTCCTTCGTTCGCTGGAGCTATGCAAGCCCGAAAGTCGTTCAAGCGTCGATTCAAAAAAAACGGACGCGTTTTTAGTCGAAACAACGGATTCTTTTAAGGGCGTTTTAACAGTGGACATCTTCTTTTGCGACAAACGGAAGGAAAAGGAACTTTGACCGCGTTTGAAAAACAAACGACGACCGTATTCGAAACAAAAGTTTCTACTTCGCGAAACGATCCCGCGAGGACGACCGCTAACAAAAGTACGTTTGATTGTAATAAACTAAACCAATAAAACTTGAGACATTTCTCAAGATTTATACGTTTTAGGAAAAATAACCAATCTCTAATCGTTAAAAACGCTTCCTTTTAACAAATCAGCGTTCTTACGCGCGGTCAACGGGGGTAATCATAGCCTATTGCGCTGGAAGGCGTCAAGACGAGTTTTCGTTTTTACGACGCCTTCAGAGATTTTTTTCCAAGGGCGAACGATCTGTTTCAACTTTACGCGCCATATAATAAAAACAGTTTGACTTTTCTAGCAATATTAGGTAGTATCCGCGAGATTTTCCCGATTTAACGCGAAAGACGAGCAAGGCGTTAGAATCATAAGCGACCTTTTTTAAACGCGAGCGACTTATATGGAACTCGTCGTAAAAGGAAAAGGCGCGTCAAGCTCGTCTCATTGGAGCGACAAGGAGCGTTGTTCTGATCGTTTGGCTTTTGAGTGAAAAACGGAATGAACGTTTTTTATAAAAAAGAGGAAAAACGGCGTAAAAAAGAAAAATTCCTAAACTTATTCGGTCGATACTACAAAGAGACGAATCGACGCGTCGTCCCCTTGCGTATTTCTTGCGAGCGGACGGCGTAGCGACGTCGTTTTGAACGAAAGAACGTTCGAAGCGATTTCGTCGCGACGTACGGAGACGTCGCAATAGTTGTAGGGCGCGACCTTTGAGCATTCGTAAGGGACGGCGCGCTAGGCGTCGCGACTCGCGGAAAAAATTGAGGCGCGAATTTTCAAGGAAGGATAACAATGCGTTTTTCAACAAAGAAGACGAGAAAGTCGGGAAAATGGAGAGGCGCGCTCATTTATTTGGCTCTCTTTGGAGTCGCGCCAACGGCTTTTGGAGCGGAGACGACGCGCTACGTTTCGGATTATAACGGGCTATGCGCCGCTATTGCCGAATATAATTCGAACAAAGGCGACGATTTTAAAGTCGTATTGAACGGCGACGTCAATTTGCTTGGCAATCTCCCGCAGATCACGGGCAACGAATCTTTAACCGGCGTTCCGAACGGCAATCTTACGATCGTTGGAAACGGACATACGATCGACGGCGGCGGAGTCTATCGCGGTTTGTATATCGACACTGCGGAACAGGGCGGAACCGTTTTCGTTTCAAACGCGACGTTTGATTCTTGTTCGGCTCAAGGCGGAAACGGCGGCGACGGCGCTTCCGGCGGCGGCGGCGGATTAGGCGCCGGAGGCGCGATTTACGCTTTTAGCGGCGACGTCGTTTTGAGCGACGTGACTGCTTGTTACAGTTCCGCGATAGGCGGAAACGGCGGTTCCGTTATGCAGAAATCGTCGTCTTATGCGGGCGGCGGCGGTTTAGGCGGGAACGGCGGTTCCGGCGTCGTCTACCAGTCTGGCGCGGCGAACGGCGGCGGCGTTTTCGACGACGGCGCGGACGCGACGGTCGACGTTCTTGCGGGCGACGGCGGCACGGTCGATCCGAACGATCCCTCGACGAGAGGGCATTATATAGACAAAACAACGCCGGTCGGCGGTAATTCCGGGGTCGGCGGCGGAGGCGGCGGTTCGACTATGCTCGGCGGCGCGGGCGGCTTTGGCGGCGGGGGCGGCGCGGGCGGTTCCGTCGGCGGAGTCGGCGGCTTTGGCGGCGGCGGGGGCGGCGGCG
>JAZRWW010000040.1:0-2806 GCA_045599865.1 Thermoguttaceae bacterium
CTTCATCAAGGCAACCCGTTGAATCTCGATTCGCGCCGGATTACGTGGGGACGAACGCTCGACGTCAACGAGCGCGCCTTGCGTCAGATCGTTCTCGGGCTTGGCGGAACGAACAACTCCGTCCCGCGCGAGAGCGGCTTCATTATCACCGCCGCGTCGGAAATTATGGCGATTCTTTGCTTGAGCGAGAATCTGTGGGATTTGCGCGAACGACTTGGAAATATCGTCGTCGGTTATAATCTTTCCGGCGCGCCCGTTACCGCCGCCGATCTCAAGGCTCGAGGCGCTATGACGGTTCTGATGAAGGAAGCGATTAATCCGAATCTAGCCCAAACGCTCGAAGGCAATCCCGCCTTCGTTCACGGCGGTCCTTTCGCGAATATCGCGCACGGTTGCAACAGCGTCGTAGCAACGAGAACGGCGTTAAAATTTGCCGATTACGTCGTTACGGAGGCAGGATTCGGCGCCGACCTTGGCGCTGAAAAATTCTTTGACGTCAAATGCCGCAAAGCCGGCATTGCGCCGAATTTGTCGGTCGTCGTCGCGACTGTTCGCGCGCTCAAATATCACGGCGGAGTCGCAAAAAGCGACCTTGGAACGCCCAATCCAGAAGCGGTCGAACGAGGCGCCGCCAACCTTGCGCGCCACGTTGAGAACGTTAAAAAATTCGGAGTCCCGGTCGTCGTCGCGCTCAATAAATTCGAGGGCGACACGGACGAAGAACTGCAAGTCGTCGCGTCCGTGTGCGAGCGACTCGGCGTCGAATGCTCTTGCGCGACCCATTGGCGCGACGGCGGCAAAGGCGCGATCGGCTTGGCTCAAACGGTTCTCGACAAGCTCGAAGCGAATCCGAAAAGCGGTTATAAGCCGTTGTATTCGGACGACTTGACGATTAAGCAGAAGATCGAAAAAGTCGCTAAGGAAATTTATCGCGCCGGTTCCGTCTCCTATACGAAACAAGCGGAACGTCAACTTGCGCCTCTGATCGCGCTCGGTTGCGATTCCCTGCCCGTCTGCATTGCGAAGACGCAGTATTCCTTCTCCGCCGATCCGAAGGCGTTGGGCGCGCCGGAAGGATTTGATTTGAACGTGCGCGAGATTCGCTGGAGCGCCGGCGCGGGCTTCGTCGTCGTTACGACCGGCGAAATTATCGCCGCGCCCGGTCTGCCGAAAGTTCCGGCGGCCGAATCGATCGACCTTGACGAAAACGGCAATACGGTCGGATTGTTCTAATCAAGCGTGAAAAAACGGGCGCGCGTCTTCATTTTGGAGGCGCGCGTTTTGTTAAAAGAGGCGTCTTTATGTTAAAATTTGTCGCGACGTCGACCGCCGGACTCGAATCGGTCGTTTCTAACGAACTAAAAAAACTAGGGTATTCTCCGCGAAATTCCGAAGTCGGCGTCGGTCGAACCTTCTTTGAAGGCGAATTTTCCGATTTGATTAAAGCGAATTTGTGGTTGCGCGCGGCGGGTAAAGTTCTCGTTGTTCTTGCCGAATTTGACGTTTGCGACGATTTCGACGTTATTTTTGACGCCGCGCGCGCGATTCCGTGGGAAGACTGGGCGCCAAGAGACGCGAGTTTTCTCGTCGAAGGGAGAACGACGCGCTCGACGATCACAAGCGCGCCCGCCTTGCAACGCACGGTAAAAAAAGCGATCGTCGACCGACTCTCGCGCGTTTGGAACACGAGCGTTTTGCCCGAGACGGGCGTTCAATACACGGTTGAAATCTCGCTGCTAAAAGACCGCGCGACGTTGACGCTCGACGCGACGGGGCGCGGACTTCACCGACGCGGCTATCGTCTTCTCAACGCGCTCGCGCCGTTGCGCGAAACGTTGGCGAGCGCGTTGGTTCAACTTTCGACGTGGCGTCCCGAACGTCCGTTAATCGATCCGTTTTGCGGCTCCGGCACGATTCCGATCGAAGCGGCTATGATCGCGCGAAACATCGCGCCCGGCTTGAATCGAACTTTTGCGTCGGAAGGGTGGTCGTGCATTCCGCGCGACTTGTGGAGTCAGGCGCGCGAAGAAGCGCGAGACTTGATTCTGCCCCCGTTAAAAGAGAAAATTTACGGCTCCGACGTCGATTCCGAAGTTCTCAAATTGGCGCGAAAGCACGCGACGGCGGCGGGCGTCGACGAAGACGTCGCGTTTTTTCAGAAGGATTTCCGCGATTTAACCGACTCGCGCGAATACGGTTGCGTCGTGTGCAATCCTCCTTACGGCGAGCGTATCGGCGAACTTGGCGCCTTGCGTTCTCTTTACGAATCTATGCCCGCCGTCTTCTCGAAATTGCCGACGTGGAGCTTTTTCGTCATTACCGACTGGCTTGATTTCGAGAAGGTCGTCGGGCGCGAGGCGACGCGTCGACGCAAGTTGTACAATAGTAGAATCGAATGCGTCTACTATCAGTTTCTCGGTCCGAAACCGCCCTTCCTTTCTCAACGCGGCTCAAACGACGACGCGACGACGGAAAACGCGCCCGCGACGGTCGCTCCTAGCGTTCCAGAGGAATCAAGCGAAGAAAGCGCGGTCGTTTCGACTGAACCGAGCGTCGTTCCCGTCTTTGCCGGACTTGACGAATACGCCGAGCGCCAGGCGGTCGAATTTGGGCGCTGTTTGGCAAATCGCGTTCGGCATTTGCGCCGTTTTCCGTCGCGCGGGATAACTTGTTATCGACTCTATGATCGCGATCTTCCCGAAGTTCCGCTGGCGATCGACGTTTTTGAGGGTCGTTGGCTTCATATCGCCGAATACGAGCGTCCCGACGGACGAACGCCGGGTCAACATCGACTTTGGCTAGACAA
>JAZRWW010000041.1:0-10414 GCA_045599865.1 Thermoguttaceae bacterium
ATACGTTTCTTTCGTCCAGTCGCTGATTTGCCCTAGCGAACGAAACAGCGTCGAATAGGCTTCCTTCAATCGTTTCAAACTGGCGCGCGCCATTATCTCGGGCACGACTCGCAAAAAATCCTCGTCGCTCAATTTGTCCTCTAAAAACAAACGAGTCAAATTGACGCAAAGGGGCTTGAAGCGAACTTGCGCTTCTCGAAGTTCTTCAACTTGCAAAAATTCGGGAAGAGGAAAAGTAATCGTTCACGAAAAGTATTCCCGAAAATTCGACGGTTGAACTTAATGAAAGCGTCGTTCGGGGATTCGTTTTTCGCAGAAGCGAAAAACGCGCGAAAGCCGCCTGCATTGCAGGCGGATGGGTGGAATTTTACGGACTCTCGACAAACGAGTTCATTAAGCGCCTAATCCGCCCGTATGTAGATTCCAGAAGCGCGGACATTCGCAACCCATCCGCCCGCAATGCGGGCGGCTTTCGCGCGCCGCTTACGCGTCGATTCCGACGCGACGGTTATTCTGAAATTAACGAGTCGGTTGAAAACTTTGCATAACTTTCCGGGAACGCTTGCTAAAAAGAACAAAGCGCCCGTTCCCAAGAAGACTACTAGGACGCTTTGTTCAAGAGGATTTGCCGACGTCGTAAAGACGCCGAGCCGGAGATCGTCTGTTCGACGTGAAATCTAACGCAGACGTCGAGCTAGAACGCCGCGAAAGCCGAGGTTGTCGTTGCAGTTCGTCGGGTCGTTGTTGTTCCGCTTCGCCGGACGGCAGTTCTGCGCGTCGTTGTTCCAGCTACCGCCCCGATTAACGAACGAAGACCCGTTCCCAACGCGACGTTTCGCATTGGGAACTTTCGTTACAATTCGTCGACGCTTCTCCGCGTTTGCATAACGCGCAAACGAAACGCTCGCGATTCCGCGCGACAAACAAAGGCGAAAAGCCCTCGCAAGCGCGCTTCGCATCTGCGCTCGGTCGCGAGTCCCGAGGCAAATTCGTCAATAATTTCCTTGTATTTTCTCCAAAACCGAACGCGCGAACGGTTCGCTAAACGAACGCGCCCGTCGACTATCTTCATTCCTAAGAAAGTCAACTCCAAAGAAGCGCGGTTCAACACGGGCTCCTTAAGTTTCAACTTCAATTCGTCGCGCGCAAAATTTTCTACGTCGACAAACGCGCGTTTTAATTCGTTCTTATCGTCGCTAAACAAGACGAAATCGTCCATATAGCGCAAGTATTTCTTAATCTTCAGGTCTTCCTTAATATGGCGATCCAACGGCGCGAGGTAATGATTCGCGAAAAATTGACTCGTCAAACTTCCGATCGGCAAACCTGACGTTTGCATCGGTTCGTAAGACCATACGACGTCGTAAAACGCCCTTAAGATTTTATCGTCTTTGAAACGTCGTTCAAGTAGTCGCGTTAAAATATCGCGATCTATCGACGCAAAATATTTCCTGACGTCCAATTTCAAATAATATCGCGCGTTCTTCGAGTAACGCGCCGCCAGTTTGACCGCGCCCGACTGACCTTTTCCCTTGCGACAAGCAAAACTCTGATCGATTTGATAATCGTCGAACACGGGCTCGCAAATATTGATCAGCGCGTGTTGCGCCACGCGATCACGCAAAGGAGCGACGGCGATCTCGCGTTCTTTAGGGTCGAATATTCGAAAACGCGCGTAGTTTCCCCAACAATACGTTCCCGAAGAAAGCTCGGAAGCGATCAAATTCAGATTGCGATCAAGTTCCCGCTGAAAATTTAGCGTCGACGCTTTAAACCGTTTGCCGCGAATCGCCTTTAACCACGCCGCGCGCATATTGGAAAAAGACGCGACTTCTTCGATAAGACCGCTCGCGCGTTTCATTGGTCGGCTCCGTCGCGTTCTATCGACGGGTCAGAAACGGTTCCGTCCTCGTAAAAGGGTTCTTCTTGTCGCGACGATTTCGCGTTCTCATTTTTCTCATCGGAAAATTCCGCGATCAAACGTAAAAAGTACTCGCCGTAATTCTGCGCCCTTTTGGCGCCGACGCCCGGTATTTCTCGCAACGCGACAGGCGTGGAACAACGCGAAATCGACATTTGCGCCAGTTCCTCGTTGCGAAATATCGCCGTTTTAGGCAAACCTAGCTCCTTTGCGAGTTGATTACGCAAACGATGAAGACGGAGATAAAGCGCGAATTGTTCTTCAGTCAATATTTTTCCGTAATCCTTCATACCGCTAGACGCAACCGGCGAATCCTTGACGACGTTTGTCGGCGAATCGGCGCGCGTTTCAACGTAAGTTACGCAAAAGTTCCACGTATGATCGGCTATGCCTTTGTCGATCGTTACAATTTGTCGCGTTTGTAAAAAACGGTTCAATTCCTCTTCGAGATCGCTGTCGCCGCATAGCGGAATCGTAAAAATTTTAACTTGTAATTTTTTCACCGTTCCGTCGTTCTTTCTGTAAGGGCGTTGTTATTTAATTTATTTACACAATCTGTTTCTTGTCTCAATATTCGTTATATTCGTTAAATCCGGCGTCTTCAAATTAACGCGAGTCAAGGGGGATTTCATCCCCCTTGACAATCCCCCGAGTTAGATTTCACTATCTCTAACTAACCGCGTTTCTTTTCCGTCTTCCCACGCCGCGCCCGGCGCGGCTCGTGTGGGAAGACTACTAAGAAACGCGGCTTTACCTGGACTTGCTACGAACTAGAACGCCGCGAAAGCCGAGGTAGCCGTAGCAGTACGCCGGGTCGCTGCTGTTCCGCCCCGCCGGACGGCAGAACTGCGCGCCGTAGCCCCAGCCACCGCCCCGATTAACGAACGAAGACCCGTCGTAGTATCTAGAGCTAGTCCATTCCCAAACGTTACCAAGCATATCGTAAACGCCCCAGTTGTTGGGCGTCTTAGTTCCGACCTCGTGAGTTCGGTTTTCGCTATTGTCGGAATACCAAGCCGCTTTGCCAAGAGGAACGCCGTAGGTCGATCCAGTCGTACCCGCGCGACAAGCGTATTCCCATTGCTCTTCTGTCGGTAAGGCAAAACGCCAGCCTTCAGGCGCAATGCCAAGGTCGTTTAATTTCTTAATAAAAGCGTCGCTTTCGTGCCAAGTTACGTTTTCTACAGGCAATTTGCCGCCCGTAAAACGACATTCGTTAGACTTAACGACGCCGACAGCGTTCCATTGAGCCTGAGTCGTAGGATACTCGAATATCCAAAAACCGGCGCTAATACTGACTTCTCGTTGAGGCTCGTTGTCGAAACGCCCTCTTTCGCTAGAAGGACTGCCCATCGTGAACGTCCCGGCGGGACAATAACGAAAAGAAAATTCAACGCCGTTGTATTCCAAGGTCTTACGCGCGCCCGGTTCGGCTTGATCGAAAAATACGCCTCCCAGTTCCTTCAACAGCTCCTTGACGTCTTCGTTATTCGGATTCAACTCAAAGGCCGCCTTCGCCTTGGCAAGCGCCTCTTGCGCGTCGTCGAAACTGTACGCCTCCCACCCTGCTACGACTAAAGCGTGAACCAAGGGCGCTTTCACTTTCGCTTCCAAGGCGTCCGCGTCGGGATAATTGCGGCATAGGGACTTTGCTTTTCGGGCTTTTTCCAACGCTTCTTCGTATTTTGCGGAGTCAAAGAGCGCGTTGCCTTCCTCGACCAGACGGGCTAATTTGTCCAGTTCGTCTTGCGCCTTTTTCAACAAGTCTTGCGCACCTCCGTTGGAAGGATTGAAATTCAACGCGATTTCGGCTTCTTCCTTCGCGAGAAAATAGTCCGTCTTGGCAAAGGCGTCCCATCCGGCTTTCGCGCGTCTTCCGGACGCGGCGTAGTACGTTTTCCCGTTTTCAAGTCGCGCCGCGCTCGTCTCGTCTTGCGGCGCGTTCGATTCGCCTTGGTTCGATTTTTTCGGATTGGTCGGAATAGGATTTTCCGCTTGTTTTTTAAGCGCCAACGCGCCGGGATTCTTCGGAGCGAGTTTCAACGACTCGAGCGCCGCGCCAAGCGCTTCGGAGTACTTGCCTTGCTCGAAATATTCCCAACCTTGCGCGACTAATTCTTGAACCTGCGCGTTGACCGCTTTAGTTCGTTCGCCCTTCAGCAATTTCTCGACGCTTTCTTTTAATTCCTGATACGCTTTGTTTTCGGGCTCGAATTTCAGCGCTTCGTCAATACTAACTCGCGCGTTTTCGTACTCTACTTTAATAAAGAACGCGCAGGCGTCGTCGTAGGCTTTTTTCGCCTTGATCGCGTCCCTGTCGGAAAAATCGGCAAAAACGAAATTGTCTCCAGTAAGATCCCAACTAGAAATCACGGGCGTCTGCCTCTGCAACGCCGGTTCGTTCCTACGCGCCTCTTCCAATTTCCGACACGTATAGTCGAAGAGTCCGCGAGGCGTGATCAAACCGTCTTGATTCGCCGCTTTTCCTTTCGCGCCTTCGCAAAAATGCCAAGTGAAAAGACCGTGATTAACGGCTTCGCCGTCGACGACAGGGACGGGGATTTCGTAACTTTTCTGGTTAATTCCGCAACTTTGGAACAGCAAAGCCCCCTCCGCCGCTTCCAATTTGCCGATGGACTTCACGTTTTCGTCTAAACCGTCTCTCGCGTTAAGATTGACGCGACAAGCGTCGACGACGACCCACTTGAATCTAGCGGGGCATCTGCCGATCATCTCGTTTAACGCTTGGAACGAAAAACACGTGGAAGCGTCGTAAGAAACGACTCGTCCGCCTTGAAAGTTCGGATTGGCGTCGAACGGTACGTAATAGTCGATTTCGGACGTCGCGTCGCGAAAACCGTGCCCCCCAAGATAGAGAAAAACGACGTCGTTTGGTCCGCGCTTCTGCAGAAATTCCTCGCACGCTTCCATAATACGTTCGCGCGTCGGATAATTCTTGTTGCTTGTCGTCAGCGCTTCGACGTTTTCGTCTTGGAAGCCGCAATGAGGATCGAGGAGAACTTCGCGAAGTAAATCGACGTCCCGTTCGACTCCGGGAAGGGGCGTTACGTGTCTATTAGACCAACTGCCCGTCCCAATCAGCAGAGCGCATCGAACGCCGCCCTCCGATTTGATCGAAGCTACGACGTCGCGCGACGCCCGATCGTCAAGCTCGACTCCGACGCGCTCCGTCGGCGCCGTTTGACGCGCGTTATTAAATATCGAAAAATTAAACATTCTTTGCCTCGCCAAGGAAAAATAACAACAAACAATAAACAACGTCTATTGACAACAAATCATTCTTTGGCTATTGTAACGTCAATTAAAGATATATTCAAGCGCCCCTTAAAAAAATATAATAGTTCGCAAAAAGCGCAACGCTCGCAAAAAGACGGCTTGGCGATCCCGCGACAAACTAAGTAAAATACGAAAACGAAAGGGGCGAAATTACTTTTATTTACTTTTGAGTCCTAAATAGACGTTAAACGACAAGGGGCGCTTCGTCTCGATTCGAAGGGCGGCGGCGCGTCGCCGATCCCTTTGTCGTCGCTTACAACGCGTTTTAGCGGAAACACAATGTCGCGTCAAGCATTTATTAAAGTTCGTATTAACACGTCGCGCCAAGGCGCCTTTCGCGTCTTTGGACGCGTCCGCGCGGTCGCGTCGTTATTCTTCGCGGCGTTCTTCGCGGCGTTCTTCGCGTCTCCGCTTCAAAGCGAAGGGGCGCAAACGCGCGTCGTAATGAAGGACGGTCGACTCTTCATCGGGGCGATTTTTCCCGCTAAAAGCGTGGTCGAAACGACGGAATCGAAAAAAGAACGCGACTCGTCGCCGATTCAGTCGGAAAAGATCGTCGTCGTGGACGACCAGTTGCGCCGCATATACGTGCCGAAAAACAACATCGCCGACCTAATCGACGACGAATCGGGCGCCGCGTTGGAAGTCTTTAAAGTACGCCAGCGCGTCGACGAAAATCCCGCCAAAAAAATTGCGATTCTTGGTTCGTACCGCGCGACGTCCGATTTTGACGAATTTGGACGCCGGACGATTATGACGAACGGAATTCCGATCGTGCAAGGAATTACGGAAATAGCGCCGACTTACGTGCGCGTCCAAGGACTGACGCACAATCTTGACATGCGCTTGTCTCCGTATTCGATCCCTCGAAAAACGCTCACCGCGCTCATTAGAAAAAGCATCGAAGCCGAAACGCTCGAAGATCGTTTGCGCGTCTATCAGTTCTACGTTCAAGCGTCTCTCTACGAACAAGCGGCGGAAGAACTTCAGGAAATTATCGACGATTTCCAAAAAGACGAAGCCAACAACGACAAACTTGACGTCGCGTTGCGACTCGTCAGGCAACTTGCGGCGCAACGTCTGCTCGACGAATTAGAATTGCGGCGCGCCTCGGGTCAACACAAGCGCGTCAAGGAGCTTCTCGCGTCCTTCGAAGCGGATCGCGCGTCGCCCGAAAAAATCCAAGCGATTCGACGTATGAGGCGCGAATACGAAGAGGAAGACAAACGACGCGCGCAAATCGTCGAACGTTTGCAACAGTTGCTCGACGGAGTTGAAGACCCCGAATTGAAAAAAGACGCGAGTCTTATACTTGCCGAAATCGTCAAAGAACTCAATTCGAACACGCTCGGAAGATTCGCCGCGTTCGAACAAGCCGAACAAGACGGCTCGCTCGACGACTCGCAAAAATTAGCGATCGGACTAAGCGGCTGGCTGGTCGGAAACGTCGCGACGGACAAGCGTTTAGAAATAGCGGTCTCGCTCTACAAAACGCGTCGACTGACGCGCCGCTTCCTGTTGGAAGACCGACCGGCGCAACGACAAGAAATCTGGGACGAGATACGAGCGGAAGAAGCGTCGAGTCCGGAACAAATCAGCAGAATCTTGGCGACGATGAAGCCGCCGAAAAGTCCGCCGCGTTCTTCGCGAGAAACGCCGTATCAGTACGAACTTGAAGTTCCCTCCTTTCAAGAAGGCAAGACGTTTGCTTATTGCGTTCAGTTGCCGCCCGAATACGATCCGAACCGCAAATATCCGACGATCGTCTCGTTGCACGGCGAGCGCTCGACGCCCGTTCAACAGTTGAACTGGTGGTGCGGACCTTGGACGGAAAAGACGAACGCGCAAGGTAAAAAGACTTACGAACGCTACGGACAAGCCTCTCGATTCGGCTATATCGTCGTCGCGCCCAAATGGTCGGAATTCGGTCAAACCTACGATTATTCGGCGACGGCTTGCGCGGCGGTTCTGTACTGTCTTCGCGACGCCTCGCGCCAATTCTCGATCGATTCGGATCGGGTCTACCTTTCGGGCTTTCAATCTGGGGGCGAGGTCGCTTGGGACGTCGCGCTTGCGCACCCCGACTTGTGGGCGGGCGTTATGCCTATTTGCGGCGCGGCGACTTATTTGACGCCGTTGCTAAAACGCAACGCGGAATACGTGCCGATCTACGCCGTCGGGGGCGAGCTTGACGGGGGTAAACTAGCGGCAAGTAGCGAAACGCTCGACTGGGGCATGGACTTGTCCTCGCCTTTCGACATAACTTACGTTCAGTTCAAAGGACGGGGCGCCGAGCCTTTTTCGGAAGAAACGACGCGTATGTTCGAATGGATGCAAACGAGGTCGCGACGCTTCTATTCGCCCGACGAACGCGTCGTCTATTCGATTCGTCCTTGGGACAATTTCTTCTGGAGCGCCGAACTTTTCGATTTTCCAGAGAAATCGATGATCGATCCGCTCTTTGCGGGTCAACGTGGGCATAATTATCGCGCAAGCAAGACGGAATTTTTCAAAATAGTCGACAACAGTTTGCGCGTGCGCTCGAGCGCGGATCGCGGCGTTCTCTTTTTGTCGCCCGAACTGCTCGATTTTGACCGCAAAATGGAAGTCGTTTTCAACGGACGAAAGCTGACCCCGCAAAACGGACGCGTTCCGGCAAGCGCGCGCGTGATGTTGGAAGACGCGCGAACGCGTTGCGACAGACAACATCCGTTTTGGGCCTCGGTCAATTCCAAGTTGCCCGGTCAATTCAACGAATGGGACGCGCAAGAAGAAAAGTAGCGCGCCCGAAGCGTCGCGTTATTCGAACGCGATAATCGTCGTTTTATACGGCGCCAGTTCGACGTCGAAAGCGCGCGGATTCGTCGCGTCGCGTTCGATCGTCGTTATGTCCCCGGTTTCGGGATTCCAGCGACGAACGCGTTTCGTTCCGTCGTCGGAGCCGAACGTCAGTTTCGCGCTAAACGGCGTCTCGACTTCGTTGAAGAGAAAATAGAAGTCGACGCCCCCTTTGACGACGTGTCGGACGCGCAGACCTTTGACCGACTCGCCTCGTTCCAACGCGTCGACGTCGATCCCGGAGGAATCGCGAAGCGCCGCGACCGCTTCCGCGTCGTCGCGCGCAAGTTTAGCGCCCGGCAATTCGAACGCCTTGTCGCTCCAACGCAAGACGCGCCCTTGCGCGGCGAGCTTTTTCAAAGTCTCGCGCGCCTCCTCGGGCGGAACGACGCCGGGCGTCAAGACGAGCGTCCGATACCGCGCCGACCTGACGGCGACTCCCGATTCGTCGATTATTCCGTCTTCGATCAGCGAACGAAACTCGAGATAATTGAAATCGAGCTGATTCTCAAACAAAGTCCGCGTTCCCCAAGTCGTCGCGACGCTCGAATCGACCAGAATCGCCGTCGGCGCGACTAGCGTCGAATCGGTATTGAGCCAGCAAATTCGCGAGCAGTAGTCGGCAAACGTCTTGTAGTCGTCCCACCAAGGAGAATTTGGTCCGACGTCGGGCGGACGTTCCTCCAAACGAGGTCCGCGAACCGAATAAAAGAACGCGTGGGGAACAAGCATATTATGTCCGCGAACAAGGCACCAATTCGTAATCCAAAGCATCTCGTCGTAAGTAAACTCGTGCCCGTAGGCGCCGAAAAGCTCGTTAAGATTACGGCGCGCCCCGTTGTGAATCATCGCGCTAGACGCAACTTTCGCCATCGCCGAATGAGTCGGATCGAACGCCTTTTCGCCCGGCTCGATATAGCGCCATACGACGTCCTGACCGGGTATTTGAAATTTTCTCAAGACGCCGACGTCGGCGGAGCCTTCAGGGTGTCCCGCCAAAGACGCGTTATGTTCGACGCACCATTGCGAAATGCGCCCGTAATAAATCTCTTCAAGCGCGAGTCTTACCGCCTTGTCGTACTCCGCGCGACGTTTGGGGCTTTCGTGCGAAACGTCTTCCCAAAGATCGAGCAAGTAGGGCTTGAAATCGTAGCCTAAATATTTGCTAATCGTCGGAAGGGACGCAAGATTCCCCTGTCTCATACCGCGACGAGCGCCGCGCCCTAAGATCGAAGGCTCGTCCGTAAAGATTCCGACGACGACGCCCGAACGGAAATAATCCTCAAATTCGTCGTAATAACGCTGATAAACCAGACGAATAAACGCGTCGACCGCGCCCGGATTGAGCAAATCGGCGGCAAGAGGAGACGACTCGCGAGGACTGTTCGTTTCGTCTCCAAGGTAATGCAACCCGCGAATGACGCCCCCGGAAGGAGCGTCGTAAACCGCGAACGTCGTCCCCTTGGCGTTTTGATAATTCCCCGCAAAATTCCAGTTGTTCGGGATTTTCAATTTCGAATCGACCGGCGAGCCGTCTTCTTGCAATTCGACTCGTAAAAATCCGCGCGCCGCGTAGGAAGGGTCTTCGGCGACGACCTGACCCGAAGAGGAGCCGGAAGGATACATTCCCTCGTCGTAAAGCATAACGCGCATGTCTCGCTTACGCGCCTCTTCCAACGCGAAACGCATCGCGTCAAGCAACTTGGGGCTCATCCAGCCGGAATCGACAGGCAGACCGATTCGCGGGTGAATCGTGAATCCGTAAACGCCTCGTTCTTCAAAACTTGCGATTTGACGCGCCAATTCGTCGCGAGAAAGCTCGTCGTTCCAGAACCAGAAGGGCAACGGCGTAAACTCGCGCGGAGGACTCTTAAATTCGCGCTCGAGTCGCGCGACGTCGAAAGCGTCGTTCGGCTCTTGCCCGTCGACGTTCGAGACGCCAAAAGTCTCAAACGCCGCGAGCGTCGCGAGCGCCGACGCCAAAAATATCGCGCAAAGAGTCGTTCGACCCGGCGCGAGAAATAAACGTTTCGTCATAGTTGCGTCTAAATTTAGGTCGGCGCTTTCCCCGTCTTAAAAAGGAACGCATCCGACAAAGTTGCATATGTTAAAAAGGCGTAATTGTTCGCGGAAATTTCTGATCAAGGTTCGCTTGGAATCGCGCCGTTTTTCCGTGAACGCTTACTTTGGACAAGAGTTCGCGAATGATCGCAAAAAATCTATTTGGACGAACTTGGAACGAGACAAACGCGAAAGCCAAGGTCGTAATGCCAACGTCCCTGAGCGCATTGGGCGCGATTTGCAGGACGACAGGAACGTTCGTCGTAAGCGTAACTGCCGCCTCGAAAAACGAACGTA
>JAZRWW010000042.1:0-4085 GCA_045599865.1 Thermoguttaceae bacterium
GAAAACAAGTCGACCGTCGTCACGACGCTTGACGACAAAGTCGACCTATGCGACGGCGAAATATCGTTGCGCGAAGCGATCGCTTACGCCGACGCGAGCGATACGATTACTTTTGACGCCTCGCTCCAAGGCGGAACGATCTCGCTAACCCAAGGCGAAATTGCGCTTAACAAAACGCTGACGATCGACGCGACTTCAGTAGCCGGAATTATGATTGACGCGCAACAGAAATCGCGATTTTTTAACGTAACCGGAGGCTCGAACGACGCGCCCGTAACGCTAAAAGGTTTGACGTTGCAAAACGGCTATACGGGCGACAGCGGCGGCGCGATTACCGTTTCTTCGTCGGGCGTTCTTTTGGCGTCTTTTTGCGAATTTGTCGGCAACTCGAGTTATTATCACGGCGGCGCCGTACGTAACGACGGGACGGCGACTTTTGAAAACGTAGCGTTCAGAAACAACAAAGGCGTTTCCCAAAGGGATCAAAGCAACGGCTCGCACGGCGGAACGATTCGTTCTGAGGGAATCCTTAATATGACGAACTGTCTCGTCGTCGGCAGTTGGGCGAAATACGGGGGCGCGATCGTGTCCTTTGGCTCGTCGTTTACCGCCGTCAACTGTACGTTCGCGGACAACTCTTGCGGCGAAAGTAACTATGGTATTTTCTACACGCGTGGAGTCGTTACGTTCAAAAATTCGATCGTATTAGGTTCGTTCGGTATGAATGAAAGCGTTTCCGCCGATTACGTGTTGTCGGAAAGATGGGGAACGAGCGGCACGAACGTCGGTTACGATTCTTCGAAGCCGTTGTTTGTCGACGCGGAAAACGGAGATTACAGACTCGCGGAAAATTCTCAGGCGATCGGTCTTGGCAACAACGCCTACGTTTCGACGGAAACCGACCTTGAGGGGTATTCTCGAATTGCGCTTGGAACCGTCGACGTCGGCGCCTACGAATATCATATTCCGCTTGCAAGTCTCGCGACGTCGACGGAAACGCCGGAATATCGCGTTCCGATCACGACGACGCTCGAACCGACCGGCGCGACGGCGACTTACGCTTGGTATCGGGTCGACGAAGAGGGCGTCGCGACCGCGATTTCGGGGGCGAATAAGTCGAATTATACGCCGACGGTAGCCGACGTCGGGTATAAACTTCGCGCGGAGGCGACGGGAACCGACGATTATATCGGGGTTCAAACGACGACGACTTCCGAGTTTGTCTACGGCGACATAGACGGCGCTTCCGTCTCAATGAGCGTATCCGGCGGACCGTTTGTCGGGACGGTCTTGACGGCGAAAGTCGCGCCGAGCCTTGCGACGACGACGTTCCAATGGTATCGGGTCGACGCCGAGGGCGTAAAGACGGCGATATCGGGCGCGACGAAAGCGAAGTATACGGCGACGACCGCCGATTTGGGCTATCGACTCGAAGTTTCGGTCGACGCGTTCGGTTATTGGCGCGGTTCCGCGTCGGTTTGCACGGAGAACGTCGTTCGCGCCAAATTGTCGAAAATTACGCTTTCGACGAACGCGCCGCTGCTTGGCAAGACGCTGACGGCGACGTATTCGCCGAATTACGCGACGGCGTCGTATCAATGGTCGCGCGTCGACAAAAACGGGATCGCGACGGAAATTCAAGGGGCGACTAGCGCGAGTTATACGCCCGTCCAAGCCGACGTCGGGTATTATTTGCGCGTCGTCGCGACTGGAACGCAAAACACGGTCGGATCGGTTTCCGCGACGAGTTCTACCCCGACGAAAATTCAGTTGGAAGGCGTCGGGCTTTCGACGTCAAGTCCCGAAGTCGACGGGACGACGACGGCGGTCGGGCTTCTGCCGAGCGGCGCGACGGCGACTTACGCGTGGTATCGCGGCGCCGATCGCTCTAATCCGATCGGAACCGGCGCTTCTTACGTCGTTGTTTTAGACGACGTAAATTCGACGCTGACGGTTGTTGCGACGGGAACCGGCGATTACTCCGGGTCGGTTTCGGCGACTACGTCGGTCGTTCCGAAAGTGAAACTTGCGCCGCCCGAATTTAAGTCGGCGACGAACGTTTCCGACTCGTCGATAACCGTCTCTTGGTCGTCCGTCCGTTACGCGACGAAATACGAGTTGCAATACAAGGCTTCGGACGACGCGTCTTACAAGACGCTGACCGTCTCAGGGACGTCGCGCAAGTTGACCGGCTTGAAGCCGAATCGCGAATATTCGTTTATCGTCAAAGCGCTTGGCGACGCGACGAAATGCATAACGTCGGACGCGGCGTCGTCTAGCGCGCAGACGCTCAGACGACCGTTGACGAGCGTTTCGATTAGCGGAACGCTTTACGTCGGCGAAACGTTGACCGCGTCGAGTCTTTCGCCCAGTGGCGCTACCGCTTCTTACGTCTGGAAACGCGGGTCGACCGTCGTTTCGGAAGGCGCTTCTTACCGCGTTTCGTTAGACGACGTGAATTCCGTTTTAACGGTAGTCGCGACGGGAACCGGCGATTACGTCGGAACAGTTTCCACGACGACGAGCGTCGTTCCGCAAGTGAAGCTGGCGCCGCCGACGCTCGCATCGACGAGCGCGACCGATACGACGATTTCCGTCTCTTGGAACGAAATTGAAAACGCGAACGGATACCGCGTCGGGTACAAACTCGCGTCGGAGTCCGCTTGGACTTACGCGCTCGTTGCGTCGGGAACGTCGTATCAAGCGACCAGTCTGACGCATAATCGGGATTACGAATTCGTCGTCGAAGCGTTTGGAAGCGAAAAATACGCGACGGCGAACGTTTCGGCGGCGTTGAGCGCGTCGACGCTTCGAACGGAACTGACTAGCGTTTCGATTAGCGGAACGCTTTACGCCGGCGAAACGCTGACGGCGGGCGGGATTCTGCCGAGCGGCGCGACGGTTTCCTACGCGTGGTATCGAGGCGCGGATCGTTCGAATCCGATCGGAACCGGCGCTTCTTACCTAGTCAAGCTAGAGGACGTGAACTCGACGTTGACGGTCGTTGCGACGGGCGAGGGCGATTACGTCGGAACCGTCGACGATACGACGGCGGTCGTTCCGAAAGTGAAATTGGCGTCGCCGACGCTCAAATCGACGAGCGCGACCGACGCGACGATTTTCGTCTCTTGGAACGAAATTCCAAACGCGAGCGGGTATCGTCTCCAATACAAACTCGCGACGGCGGACGAATGGACGACTGCGGTCGACGAATTGACGGCGTCGTCCTTTGAAGTAAACGGTCTTGCGCGCGATCGCGCTTACGAATTTGTCGTCGAAGCGCTTGGAAGCGAAAAATACGAAACGTCGGCGGTTTCTAAGACGTTGAGCGCGTCGACGCTTCAAACGGAATTGACGAGCGTTTCGTTTAGCGGAGCGCTTCAAGTCGGTCAAAAGCTGACCGCGTCGGGGCTCCAGCCCGAGGACGCGACGGCTTCCTACGTTTGGAAACGCGGCTCGACCGTCGTTTCGGAAGGCGCTTCTTACGTCGTTTCGCTAGACGACGTGAATTCCGTTTTAACGGTCGTCGCGACGGGAACCGGCGATTATGCGGGCGTAGTTTCGGCGTCGACGGAAGTCGTTCCGAAAGTGAAACTTGCGGCGCCGACGCTCCAATCGACGAGCGCGACCGATACGACGGCGAACGTCTCTTGGAACGCGGTTGAAAATGCGAACGGGTATCGAGTCGGCTACAAACTCGCGTCGGAATCCGCTTGGACTTACGCGCACGTTCCGTCTGGAACGTCGTATCAAGCGTCTAATCTAACGCGTAATCGCGATTACGAATTCGTCGTCGAAGCGCTTGGAAGCGAAAAATACGAAACGTCGGCGCTTTCGGAAAAATCGACCGCGAAGACGCTTCGAACGAACCTGACGGGCGTTTCGATTTTCGGAACGCTTCAAGTCGGCGAAACGCTGACGGCGGGCGGAATTCAGCCGAGCGGCGCGACGGTTTCCTACGCGTGGTATCGCGGCGAGGATCGTTCGAGTCTGATCGGAACCGGCGCTTCTTATCGCGTTTCGTTAGACGACGTGAATTCGAAGTTGACGGTCGTCGCGACGGGCGAGGGCGATTACGTCGGAAC
>JAZRWW010000043.1:0-2324 GCA_045599865.1 Thermoguttaceae bacterium
AACCTTTCCTTTATGAGAAGCCGCGTCTTAACGATTTGCGGGCGCGTTGAACAATCAAGGGCGCTCTGATTTAACCCATCCGTTTCAATGATTTGCGCGCTCGTATAATAACCAAGGCTGCTCTGATTTAACCCTTCCGCGTTTCAATGATTTGCGCGCTCTTATAACAATCAAGGCTACTCTGATTTAACCCATCCGCCCGCAATGCGGGCGGCTTTCGCGCGTCGCTTGCGCGGCGGGTCTTTCGCGAACGTTCGCCCCCTAGGAAAGAGTCAAAAAAAGAACGCGCCGAAGGATTCGACGCGTTCCGTTCGTTTTACGAAACTTGCGCTTCGCCGTTGATAATAGAGTCCGTGTAGCAGATCGGGACGCCGTAGACTTCCGTCGGCATCGAGATCGTGTTTCCTTTCAAGGTCGAGCCGCGAACGGTCAACGTCAACATGCGCGAGGCGCCAAGGAGGACTCCGGCTTCAGGCGTCATAAAGACAACGTCCGGCCGTTCCTTCATTTTATTCAACGCGAGCATAAAATGCTCGTCGGTCAACGCGGACGACGACATAGAGCCGACCGTTCCAAAGGTCGACGTGTCGATATTCGCGATACGACCGACGGCGTATTTCGATTGAACGGCGACTCCGGGGAAGAATTTAATATCCTGCTGGAGCCACGTGATCGCCTTAGGAACGCCCCCCGACGTTACGTAATCGTGGACTTCGTAAATTTCGGAGACGTCGAACGACCCGCCTTGACCGAAAAGCCACGTTACGCCGTCGAACGGACTGAATTTTACCATATACGCCGAAGTCAACGAAGACGACCCGCCGGAAACGGTTCCGCCCGCCGACGTTATCAAGGACGAGTCGACAAGCGGTTCGATTCCTTGAAAACCTTTCTCTTCCGCTCCGGCGGTCGACGCGTTCGCGCCGTGTCCGTAGAAGAACTGAACGCCAAGTTTGCGGATCGCGTCTTGAACGATGCGGACGGCTTCGTTTTTCATATAAGCCGCGCCGCGTTGAGGGTCTATCTTGACGAAATCTTTGTCGAGTCGGAAATAAGACCCGGCCGGCGCGATGCGGAAGTCGCGCAGTTCGTAATTGCCCTTGGAGACGCCGACGCCTTCGTTCATCGACTTGAAAATGTCGACGGGCGTTGAATCGAGTCGACTAATCGACGTGAAGACGTCTTTTTCGACGGTCGTTTGTCCCTTGCCTATGTCAAAGGAATTGCCGTAAAGGTCGTAACCGGTGAACTCGGGGCAAGAAACTTTGACGTCTTGAACGACCTCGTCGCCCCCGATCCCGTTGAATTTCAAAATATCGTGCCAAGTAACGCTCATCTAAAAGCCCTTTCTTTAAAATTCGTCGAATCCTTGAACGCGATCACGCCAAGTAGTCGATCCCAAAAACCAAATTAGCGGCGCCGGAACCGATAACCGCCGAAGACGTTACGGCGCTAGTCGCGGCTATTCGCCAGTATCGAGGCGCGTTTTGCGGCGGCGTGAATTGGAACGTCAACCCGGCGTAAGCGGTTCCCCCGGTTATCTTGGACGTTCGCCACGTCTCGACCCCGGACGCGAACGTCGCCGAATCGCTCGATTGAAGCTCGAACGCGCAAGACGCGTTCGCCGGAAAATGCGTCGTCGTCGCGGCAGGGAAATAGACCGAAAACGTAAAGTCTTCGGCGCGCAAGCCAAGATTGTCTAGCGGTCCCAAGTCGACGACGCCGGAGTAGTTCGTACCTGCCGACGCCTTGACGTTCCCTGTAACGGACAAATCGACGTCCTTACGAAATTTGCCTAGAGCTTTCATTCTCTACCTTTCCTTGTTAAACGCGGCGCCTAAGCGTCGCTTGCGAATAAAGCGTTCAAAGAAAAAGAACGCCGACGATATATATATATATGTATAACGTCGTTTGCAAGGAAGTCAAGTTTAAGAAGACTTGTTAAAAAAAGCGGCGTTTCCATTTTGGAAAAACCGCTTTTAAATCAATCGTTTGCTAAGAAGGCTAGACGTTAGACGGCGCGCAACGAGGCGACGTTCGAAAGCTCGGGCTTGCCGTTTTTCCAGAAAACGCGCCCCTCAAAAGAAAGCTCGTCGTTTGGCGCGAGCGCTTCGTAAGCGGTCTGGAAATCGTCGGCGTTAAGGAACGTCTCCGCGTCGTAGGAACTGCCGTCGTCTTTCAAGATGCGAAAAACGACGATTCCAGAGGGGCGCTCGTCCTTCGCGTCCCTTTTCAACGCGGTCAAGGAGACGACCAGCGCGCGAAACGTTCCTTTTTCTTCGCGGTCTTTCGGACGCGCCGCTCGAGCCCAAGCCTTTAAGAAC
>JAZRWW010000044.1:0-1498 GCA_045599865.1 Thermoguttaceae bacterium
GGGCAGAACGAGACTTGTCAACGCGGAGCAGTTTTCAAACGCCGAGAGTGCGATTTCGCTAAGGCTTTCGGGCAGAACGAGGCTTGTCAACGCGGAGCAGTTCTTAAACGCCGAGTGGTCGATTACGCTAAGATATTTGGGCAGAACGAGACTTGTCAACGCGGAGCAGTTTTCAAACGCCGAGTGTGCGATTTCGCTAAGGCTTTCGGGCAGAACGAGACTTGTCAACGCGGAGCAGTTCTTAAACGCGTAAACGCCGATCTTCTCGACTCCTTCTGGAACGACGACTTTCGTTAATGAAGAACAACCTTCAAAAGCTCCGTTACTAACGATTGTCATTTTAAAGATGTCGTTAAAAGGAGCAAACAAATCCAACGACGAATCGTTTTCGAAAGAAGATTTTTTTGAAAAATCGTTGGGCTTGTCGTCGGGCGGCGACAAGGAAAAGCCTCTCTTGCCGATTATTTTGACGCTTTCGGGAATTGCGACGGTCTTCAGCGAAGAACAATCTTTGAAGACGCCGTCGTAAATAATCTCGACGCCGTCGGGGATCGTTACGGTCGTTAGCGAAGAACAACCTTTGAAGGCTTCCTCGCCTATTTCCCTGACGCTTGACGGAAGATAGACTTTCGTCAAAGCGGAGCAACCGGCAAAAGCGCAAGCGCCGATCTTTTCAACGCCGTTGGGAATCGCTACGGACGTCAATGAAGAACAGCCCTGAAAGGCGAAAGCTCCGATCGTCTCGACTCCTTCGGGAATGACCGCGCTTAATAACGAAGAAAAACCTGCGAATGCTTTATCGGGAATATTTTTAACGCCTGCGGGAATTACGATGTTCGTCGACGTTCTTAAAATTTCCATTTTTACCTGCATTTTACGACCTTTGATTAAATGCAAAGAAATATGCTTAACCTGCGATCAAATATGAAAGAGACTGTTTGCGCAAAGTCAAAGCCAGACTCGACGCGCGACTTTCCGCAAACTGCGTCCTCCATTAACTTTATACCAGAAACAATTTCAAACGTCAAGTTTTTACGGAAAAAAAAACGGACGTTTCCAAGCAGAATAATTTTTCGACGTTTCCGACGACAGAAACGGGGCGTCGCGCGTTTTGCTCAGGGAGGTCTCGTCGTTTTTTTGTGGAATCGCAACAAGGCGCTTCACATCGGTTTCCTGCACGTATGCAACGAGCTCTCGACGCGTCATCTCAAAAACGAAGCCGTTCTCTCGTAAGGCGCCAGAATCGCGCAAATAGCAAACGCCGTCTCTACTTCCATCGAAACGCTTGAATTCCAGAGTCCGTCTTTTCCGCGCCGCGACATAAAATCGTCGGCGCTTCGTTCGGCGTAATTGCGCCAACGCGCTTGCGTTTGCTCGTCGACGGCGGCGCGCCAATAGGCTAGGGACGCGTAGAAATGCGCGTAGTTCCAATATTCGACGCGTTCCTTTTGCTTCGCGTCGGCGTCAAGGGGGTAGGTCGATTCAAGATAGCGAAAGG
>JAZRWW010000045.1:0-15666 GCA_045599865.1 Thermoguttaceae bacterium
TGAAACCATTGAATCGCTTCCCATAGCGTTTCTTTGTTAAAATCGGGCCACAAGACGTCGGAAAACCATAATTCCGCGTAACTTAGTTGCCACAAGAGATAGTTGCTCAAGCGTCGCTCGCCGCCCGTCCTGATAAAGAGGTCGGGATCGGGCGCGTCGCCGTCGTATAATCTTGACGCCAAATAATTTTCGTCGATCAGTTCGTCGAGCGATTCGACGCCCGCTTGACGCAACGCGTCGGCGCGTTTGACGGGATCGACGGCGTCGGCGACGATGGATCGCACGGCGTCGACCAGTTCTTGCCTTGCGCCGTAGTTAATCGCGAGGGAGAGGGTCAGCCCGGCGTTGTCGGAGGTGAGGCGGATCGTTTCGTCCATTTCTCGCGCGACGTCTTCCGGGATGCGGTCGCGCCTTCCGACGACGCGCAGACGAATATTGTTTTTCATTAGCGTCGGTCGTTGGTCGATCATATAATGCTTGAGCAACGCCATCAACGCGTCGAGTTCCGTTTGCGGGCGCTTCCAATTTTCATTGGAAAAACAGTAGAGGGTCAGACGTCCGATCCCCAAGAACGCCGCCGCTTCGACGATTTCGCGCGCGACGTTCGCGCCTTGAATATGCCCCGAGGGACGGTCTAAACCTCGATTTTGCGCCCAACGTCCGTTGCCGTCCATTACGATCGCAACATGGCGCGGCATAACGCTCGTCGGCTTAACTTGGGGAAAAGCCGAATATTCAACAGACGAAGATTTCGGAGTCGCGTTTTTCGAATTTTCTTGCATTTTTTCACGTTTCGTAATAAACGGGAACCGACAAAGGACGAAAAACCGCTTTCTTCGTCCGAATCGTCGACGCCTTTAGTATAAGCGCGCGCCGTTTCTTTTGCAATATTTTTCAGATTCTTTTTTGGGGATTTGCTTGTTTTTTTCAGACTCCGCGCGTATAATTGGGGTCGACGCATCGACGCGCCTTTTTTCCGCTTATCGCCTCGCGCGAGTTTTCAGGGGTCGAACTTATGAACGCCAAATTATTGCGAATACTATTTTTAGTCCCGTTCTTTTTTGTCGCGCCGACGTCTTGTTTGGAACGTCTCGTCGAAGCGCAAGAGCCCGAAAAGAACGTTGAAAAGAGCGTTGAAACGCAAGTCGAACGCGCTTGGAACGTCGTCTGGACGAAATTCTATTCGCCCGAAACGAAGTTGTTTTACGATTTTATCGAGAGTTACGAGCCGGGCAAGACGCTCGACCATCTGCCGACGCTCGAAGAAGTAAAGTCGCTCTATCCGCACGCCTGCGGATATGGGACGGGTATGGAAGACTGCGCGATTTCCGGGGGCGTTCTTCTTTGCACGCTAATCGACCGTTACGCGAACGTCGAATTTGAGGGGGGCGCCGACGTCGCGACGCGTCTTGCGGAAGTCAAGCGCCGGGCGCGCGACGTCGCGGAAGGCTTGGAATTGCTTGCGACCGTTTCGGGCTCTCCCGGCTTTGTCGCGCGCGGGGTCAGCCCGAAGGCGCCCGGCGTATGCTATATTAATTCGTCGCGCGATCAAGTCACGCACTTGACGCTCGCGCTTTGGGAGTATTACCGCTCGCCGCTGATCGACGATTCCTTCAAGCCGCGCGTCGCCGACGTCTTGTTTGCCGTCGCGGATCGAATGACGCGCAACGTAACGCCGGAAAATAATTTCGATTTTCTTTGTAGCGACGGCTCGTCCTGTCGCGTCGGCATTCAGCGAATGGCGAGCGTTGAAGACCACGAAGCCGCGCGCTTGACCGCGATTTACGCGACCGCTTGGGACGTCGCCAAGCGCGAAGGGAACGAAACGAAAGAGCGGGAATATTGGGCGTTATGGCGAAAATGGGCGCCGGAGACGATCGCGCAGTCGGCGCATATTATGGAAAACGAATCGTTGCTAAATCGCATGCCGTCTTACGCCTATTTGCAGATGCAAGAGTCTCTTAACGTTCTCTGGCGTCTCGAGCCGGACGACGAACTGAAGGCGACGCTTGCGAAAACGGCAAAATTTATCGCGGAACGCGTCGCAAAGCGTCAACAGGGCGCGTTGACCAAACTCAAGACTCGCGATCTAACCGAAGTCGCGCCAAGTTGGCGGGCGGCGGGCGGATTAAACGGCTCTTATCGCGTTACGTGGTACGCTCCGCGCGAGTGCGGCGAAATCGCGCTGACGATCGCCGACGATCCTGAGGGCGGTTCCTTCGACGCGGAATCGTCGCGCGTTTTAAAGGAAGCGTTGACGACGCCCGACTTTGACCGAATTTCTTCGTGCGGCGTTTTTCATTTGCTTGGCGCTTACGAGAAAACGAAGCGATCGTTCAAAGAGTAGGGGGGCGCGCGCTCGTTTGGAACTTCTTGTCCTTTCGAGCGTCAAAAAATCGGGCGTCTTCGAAACGCGCGCTTTTGTTCGCGTTCGTTTCGAAGAGTTGGCGAAGCGTATAAGAGGGCGGATCGATGAAAAAGCGACTTGGAAAGCGCCGGAATTTGGCAAAACGTTCGAAGACGTTGCGATTTGAAACTTTAGAGTCGCGCGAGCTACTATCGTGCGACGGAACGACGGTAAGCTCGGCGCCCCTTGGAACGGAAGCGACCGTCGAAAATTGGTATTCTCTCGTTTCTTCGTCGATAAATCCGACGCAAGAAGAACAAGAACTTCTTGAACAGATTAACCGTTTCCGCTCCGATCCTCAGGGTGAATTGTCGCGAATTTTCAGCGTTTTCAACGAGGACGACGGACTGTTGGCGCGCAACAGTCTCGTCCGCGAAGCGATTAAATTAAATTCCTACCCGAGAAACGACGTCGAATCCTTCCTTGACGAGTGGCGTTCGCTCGATTCCGCCGCTCCGCTTGCGTTCAACGCGTCTTTGGAAGCGGCAGCGCAGTCGCATTCTTCGACGATGAAGCGTAAAAAGGAAGTTAGCCACGTCTGCGCGGGCGAGGCGAATTTGGCGACGCGCGTCGAAAACGCCGGATTCGTTTCGGGTTTGACGACCGAGGACGGAAAAATCGCGATTAGCGAAAACGTCGGAGGAGGTTTTGCCGCGAATGGCGAATGGTCCGTCGCTTCCTATATTTTGGCGGCTTTTTCCGTCGATTGGGGCGTTCCGTCGCACGAACATCGCGACGCTTTAATCAACGACTCTTACACGGAAATCGGCGTCTCCGTCGCTCAGACGACGAACGCGACGATCGGACCGACGATCGTAACTTGCGATTTCGGGTCGAGCGTCGAGGGTTCTTCGACAGGCGGCGCGTATTTGCTCGGCGCGATTTACGACGACGCCGACGGCGATTATTTTTACGACGCCGGAGAAGGACTTGCCGACGTTTCGATTCTTATCGAACGAATCGACGGGTCTGAAACGCCTCGTTCGATCGCGATCAAGTCTTGGAACGCCGGCGGGTATCAGATTTTTCTTGCGAACGGGAGCTATCGCGTTACGGTCTCCGGCGATTCCTTCGCGACGAGCGTTACGAAAAACGTCTCGATCGACGACGGCGTGAACGCTAAATTAGATTTTTGCACGCGGGACGCGGGAACGGTCGCGCCGCAAATCGATTTGAACGGCTATGAAGAAGGCGCGAACATCGACGCGACGTTTGTCGAAGGCGCGGAAGAGCCCGCGAGTTTGCTCGACGCCGCGCGCGCCTCGATCGTCGATCCCGACTCGACTTATTTATTCGGCGCGAAAATCGTCTTGACGGAACGACCCGACGCGTTCAAAGAAACGCTCGACGTTTCGCTCGAAGGAACGTCGTTGCGCGCGACGTTCGAAGAAGGCTCGAGTCAAATTACGATAACCGGGACGGGTTCTATCGAAGAATACGAGCGCGTTCTTTCGACGTTGACTTATTTCAATTCGAGCGAACTCTGCGATTTGTCTTCGCGCGTCGTTGCGATTTCCGTTTACGACGGCGCCTATTGGAGCGAGGAAGCCTACGTAAACGTCGCGATTCAGGCGACGGTTCTGCCGCAAATTACCGTGGGCGACGCGACCGTTTACGAAGGGGACGGCGAGGAGACGAAAGCCGTGTTCAACGTCGAATTGGATATGCCCGCAAGAATGGACGTCTCTTTTACTTACGAGTTCGTCGAAGGAACCGCCGAGGAGGGCGTCGATTTTATTTTGCCCGAGGAACGCAAGGTTCTTATTCCGGCGGGCGAAACGAACGCCTGTTTCGAAGCGACGATCTTGGGCGATTTCGACCCGTTGAAATCGACCGGGTTGAAGCCGACCGAAAACGGATTTGAAAAGGCGTCCCTTTATTTCTATCTTGCAATTAACGACGTCGCAAACGGAACCCTGACGAACGAGAACGCGTTGGCGAAGGGAACGATCGTCGACGACGATTCGCCCGTCGTTTTGGGCGTCGCCGATCAGTATTCGCTCCTGCGAACGCTTGACGTCGAAGGGGGCGCGCGTCGTTACGTCTTTACGTTGTCGCCGGAAAATTCTGGTCTTTACGCTTGGACGGCTTTGAGCGACGCCTCCGTCGTTACCGTGCGCAAGGATTCGCTCAAAGGAGAATTAATCGCCGCCGGAACAAAAAAAGCGCAATGGTTTGCCGATCCAGCCGTCGTTTACTGGATTACCGTCGAATCGACCGAAGACGTCGAGTCGATAATCGCGCGACTGGCGCCGATCGACGAAGGCATGTTTGTGCTTGTCGATCCCTTGCTTGAAGACGCCGACGAAGATTTGATTCGTTTGGCGTGGGACGACGAAGGAACCGAGTTAACGGTCGGCGATTGGAGCTGGACGTTCGATTCCGCGAATTGGGGCGGCGGCGCAAAATTCAGAACGACTCTCGACGACGTAGGGTTGGAATACGTTTTGACGCCTTCCTCGACGGGCTCTGTTTCAACGGACGACGACGGAACGACGACGCTTGATTTTGACGACGACTCTAATTTGAACGCGTCCGGGAGCGGGTTCTCGTATTACGTTTATCGCGGTTCCGATTCTCACGAAGAGATTACGATCGCCGGGACGCAGGGGGACGACTACCTTTATTATTCCCAAGGTTCCGGGTATTTGCAACGTTCCGACGGTCTGACGCATTATTTTGACGCGATTAACAAAACGTTGGTCGTCGGAAACGGAGGAAACGACGTCGCTTATGTGGAAGACTCCCGAGCGAACGATCAACTCGAGACGTCGAACGGCGCTTTCTCGCTTTACGGCGGCGGTTACGCGTTGAGCGCGCGCGATTTTGCGGAAACGCGGATCGTTTTTGTCAACGGCGGCGACGACGCGTATTACGCGCGCGATTTCGGCGACGACGTTCAAGCGACGATCGCGAAAGGGACGAGTTTTTTCTCGGGCACGTTTTTAGCCGACGCGTCCGACGAACAAGAAGAAGGAGAAGACGCCAAAGAGGCGCGGACGTACGCGCGAACGGTCGTCGGCGTCAAGAAAACGATTCTCGCGCCGACGTCAAGCATTGGTTCCGCGACGTTTTACGGCGAGGATTCGGAGAATTGGAATTACGATTTTAACGACGGCGTTTTGACCGTTTACGAATCCGAGTCGCGTTCGACGACGAATATTAATCGCGTCAAATCGTTCACGACGAAAATTTTGCGTTCCTCTTCGGAAGACGAATCGCCGAAGTTCACGGCGCCCGAGGGATACGCCGTAAGCGTCGAAGGAGATTATTTCGTAATAACGCGCGTTTTTGACGACGCGGATTTTGACGACGCGATCGTCGCGACCGCCTCTTTTGACGCGGACGCGCCTCTTGTCGCGACGGGGACGGAGTCCGCTTGCGTTCAAGACGACGAAGGCTCCTTTTTAGACCGCGCGTTCGAAAACTGGAACGCTCTTGAAGAGTCGGAGGAACTTGCGTCGGAACTCGCGGTTCCGTTGCAAGTTCCGACGTTCGACGTCTTCGAATCGATTCGAGACGTTTTCGCGTCCGACGAGCGAACTCGATTAGGCAAGCGCGCGTTAAATAAGACGCGTTAAGACGCCGATAATCAAAACGAGCGACGAATAATTTGAAAGACGTGTTTTTTATGGAGCGAGGCGCCTGCGATGGACGAAAAACCGCGCGAATATTCCCCCGAATTGTGGGTCAACGCCCTAGGAATGAAATTTCGTTTGGCGCGAGCCGGCTCTTTCGAAATGGGGAGCCCTAAGGACGAAGCGCGACGTTTTGCCGACGAAGAACCGCGAACGACGACGATTACTCAAGATTATTACTTGGCGCTCTATCCGACGACTCAAGCGGAGTGGCGCGCCGTAGTCGGCGAGAATCCTAGCAAGCGCGTCGGGTTGAAACGCGCGCCTGTCGAATACGTTAGCTGGTACGATTGCGCGGATTTTATCGAGAAGCTAAATTCCGACGAATATTCGCTCGAGTTGCGTAATTTTCTAGGTTCCGAGTGGCGTTACGCTATGCCGACCGAAGCGCAATGGGAATACGCTTGTCGCGCGGGCACGACGACGACGTATTATTTTGGAAACGTCGCGATCGGCAAAGAAGGCGCTTTTGGACGAGGCGCCTCGACTGAAAACGATTCCGAACGTTCGTTCGCGCGCGCTCCGAACGCCGTCGAAGTCGGTTCCTATCCGCCGAATCCTTGGGGATTTTACGATATGTGCGGAAACGTTTGCGAATGGACGCGCGATTATTACGCCGATTACGACCAAGACAAAAAGGTCGATCCGATAGGCGCCGAAGTTTCGCCGGAACGCGTCGCTCGCGGGGGAAGTTGGCGCAGTTTGCCCGAGAATTGCCGGTCGGCAAGCCGTTTTAACTTTTTGGCGACTTATCGCGGCGATAATTGCGGGTTGCGCGTCGCTATTATACGCGAACAAGCATAGCGTTTGACGCTCTAAAATTTGCTTTATTTAGCGTTTTGGCGTTGCCATTGTTGACAAATCGAATCTTCGATTTAGAATCAACGCGCCGACTTTGAGGACGAGCGCGCAAATCGCGTCGATCCGAGGAGAAGGCGAGCGGAGCGACGCGCGGCTATTGAAAGGGCGCGCGTCCGACTTAAATCGATTTGGTCGTCGGACTGAACGCGAGGGCGCTTGGGTTCTTTCGAGAGCCGAGCGGCTAGGCGCGAAGACGTCGGCAAGAATGACGGGCGCTTGGTTTGTTTGCGTCTTGGGTCTTGTTTTCGTCTTGGCGTTTTTCTTGCGCGCGTTCGACTTCTTTCTTAGAACGGCGGCGTTTCATATGGGTAAGACGACTCGAATAGCGGCGGTTTCGATTATCGTTGAAAAAGAGGGCTTGCGCGAGGAAGTTAATCGTCTGTTGCAAGAGTACTCTTGTTACGTTATCGGGCGCTTGGGGATTCCTTATCGCAAACGCGAATTGAGCGTGATCGTCGTCGTACTCGACGCGCCGACCGACGTCGTGAGCGCCCTGACGGGCAAGTTGGGAACGCTTGCCGGCGTGAGCGCCAAGACCGTCTATTCAAAGAAAGAATTTGATTCCGACGACCTATAACGCGTTTTTTTTCCGATTTGTTTCGTTCGAAAAATCGACGTTCGAACTTAAAGGAAAAGAATCTTCTTGAGAACAAGTCTACCGAGGCGAGATTGTGCCGTACGATCCTAAATCTTCAAAAGCCGAAGAATTTATCAACGACGAAGAAATTTTGGCGACGTTGGAATACGCCGCGCGACATAAGAGCGACGAGGCGCTGATCGATTCGATCATCGAAAAGGCGCGCGCTTGCAAGGGGCTGACGCACCGCGAGGCGCTCGTCTTGCTCGACTGCGACTTGCCGAATAAAAACGAAGAGATTTTCGCCTTGGCGCGCGAGATCAAACGACGTTTTTACGGCGATCGCATCGTAATGTTCGCGCCGCTGTACCTTTCGAACTACTGCGTCAACGGGTGCGTTTATTGTCCTTACCATCTGAAAAACAAGCATATCCGACGCAAGAAGCTGACCCAAGACGAGATTCGCGCCGAAGTAATCGCGTTGCAAGACATGGGACACAAGCGCTTGGCGATCGAGACGGGCGAACACCCCGTCGAAAATCCGATCGAATACGTCTTGGAGAGCATTAAAACGATCTATAGCGTCAAGCATAAGAACGGCGCGATTCGTCGCGTCAACGTCAACATTGCCGCGACGACCGTCGAAAATTACCGCAAATTGAAGGAAGCGGGAATCGGAACCTATATTCTGTTCCAAGAGACGTACAACAAAGAAGCCTACGAAAAACTTCACCCGACGGGACCGAAACACGATTACGCCTACCATACCGAGGCGATGGATCGCGCGATGGACGGCGGAATCGACGACGTCGGTTGCGGCGTTTTGTTCGGCTTGAATCTCTATCGTTACGATTTCGTCGGCGTCTTAATGCACGCGGAACACCTTGAAGCGGCGAAGGGCGTCGGTTCTCATACGATTAGCGTTCCCCGAATTCGCAACGCCGACGACATTGAAGCGGACGCCTTTTCCAACGCGATTTCCGACGATATTTTCGAAAAGATCGTCGCCGTCTTGCGCGTCGCCGTTCCTTATATCGGGCTGATTATTTCGACGCGCGAATCTCCGAAGGCGCGCGCGCGCGTCTTGAAAGTCGGCGTTTCCCAAATTAGCGGCGGTTCGCGCACGAGCGTCGGGGGATACGTCGAAGAGGAAAAAGAAGAGGAAAATTCGGCGCAATTTGACGTGAGCGACACGCGAACGCTCGATCAGGTCGTCGGGTGGCTTATCGACCTAGGCTACGTTCCGAGTTTCTGCACGGCGTGCTATCGCGAGGGGCGCACGGGCGATCGGTTTATGTCTCTGGTTAAGACGGGCAAAATAGCGAATTGTTGCCAGCCGAACGCTCTAATGACGCTTAAAGAGTATCTCCAAGATTACGCGTCCCCGGAGACGAAAGCAAAGGGCGAGAAATTGATCGCCGAACAACTTAAAAACGTCGCAAGCGATAAAATTAGAGCGATCGCCGCAGAAAGACTCGTGAAAATCGAGAACGGCGAGCGTGATTTTAGATTCTAATATTGTAAGCGTTCACGGTAAGCCGCCGCATATTATGCGGCGGTCGACGTAGATTTCCCGAAAAACGACCGATTTTAGATTCAGAAAAAAACTTTCGCGCTCGCGTTTGCTCCGGCGTTTTATTGCTCAAACACAACCGCGGCTTACCGCGCGCGTCGCGAATGTTCCTCTGATCGGCGGGAAGATTACGCGACGTTTTTCAAGGCGTCGGCGGCGCGTACTCAAAGGAAACGCCGTCGTCTTCAAATTGCCCGACGTTTGCCGTCGAACTTGTTAGTTCTTGAATTTTAGCCGGTTTTTCTTGGACGTCTCCGCCAAATCCCAACGCTTGGGGCGCGTCGTCCGACGCGTAAGCGCCAAGGGCTTCGCCTCCGCCGGAACTTGCGTTTTGACCGTCGCAACTTGGCGCGCCGCAAGAGTCCGCTTGACAAGACTCCGATTTGCAACTTGGCGCTTCGCAGGACGGCGCCGCGCAAGAAGGGGCTTCGCAAGAAGGGGCTTCGCACGTCGGCGTTTGGCAAGTCGGAAGTTCTCCGCAAGGCGAGGCGACGGGTTGCGCGCCGCAAACTTGGTCGTATCCCGCGTAAACGGCGTTGAATCCGTCGTCGACGTATCCCGCGTAGACGGGCTGTCCGACGTTGGCGACGACGGCGGGATTAGCGCCATAAGCGACTAATCTTGTTTCGTTTTGCGTTTTGGCGCGGCGTTTCGAAGTCAGTTTGTCCCAGAAACAGCCGAGAGTGCGATTGGCGCGACTTGCTCTCTTTTCCCAAGCCCAACAGCCCGCGTTGGGATTTTTGGCGCGACGTTCCATCTCGGGCGTGATCGCGTCGTATTGACGTCGCGCCAGCGCGTTTTCATAAGCGGCGCGCGTCGTCGGATCCATATAAGCGACGTCGGCGCTGGGCGCGTAGTAATTGCGCGAGCGAATTTGCGCCCCGGAAGGCGTTAGACGGAAAAGCGGCGAGCTTAGTCCGCCGGTCGGCGTCTTGTTTTGACTTCCGTATTTGCCGCTGAAGAGCGCGCCTTTCGTCGTCGTTCGATCCCAAAGGAGCGAACTGGGACGGTGCGCGATCTTATTCGAAAAGACGCGCGCGTCGTCAAGAATCGGGTATAGTTTCTCGCTTAATTCTTCCGCATTTAGGACGATGTTTCGCAACGAACGTCCGACTTCTTCGTCCGCCAACATTCCGACGGGCGAATTCGGATCGTCGATTTTTTCGTTCAATTTTTGCGCGAGCGCGGAAATATTTTCAACCGCCCCGCGTATGCCCCCGATCGCGACCTTCAGATCGCCGGAACTGGCGTTTAACGCTTGCATCATTTTAGGACCGTCTTCCGCGAGCGAATTTGTGAAGACGGTTACGTTGTCGAGATTTTTATCGACTAAGTCGAACGTCTGACCCGCACGCGCCAAAGTCGTTCGCATATCGTCGGCGACGCTCGTCGCGTTGACCATAAATTTGTCGGCGCGCGCCGTCAAATTTTCGACTCTTCCCATAATTTGGGGCGCTTTTAACGCTGTTTCACGCAGACTGGCGGCGACGTTTTTATCGCCGGCAATACTGTTGAGATTTTGAATAAGCGTCTGAACGTCGCCGAAAGTCGCGTTTATTTCGTCAAATATTCCCTTGATCCGCTCTTTTTTCAACGCGAGTTCTTGTTCGTCGCCAAGAATCGAGTTGAGATTTTGCATAAACAGGGAGACGCCTTGCGCGGCAGTATTTAGATTTTTCAGCGTTTCCGTCAAGTCGCCTTCAATATTACTGACCGTGTTGACCAAATCGTTGGAATTTTTACCCGTAATTACGTCGTCTGGAGTAAGTTCTCGAATATTGCCGTCGACTTTGACGTCGTAGGACGGATTGTCCATAAATTCGATCGACGCCTCGCCTAAAAGCGTTCGATTGACTTTTGCGTATTCGTTTGAATAGATTTTATATCCGGGCTCCAATTCGAACAAAATACGAACTTGCGAATTTTCAATTCCGTCTTCAAGTTCGACCGAATAAACGCGTCCGACTTGAATACCCTTTTTATACACGAGGGAGTTTTGATTGATTCCGCTGCTTTTGTCGAGAATGATCGTCATACGACGACCGGCGCTTCCTCCGATGAACACGCCTCCGTTGGAACCGAAGAGAAGCGACATCACGAACACGCCGGCGACGATTCCGATCACCATCATTCCGATGAAAAATTCCATTTTTCGGCTAGCCATTCGTTCCGCTCTCCCTAAAACTCAATTTCGCTTCCGCGCGCGTTTTCGGCAATTTTCTATTTGGCGTCGTAATAATTTCTACTTGGCGTCGTAAAAAGAAAGGCGTGTTTTTTTCTACGCAAGCGTTTCTCGTATTCTGTCCCCGGCCTCGCCGTTGATGAATTGGATCACGCGCTTGTCTGTCGAACGTTGGATTTCTTCGGGCGTTCCGTCAAAAATCACTTGCGGCTCGTCGACGCGCAATCTCGGTTGGGGATACAACATAATCAAGCGATTCGCAACTTTCATCGCCGATTTCATATCGTGCGTAACCAGCACTCCGGCGACTTGTCTTCTGTCTCGCGCGTTGATCATTAACTGATTGACGACGTCGCTCATAATCGGGTCTAATCCTGTCGTAGGCTCGTCGTACAACATCAGTTCGGGCTCCATAGCCAGAGCGCGCGCGAATCCTACGCGTTTTCTCATACCGCCTGAAATTTCCGAGGGCGTTTTGTTGGCGACGACGCGCGGATTAAGCCCTACTTCTTCGAGTAAGAAATTGACGCGCTCGACAATTTCCGACTGTCTCATAAAACGACGATGTTGTCGCAAGGGAAACGCGACGTTCTCGGCGATCGTCATACTGTCGAACAACGCGGCCATTTGGAAAACGAACCCGTAATGAGAACGAATTTCCGTAAGTTCCTTGTCGGACGCGCGTTTTAAGTCTTTGCCTTTGAAGCGAACGGTTCCTGAAGTCGGCGCGATCAATCCGATCATATTTTTGAGCAGAACCGTCTTGCCGCAACCGCTTTCTCCAATGACGGCGACTGTTTCGCTCCGTCGAATCTTGACGTTAATATCGCGTAAAACGACGTTTTCCCCAAAGACGACGCTAACGTGGTCGACGTCGAGCAACGGAGGACGTCGGCGCAATATTTTTTTTGACCCGTCTTCCGCGACAAACACGGAACCTTCTATTTCCGCGCGTTTTGCTTCTTGCGCCGAATCGTCGGCTCGTTTCTTTCCGTCGTCGTTCATCCTAATCAGCCGAGCCCTATTGAATTCATCAACGCGTACAAAAAGGGCGTCGTACGCAACGCGTCAAGAAAGACGTCCAATATCAGGTCGATGAACAAAATGGAAACGAAGGACATAACAAAGGAGCTTGTCGCCGCCTTTCCGACGCCTTCCGCGCCCGCTCCGCATTTAAAGCCCTGATGACAACAAATCAACGCGATCGCCGCGCCGAAAAAAACCGTCTTGAACATACCGGCGAAAATATCGAACATCTTGACGGTATGACGCGAAAATTCCCAGTAGTAACTCCAGTCGACGCCAAGCAACTGAATGCTAAAAAACGCGCCTCCAACGACGCCCATCACGTCGGCAAAAAGCGTCAAACCCGGTATCAAAACGAGACAGGCGAGGAAACGCGGAACGACCAAATAATGAATCGGATTCACGCCCATGCTTGACAACGCGTCGATTTGTTCCGTAACGCGCATCGTGCCAAGTTCCGCCGCGATCGAACTTCCGACTCGCCCGGCGAGCATCGTCGCGGCAAGCACGGGCCCGAGTTCCTTCACAAGCGACAGGTTGATCGCGGCTCCTAACCTCGATTCCAAGCCGACTAATTTGAATTGCGGAAACGTTTGAACCGCGAGAACCATTCCGATAAACGTGCCCGTCAGCATAATTACCGGCATGCTCAACACGCCGATCGTATAAAAGTTATACGTCAACGTTTCTCGTTTAGGACCTTTGGCGATCAACCAAAAAATCGTCGAGAACGCAAAAACCGCCAAATTACCCGCTAAGGCGACGGAATGCGCAAGCGTTCGTCCTATCCCGGAAACGCTTTGCGAAAACCGTTCGTAAAACGACGGCTTATCCCATTTTTTTGACGTTACGATCGACATTCAACGACTCCGCGGTCTCGATTATCCCCTATGTTTCAACAAGTGAAGTTACTGGCGTCGAGTTAATCGAAGGGTAGTTTACTAAAATATAGAAAACTTGTCAAATTCATTAAATTTTAACAAAGTCTGTTTTCGAAAGACGACAAGCGAACGAAGACGTTTCGTTTTAGAAAGATTGAACGTCGGAAATTATTTCTCAAGATTATTATGAAAAAATCGGCGAAAAAAACGCCGAACACTCCAAACGCGGAGCGCTCGGCGCGACTAGACCTCGAATTTTTACTTGTTGCGATAATACGCTTCGTTCCAGCGTAATTCCTTTTTAAATTCGGGAATCGTCGTCTTGGCGTCGATAAAGACCGCCTCAATTTGCGCGATTTCGGCAAAATCTTCCATAAATTCGCGAGTCAACGCGGCGGAGAAGGAAGTGTGATGCGTTCCGCCCGCGAGAATCCACGCGCGCGCGGCGGTTTTTAAGTCGGGACGAGGCGTCCAGAAAGCGCGCGCGACGGGCAACTTCGGCAAATCGGCTTCCGGCGCGACGCAGTCGACTTCGTTCACGATCATTCGGAACCGATCGCCCAAGTCGACGATCGTAGCTGCGACGCCCGCGCCCTCGCTCGCGGTAAAGACCAGTCGCGCGGGATCGGCTTTTCCTCCGATTCCCAACGGGCGAACTTCGATTCGCGGCTTCGACTTGGCGATCGTCGGGCAGACTTCGAGCATATGCGCTTGAAGAATCGCGCCCTTGCCCTTGAAATGATAAACGTAGTCTTCCAAGAAGGAAGTCCCGCCGGACAAACCTTCCGCGCCTACTTTCATCGCGCGCAAGAGCGCCGCCGTCTTCCAATCGCCTTCGGCCCCGAATCCGTAACCTTCCGCCATCAGACGTTGCGACGCCAATCCGGGCAGTTGGTTCAAGCCGAACAAATCGTCAAAATTGGTCGTAAACGCCTGCGCGTTCCATTTCTTCAAAACTTCGCGCAAGCCGATTTCAATTCGCGCCGCTTCGCGCACTTGACCGCGTTGGAAGCCTTGCGCGCGGCAGTCTTCCGCGAATTCGTAAAGCGTTTCGTATTCTTTCATCAGGTCGTCGACTTCGCTTTCCGCGACTTTTGCGACGGCGGCGGCAAGTTCGCCTACCGGGCAATATTCGACGCAGAACCCGAACTTCGTTTCCGCGTCCACGCGATCGCCGTCGGTGACCGCGACGTCGTTCATCGAATCGCCGAAGCGGATAATTCGCGTTTTATTGAGCGCGTCCCAAGCGGCGCAGGCGCGCGCCCACGTCGCGACGCGCTCTTGAACGTCGTCGTCTTCCCAGTATCCGACGACGACTTTGCGCGGAATATTCAAGCGCGTCGCAATATGCCCGAATTCGCGGTCGCCGTGCGCGCTCTGGTTCAGATTCATAAAGTCCATGTCGATTTCGCCCCAAGGAATCTCGCGGCAAAACTGAGTATGGAGGTGCAGAATCGGCTTTTGAAGGAGTCGCAGACCGCGAATCCACATTTTGGCGGGCGAGAACGTGTGCATCCACAGAATTACGCCGACGCATTTTTCCGAATTATTCGCCTCTTGAAATTTCGACGCGATTTCGTCGAGCGATTTGACCGTCCCGCGATAAACGACCTTGCAGGGCGTTTTGCCGCTTTGATTGAAGCCGTCGACGACGACTTGAGAATGAGCGTCGACTTGACGAAGCGCCTCGTCGCCGTAGAGCGTTTGCGCCCCCGTCAAAAACCAAAGTTCGTATTCTTTTCGTTCCATTATGTTGCGCCTTTATGCTAGGGATTTTTTTAAAATTGCCTCTTGGGGCTTATTGTTTGCAACCGTTCGCGGAAACGCGCGCGTCTATCGAGACGTTAAGCGTTCAAAAGACGCGCTTCTTACAAGTCAGTTTACCGGCGCCATTCCTCGAATATCCCTTTGAAAACTGTCGAGCGAATCCGACGTGCAGGCGACGTTAAAAATCGATTCCAGAACGTTGGAGTCGGTAATCGACAAAATATTATTGATCGTCGTTTGCGACGTTTGGGGAAAACGAAGGACGATGCAATTCCTTAACATACTGCGAAGACGTTTTTGTTCGCCCTCTTCCAATCCGCTTGTTCGCCCAAGGTCGTAGAAACTTTCAATTTTGCGCGTCATATTGCCTTCTCCTCCTAATTCTTCCAATTTATACGTAATTTCGTCGCGCGTCGGCGGAACCCAGCCCTGTCGCATTGCGACTTTGCTGACGAATATAAAAAATTCGCCGCAAATTTCAAGTTCCTCGTCGTCGTCGGGGTCGATCTTGCCCGCCAGCGTCTTGAAGGCGTCGTTCCACGCTTTTTTCCAGTCTTCCGACGTCGCGTCTTTTTTAACGACGATTCGTTCCGCCGCCTTTGTCAACGCGAGGAACGCTTCTAGCCAAGGATCGGCTTCGATTTGTTTTTTCGAACGCGTAAAAAGACTTACGAATTTGAACGGCAACTTGAATATCCAGCGTTTGTCAAGCGCCGCGTCGGGCGTCGCAAATAAGTCGGGCAAATTCAAGACC
>JAZRWW010000046.1:0-1225 GCA_045599865.1 Thermoguttaceae bacterium
CGGCGCCCGCGCCGACGACGCAACCGTCGCAAATCGAAACGTTGTTGACGACGGTGGAATTAGCGCCGATAAAACATCTTGTTCCAACGCGAACCGTTCCGCACAAACGCGAACCTACGGCGATATGGGAACACGCGCCGACGACGCAGTCGTGATCCACGCTTGAACAGGTGTTGAGAATAACTCCGTCTCCGATTTTGGCGTTGCAGTTGACGACGACGCCCGGCATTACGACGACTCCACGTCCGATCTCTGCGCTTTCTGAAACAACCGAATTAGGATGACGTAGAGAAACGATATTCGCTTTTGCTTTTAGCAACTGAATAACGTATCTTTCTCTAATTTCTCCGGCGCCGATCGCGACAAAAAAATCGCTTGAACTTAAGTACTGCGAAAAATTTGACGCCTTGTCGATTATTCCGCCGTCTAAAGAACCGTCGAACGCGTCGTCAAGAAACGCAATTCCTTGGTAGTTTGTCGTTTGTTTTGCAACGTCGTGAACGACCCTCCCGTGCCCGCCGGCTCCAATTATTAACAGTCTGTCGCTTAATTCTTCCGTCGTCATCATCGGCTCGTTCGATAACTGTAACGTTAAACAAGGCTTCGAATTATTCTAACGACACGCTCAAGCGTTTCTTCCGTCAAATTTGATCCGCTAGGCACGCAAATTCCGTCTTCAAAGAGTTTTTTAGCAAAGCCGGATGTTCTTGAGCGGAATTGCTCGAAGACGGGTTGCAACGACATCGGCTTCCAAATCGGTCGCGACTCAATATTTTCGTCTTTTAAGGCTTTTTGAACGTCTTCGCGCGTAAATTTCGAGACCTTCGGGTCGATCATAAAACACGTGAGCCAATGCGTCGAATAAAACCCTTCGGGCTCGGTTGGGAACTCGACGCCGGGCAAGACGGACAAGCGTTCTTTATAGAACTGGAAGTTTTTGCGGTGTTTTTCGCCGCGTTCGTGCAGCCATTGGAGTTGCCCTCGTCCTACCGCCGCGCAAAGATTGCTCATACGATAGTTGTAGCCAAGCTCTTTGTGTTCGTAATGATTGTCGATCGTCGCTTCGCGCGATTGGGTAGACCAAAAGCGGATTTTTTTGGCGACGTTTTCGTCGTCGGTCATTAGCATTCCGCCGCCGCTTGTCGTTACGATTTTATTTCCGTTGAATGAAAAGATCGCTATGTCGCCGAACGCGCCCGCTTTTTTGCCTTTGTAACTTGCGCCT
>JAZRWW010000047.1:0-32209 GCA_045599865.1 Thermoguttaceae bacterium
GAAAATCGAGCTTTTCGTATTCGTCTTTGAGATTTTCCAGAAGGACGATTTCGGGCGTCGGCTTCGGAACGTCCATATCGTAAATATGGAATTCTTGGAAATTACAAACGACGATCCAGCGCGGTTTTTCCGAATAGGGCAACTCGTCGGCGTATCGTTTCGCCTGTTTGTAAGGCGTGAGAATCGAACCGTCCGACTGTTTGTAGCCCTTGTTTAGGTCGACTTTGAAGCCTTTTTGTTCGATTAGAACGTGCGACTCGGAAATATAGGCGTCGACGTAGCCCGTCTGGTCGAGTTGGACGTCTTTTTCAAATTGCAGAATACGCTCCGGTTTCGGAACGCCGTAGACGTCGCGCAGTAGCGCGGACCAAAACGACTGCGTTTGACCTCGTTCGGAGCCTTTGTCTTTCCAGTCGCGGGAAAAAGATTCGGCGACTTTGCGTCGGCGCGCGTCTTGGTTTTTCATTGAAGCTACTTTCTGCAAGCCTTGAGAATTACGCCGTTGTCGCATCGATTTTGCATAATTTGCAAGCGTTCGCGCGAAATTAAAAATATTTGATCGTCGCAAAAGGAGGATTCAAGCGGACGCAAGCGTTAAAATTCGAATTCCAATTTCGACGATCGTTTAAAACAAATTCTCCGTAAACCGTCGTTTTCACGCTACGGAAGTTCGATCAGCGCGGAATCTAGCGATTTCAATTCGACGGCGATTTTCCAGTCGCCCTTGCGCAACGTAACGACTTTGTCCGTCTTGTCGACGTTCCATAGATACGCGGCGCGCGCGTCGGGATACCACCCAAGAACGACCGGCGTTTCTTCTTCGACGTAAGGAACGCCGTCCGCGCGGAATTTCTCGAGTAAAGCCCGTCGAAACTCGAACAAGTCTTCGAACGTTTCGGGTATTTTGTCGAATCGTCCGGAGGCGGAATCGAGCCTCGCGACGCATTTGGCGCCCTTTGACTCCAATTCGCCGCGCTCCATTTCGCGCGCGCTTGCGTCGCCAAGGAACGCGTAGCCGTCCGCTGGGATTTCGTCGCAAACTTCGAACGGAACGCCGCACGCTAGGAAGAGCGAATAGGCGTTATAACCGCCGATATATCGGTCGGCAAGACCCCAGAAATGTTTGAAGGGACCGCGCGCTTTGCAACCGATAATCTTACGATGAAATTCTCGTTCGCGTTTCATACGAGGCGCGATAAGACTCCAGTAACTCGCGGGAATCGGGCACATAAACATTGTGTTGCGCGCGTCCGCCAGAGTCGACGTCGAGAGTTTCGAAACGTAATTTTCCGCAGAGAGTTCTTGAATAATCGTCGTTTCGCTGAAAGTTCGTCCCGGGTCGGTAAAGCGACGGTGGAACAGAACGCTATACAGTTCGATCGTTTTGTTTTTCGTCGATTCGTATTGCGCGTCGGTAAACATCCATTCCCCGACGCGGAACAGTTTGCCGCGATAATCGTCGAGACGAACGGCGGAATTTTCGGAGCCCATGCCCATAACCATAACGCCCAAGTCGACCTCGGGCGCGATCGCTTCAGACTCCTTAAACGTTCGCGTCAGAATATCGCAGAAATAATCGACGTAGAGTCTGACGTCTTTCGTGTCTCGCGTCGCGCGCAAATCGTCGAGCAACGCGTTCCACCGCGCGTCGCTCAAGCCCGTCTTTTGCATAAAGTCCGCTTTGCATTCCGCGCAAACGCAACCGCCAATGTCGCCGGGCGCGAGTCCCCAACGGTAGTCGTCGTCAAGAAAGACGTCGCACTGTCCGTAATGATCGGCGATCTTGCGAATCGACGCGACGCAGTCTTGCGCCGTCGGCTCGTGGCACGCGATCCCGTAGTCGACGCGCCCGGTGAAACGTTCGCTCTTCTTCCAGCGCGCTTTGACGTCCGGCGCAGGATCGAGACCGGGGTGCCCGAACGGAACCGTGATAAAGTGCGTCTTCATACCAAATTCAAGCGAACGACGAACCGCTTTGTCGAATTCCTCGACGTCGCGAAACACTCCGGAATTGTACGGATCGAGCCAAATATCGGTTACGCCCGCTTCTTTCCAAAGTTCGATCATCGTTTGCGCGTCAAGTTTGACGGCGCGAGGATCGCTCCCCATCGGATGATTATGTTCGACCAGTCCTTCCGACATAAGTTCGCCCGTCGTAACCGACAAATGAAATTCCCGATCCGTCGCGTTGATTTTTTTGTACTCGCCCGGTTTATAGACGGGTAAAACGGGCGTTTTCACGCCTTCGGACGCGCGAAGACTAGGTAAAAACGCGGCGGCGCCAAGTCCTAGACCGAGACCTGCCATAAATTTACGTCGGGTTGTTTGCATCGATATGTTTCCTTTAATAATTCGAACGTCGACGCGCTTGGTTGAAGACCAAGTTGCGACGCTTGCGATAAGAACGAAAGCCGACGTTTTACGCGTTAAACGCTTATAAAACGACGACTTAATATTAAAAACTGTTATTCAAAACGTAACGTAATCGCATATTCTCCCGATTCTTCGGGCGTCGCGCTTAGGGCTAGAATTCCGTCCGATTCAGATTGCGTTTGAAGTAAGACGCGCGCGTTGTTCGCTTGAACGCCTTGGAACGCGAAGCCTTCGGGAACTAGGAAGCGCGCGGTCGTCTTGTTCTTTGCGACTAGCGCCAATTTGACGGTCAGTTCCTTCGAATCGCCGTTCCATTGCGCGTCGAGCAAATCGACGCCCCCTTGCGTAATATGTCGATCGTTCGTTAAGAACTGCGGAACGTCTTGCTTTTTATGGAGCGCGAGCAAACGAACGGCGCGCGCGGGAACGTTTGTTTCAAAACGTTCGTTAGACGCGCCAAGGAACGCGTTGGTCCAGAATTCATAGGCGACGTATTCGCTCGCGTCAAGTCCTAGTTCGTCGAGCGCGAAGCCGAGCGTCGCTTCGTCGTCCGTCCAGTTGAAGAGCGCCACGACGTCCCAATTTCCGAAAGAACGACCGATTTTCAAGTCCCAGACGGGCAAGTAGGAGAAATACGGATAGAGCGCGCCCGGTCTTACGTCGCAGACGGGCAAGACCTGCTGGAGTAGCTTCATTCTTTCGGGGGGCAACTCCGCCAATTTGTCGCCGAAGAAAGTTTCTTGACCCGGCAAAGAAACGATCGTCGTCGTGACGCGCGCTTCTTCGATCGAAAGCGCGTCGCCGACGAGCAATGAGTCCGGATCGGAATAGAAAACTATGTTGTTGACGAAGACTTGATTGAGCGTTCGACCCGCTTGTTGCATTACGTTCGCCCATTTGACCGGCTGATTCGGATGCACAATATCCGCGCCCGTCCGAGCCGAGTCGGCGTATTTCGCCTCCGCGCCCGTAAAGTGCCCTTGACAAGCGAGGAAAACGTGGTCTTCGCCGATTCCTTCGCGCATCGCGCGCACGCAACGCTCAAAGGGCGCTTCGACGTCGGGATTCTTAAAACAAGCGCGAACGTCGGGACGTTCGAAGAAATGCGCGCAATAGCCTGAGCCGGAGCCGGACATGCCGTCGATTTTGAAGAATTCGTATCCCCATTCGTGGGAGGCGACGTCGTGAATATGGCGCAACCAGTCGACGACTTCGTCGTTCGACGGGTCGATCGTGTAGACGCCGTTCCACGTATGCAACGGATTCCCGTTTTTGTCGTGTAAGAACCAGTCTTTATGCGCTTTGTAGAATTCTTCCGAGCCCGTCCCGAAAGGCGCCGTCCAAATGCCCGGCGTAAATCCAAGCGCGCGAATGTCGTCCGCAAGTTGTTTCATTCCCTTGGGGAATTGTTTTTCGTTGGTTTCCAAGCCGAGATTATAGAAATTCGAGACGGGCAACTGATCCGAATTGCCTTGCCAACTCTCGATTTCCCAAACTTCGCAACCGAACGGCTGCAAAAATTCCTTGCCGACTCGCGCTTCGGCAAGATTGTCTTCCGCCGTCGCTTTGTCGAAATAAGTGTTCCAAGAGAGCCAGCCGGACGGAGCGTGCGGACAGCGCTTGCGATCGATCGGCGCGTAGTACGGAACCCAGCGTTTTTGGAAATAATTCTGGTCGATTTCAACGGTAAAGACCGCTTCGGACGCCTCTTGAATCGCGCCCGAAGCGCGGAAACCGTATTGAGCGCCGGAAAGAATCGACTCTGTTTTGGGCGCTTCAACGTTCTTTTTGGTCGTCAACTGGAAATTTGCGGCGTTAAAACGCAACGCAAGGTCTTCTTCACGCGCAAAGAGCGAATCGAAAGACGCGGAGTCGGCGACGCCCGACGCCAACGACAGAACGCGTTCGTTTGCGTTTGGACGCGTGCGACAGGGGAACGAGTCGTCGCGGAACAAGACGTCCCCTTCGAACGTCAAGACTCCGTTGTAGAATTGGCGCGTGCGATGATAGACGAGCGCTTCGAGTCGGTCGCCTTGGACGTTGAACGCCAAATAGCCTTGCGCTTCGTTATTCGGGTCGATAAGAATAAGACGATTCTTTACGGCGTCGCGAGGAAGCCCGACGCGCCAAGGGGCGCCCTCGACTTCGAACGCAAGTTTGCCCGAGATTTGCGCGCCCGTCGCGTGTTGGAACGTCAACGTTTGCGCTTCTTCGTTAAATTGCACGACCCAAGCGCCGAGCGCTAGGATAAAAGCCGCCGTTACTGCTTGCATTACGAATGCTCCATAGGGGGAAAGGGGAATTAGGGTTCTCCAATAAAAAAGCCGATCCGTCCGACTCAAGCGCAACGCTTGAAGTCAAACGAGATCGGCGCGATTTACGTATCGTGCGCGCGTTTGGCGTCACTTCGCGACAAACGCGCTCGTCGGTTCCGACAAGTCGGCGTCTTTACCGGCGAGATCGTAAGAGCCGGACGAACGAACGGAACGAAGACGCAGATGAATATTACGGATGCGCCGTATTAAATTAGCTTCTTCAGCAATCTCCTCTTCTAGTAATTGCAGTTCGTTCAAATATTGCGCGCTCGACGGAAAATCGGCTGCGGAACGATAATAGGATGCGACGATCTGGCGATAGGCTCGTTCGTCGAGCGAATTCGCTTCCGCGTCGTCGACTTTTTTCGAATCGCTTGAACCGTTCCAAGAACGCAAAGGGGAATCTTCTGGAAACGAGGCGAACTGCGATTCTAAAAAACGATCGTCGGACGCTAAGCGCGCGCTCTCTTCGGCGTCGAACCCGTTGAAATCGCGAAATTCTCGCGAGCCGTCGTCGTCCTTTTCGAGCGGACGGCGCGTTTTCGCTTTCGGCGTCGTCAACGTCGCGCTCGCATCGGGCGAGAGTTCCAAGGACGCGTCGAACGTTCCTGTTTTCCCGTCTTCCGCTTCGGAAGGCTCCGAAAGCGTATAAACCGAATTTGCGGGAAGTTTCGCCGATAAATAAGAACGAGGACGCAACGTTTTGCGCGCGCGTTTGACGACCGATCGATCAAAATCGGAAGGATCGACAAATTCGGCGCCGCCGCGCGGTTCAAATCGTATGCCGTCAAAATCGATTTCCGGCGGAAGAACCGCCTCGACCGACTCTTCTTTTGTCGCTTCGTCCGTCTGTTCCAAATCCGACGACGTCCCGAATTTCTCGCGTAAACGCGCGTCTAATTCGTAGTCGATTTCCCCTTCCGGCGCGATTTCTTCGACTCCTTCGACTCCTTCCGCCGATTCGACTTGTTTGGCTTGTTCTTCTCGTTCTTCCTCCGTTTCGACGACCGGCGCGGGCGCCTCCGATTCTTCCTTTTCGGCTTGCGACGCGACTTGCGCGCCGTCCAAGACGTCGTCTAAGTCGCCTTCTCCCCAAAACGCTTTTTTGGCGCGAATACGACGCGCTTCTTGCGCGATATTGTTCGAACGATCCGCTTGCGAACTCGTTTGGGACTCGCCGCTTTCGGCGCTTGCTTTTTCGGCGCTTGCTTTTTCGACGCTTGCTTTTTCGACGCTTGTTTCTTCGGCGTTTTCCGTTTCGACGTCCTGTTCGGCGCCGTCCTTTTGAACCTCGTCGGTAGAAATCAAGGCGTTTGTTTCAGGCGCTTCGCTCTTTACGGGTTCTTCCAACGAGCCGTAACGATCCGCTTCCCAATCGAACGGCTTTGGAACGACGACGGGCGCCGCGCCGCTTTCCAACGATTCTTCGTTGCGCTCGTCGACCGACTCTTCTTTCTCTTGCTCTTGAACTAACGCGTCGTTTGGAATTTCCGCCGACTTCGAAATTTTCGTCGTTTCTTCCGTGTTCGAATCGAGTTCGTTCGTGAGCGCCTCGCCGACCGTTCCTTGCGTCGACGCGCCGCTTTCGTTATTGTACTCGTCCGATTCGTCGTCGTCAAGTAATCCGAACTCGACGATCGAACTAGAAGCGTTTTCTTCCGCGCCAAGATCGTTCGAATCAAGTTCTTTTTCTTCGCTTTCCGGCAACGATTGTAACCGCGCCCAAGCGCGTTCGACGTCTTTTTCGTCGATTTCGACGCGACCTGACCGTCGACGTCTGGCGGAATTATTTTCCCCGCCGTTATTTTCCCCGTCCTCAAACGCAAGGAAGAGCGCGCGATCGCACAACTGATTGACGACGCGAGGCGAACCGTCGCTTAACGACGCGATTTGCGCGATCGCTCCCTTTGAAAAACGAGCGTCGACGTCCGCGCGTTTCAATTCGCTTTCAACGTATTTCGCAATTTCCGCGCGCGTAAAGTTTTCCAAGTACGAGCGCGAAACGACGCGTTGCTGAAAAGGAAAGAAACTAGGCAAATTGAGGCGTTCTTCAAGCGCGCCCAGTCCGAAAAGCGCCGACGAAAGACGAGTCGTCGACGCGGCGCATTGATCGATTAAGCCGCGAATTTCGTCAAAGACGCGCAACGTAAGATATTGTGCGTCGTCGACCAAAAGAACGCAACGCTCTTGAGAAGCGCTTTCCAAATAGTCGAGCGCCATCAGACGCAATTCCGTCTCGTCGCAACCGCAGAACGTTTGACGAAGACTAAAAAGGAACTGTTGAAAAAACGACTTTACGTCGAGGCGACGACGAGGAGAAATGAACGCGACAAGACTGTCCGCCTCAAATTCAGACGCTAATACGCGCGCAAGCAACGTCTTGCCGCAACCCGTCGAACCGACGACCAACGCGACTCCTTCGTCGCGACGCAAACAGCGCGAAGTCGCGCGCCGCGCTTTTTCGATCGTCGAACCCGGAAAATAGGCGATCGGCGTCGGCGTCGATAAAAACGGTCTGCGAACGTCTTTGTTTTCTCGAAATTCCGTCATTGTCGCTGTCCTTGATTTTACGAACGTCGCGAGTTCAGAATGAACTCGCGCGTCGAACCTTTCTAGTCGGCGTTTCTTGTAAAAGAGAACGCCCTCTCTGGTTGTATCGGCTTAGACGCGCGAAATATTTATTTTTTCTAGAAAAAACGGAATTTTTATCAAATCTCTCAAAAAAATAAAAGACGCGCCGTTCGGTACGATGCGAAGGGCGCGACGCAAGGGGCGCAGGAACGGCTTTGCGTCTATAATCGCGTCAAGGCGTTTCGCGTTTTGAGGCGAAAATTGCGGCGACGCGGACTGCTTCGAGTAAACTTTGCGTTTTGGCGACGCCTTTGCCCGCGATATTGAAGGCGGTTCCGTGCGCGACGCTTGTGCGAATAATCGGAAGTCCGAGCGCGACGTTTACGGCCGCGAACATATCGAACGCCTTGATCGCGATATGACCCTGATCGTGATAAATTGCGACAATTCCGTCGTAAAGTCCGTTTTTCGCGTCAAGAAAGAGCGTGTCGGAAGGATAAGGACCGGCGACGTTCGCGCCGTTTCGTCGCGCGTCTTCGACGGCGGGCGCTATGACGCGAATTTCTTCGTCGCCAAAGAGACCTCCGTCTCCAGCGTGGCAGTTGAGCGCGCAGACGCCGACGCGCGGCTCGCGTCCGAGAATAGTCGTCATAAAGCGTCGAATTAGTCCGATTTTTGCGCGAACGTTTTCGAACGTCGCGTCGTCGAGCGCGCGACGCATCGATTCGTGCAACGTTGCGTGAACGACGCCTAGACCCGTCGGAGAAGCTAGCGCCGCGCAAGGTCCGAGGTAGAGCGCCATGCCGAAATTCGAGACGCCGCAACGAGACGCGAGAATCTCCGTATGACCGGGGAATTTATGCCCTGCGAGATTGAGCGCCTCTTTATGCAGGGGCGCCGTGACGATTCCGTCGACTTGGCGCGCGAGCGCGGCGTCGATCGCGCGATTTAACGAACGAAACGCCGCGTCTCCGCCTTCCGACGATATTTCGCCTAATTTGACGTTTCCGACGTTGGAAGCGCAACAGGGAACGACGGGCATAACGTCGGCGCCAAAGGCGTCGTATTGCTCGCGCGCTTCGTCGATCGACGCGATTTCTTTGATTTGCGCGTCGACTCCGCGAATCTTAGTCGCGCGTTTCATCGTTTCGGGATCGCCGAAGACGATCGGTTTCGAAGGCGGCAAAGGAAAGGCGCCGGATCGCTTAAAGAGACTCGACCACGCGCCCGCGATTATTTCCGGTCCGACGCCCGCCGGATCGCCCATCGTCAGCGCCAACGTCGGCGTGAAATTTGATTCGTTCATTATTACGTTTTCCTAATTTGTTAATTCAACGCGCGTTTTTCTTAACGCGATTAGGGCAAATTCGCGCCGCGCAAAGGACGTAAAGTCGCTCTAATCGTCCTCTAATCTTACGCTTCTCGAAAGAATTGACAACAGGAAACTGGTAAAACTTAGCGAAGATTTCAAAGCGCCGCGAGTCTTTCGCGCCCTCTTGTTTTTTTGCGCGTTTCGGTTTAAATAAAGCGCGACGTTCTTCGCGTTTTGCAATGAAAGGAGACTTGTTATGGCTAAATCGTCGCCGTTTTCCTTTGCGTTTTTATCGGAAATATTGTCTTCGCCGCGAATCAAGCCGCTCGCGTTGAGGCTTCACCCCGCGACCGTCTTCGGCGCGACCAAGGGCGTCTTTGACGACGTCGCGCGCGAATTATGGTTGGCGGCGAACGAACAACGACGACCGAACGTCAACGAGCTAATCGAAAAAATCGTCGCGCGCCTCTCTTCTCTCGTCGAAATAACGGAGCCGCTGGTCGTCGACGCGCGCGGACGGCTCTTTCCCAACGACTTGGAACGTCTGGCGGATTGCGCCGTTCAAGAGGCCGCTTGGGTTCTTTCGGAGCCTCAGACGGAATATTCGAAGCGTCAAGACGCTTTGCGCGAGAAAGACTTGCGAACGCGCTTGGCGCGTCTGGGCGGCGCCGAAAGCGCGCTCGTCTTCACGAATTGCGAGGCGGCGCGCGTCGCCGTTTTACAGGAACTTGTCGCTCGAGGACGCAAGCTGGTCGTCGCGCGGCGCGATTTGTACGAAGCGGAAGACGGTCGACGTCTCGAGGACGCCTTCGACGTCTTTCCGACGTTGGAACGTCGCGAGATCGGCGCCTGCAACGCGGTCGCGCTCGAAGATTACGACGCCGCGTGCGACGATCGCGCCGGGCTCGTCTGGCGTTCCTTCGGACGTTGGTCGCCCGACGGTCCTCGACCGTCGTCGTCGGAAATCGCGACGTTAAAGGGCGCCGCAGGACGTAATTTTGAAATACTCGGCGAATTCGAATTTATTCCGTTGCTCGACATAAACGAGTTTTTCGACGCGAAGACCCCGACGGTCGCGGATCGATTGAAAACGGGTTTTGATCTCGTTCTATGCGACGGCGCGCAACTAATCGGCGGACCTCGTTGCGGCGTTCTTTTCGGTTCGCGCGCGCGCTTGAGCGCGATCGCCAAGACGCCGACCGCAAAAATTGCCGGGTTGGATCGAATTGCGACCGCCGCGTTCGCCAAGACGCTGACGCTCTACGAATCGCGCGCTTCCGCCGTCGAATCGATTCCCGTCTTGCGCCAGCTTGCGACTTCGCGCGCCAATCTTGAGAACCGCGCGACGCGTCTAGCCGCGCTGCTCGAGACGTCTCCCTGCGTGCAATACGCTCGTTCGATCGAAGGTCGGTCGACGTTGTGCGTCGGCGCTTCCTTTGGAACGTCCCCGACGCGTCTTGTCGAACTTCGACCTCGAGGATTCGCGCCGGCCGAACTCGCCGCAAGACTTGAAGCGGAGAATCCCCGGCTTCTCGCGCGCTGGAATAAAGACGCGCTGTTGCTCGATATGAAGACGATCGCGCCTGAACAAGACGTGCTTGTCGCGGAGCTTTTCGAACGCTTGACGCCCCCGAACGAGACGAAGAGCGCGCTTTAGAGGTCGGCGCGCCTTTGCAAACGCGTAATTCTTAACGCCCCATTTTGGGAGTCGAACGCGCCTACAGTCTTCGAACGAACCGCAGTAAACTTTGGGTCAGTTTGTCCCAGTCGTCTCCGAAATATTTTTCGAAATCGGCGATTCGTTCCTCGGGCGTGTAGACGACGCAAGGCGGCTTCGACGCAAGTTCGTTCAGATATTTCGCCAGTTCTTTCGGCTGTTTTTTATACAAGTAATAGAACAGCGCCCACGAAGTCGAGTAAGAGCCTTGAACGTCCTTCATAAACGAGTCTTGACGAATTAAATCGCGAATCGGGTCTCGTTGTTGCGTCGTCTTGGCGAAATTCTTGAAAAGCGCGAGTTGGCGTTCGTTCGTCGGAAACGAAGAACGATAGCCCCAGCCGCCTTGCGACGCTTTGCCGTTCGGCGTCTCGAAGAGCAACGACAGACCTTCGACCGACCAGAGCGCGACGGGTCCGAAACGGAGAAACAGACCCCGATTGAACGCGATTTGATGCGTCGCCTCGTGAACGATCGTCGCGACGTTGAACGCGGCGTTCGGACGAGACAGGAATTCGCGCGTTTCGAGCGACTCGCGCCGTCGTTTGGACGAAGCGTAACGCGTTCCTTCCGTTTCGGAGAGGTCGTAGAGCGCGACGCGATTCGTCTGCATATTGTAATAAGCCGCGATTTTGTCGGCGCCCGCCGTCTCTTGCGACGCGTAATGAACGAACTCGTTTTTCGTCGCGAAGACGACGACGATCATCGGCTCGACTCGCTCTTTAAGATTCAGCTCGTTTTTCGCGGCGAAACGTCGAAACCCGTCCTCTAAACTTTCAAAGAGTCGCGCGCACCAGTCGACGTATCCTTCCGACGTGTCGTAAACGAAAAGATAGCGTTCCGTCGACTTAACGTTGAATTCGTCTCCAAATTCTTCGAGCAGTTTTTGTGCGATCGCCTTTCTTACGTCGCCAAGCGCGACTTCCGGGGCGGGCTCGATCGAAAGCACGTCGTCGGCGTCGAAGGAACGCAACTCGCCGAACTCGTCTTCGAACAAATAGCGCCCGACGCCCCCGAGCTCGCGATAGTCGGCAATTTCGCGTCCGACGTAAGGATAGCCCGAGTCTTGCGCGGTCGAAGACGTTTCGCTTGCGTCGGCTTGAACCTCGACTTGGTCTTTCGCAACGGAAAAATCGGAACTTAGCGGCATAGAAGCGTCGGGACGACGCAGACGAACGCAGACGCGCCCGGATACTTTCGTTTCGGCGTTTAACGTCGGCTCAAGCGTTCGTTCGGACTTTTGTTCCGTTTCCGTCGGCTCGTCGCTCCAAACGACGCGCGGAACAACGAACGCGCAAATCAACGACGCGATTAGGACGCTCAAGCAAAGGCGGACTGAACGATTCATAACGTCTGCTCCTTTGGAGAAAACGAGGTGGAACGAAAAAAACGCGCGGCGGCGCTAACTGAAGTCATCATAACGAGAACGCGTTGTAATTTCAAGTGAATTTTCGACGTTGCGACGTCTTTTGTAGAAATTTGCGGTTCGCTTGTAATTTTTCAAAGAGACTTCGAGACCTTGGCGCGGACTTTTTCTGGAACGATCGGAAAAAGAAAGGACGGCGCTTCATATTGTTTCAACGCCTCGCTTCTATTTTTTGAAATTTGCGTTATCTTTCTTGCATAAAGTCGCGCGTGAAATAATTGAGAATCGATTTCGCGCGTCGCATAGAGAAATTATTTTGAGAAGGAGTCAAACGTGTGCGGAATTTGCGGCGCTCTTTGGACCTCGGCGCGTAAACGCGTCGAACAAGAAACGTTGGATCGCGCGACGGACGCTTTGACGCGTCGCGGTCCCGACGATCGGGGAACGCTCGTCGTTCCTATGAATCAAGGCGCGTCCGTCGAAGAGCGCGGCGTCGCGTTTGGACATCGGCGTCTTTCGATCGTCGATCTTTCGAGCGCGGGACGTCAGCCCTTTGTCAACGACGATCGATCGATTATTCTCACGTTCAACGGCGAAATTTACAACTACGTTGAAATTCGGCGCGAATTGCAAGATCGCGGGCGGGTCTTTCGCACCGAAACGGACGTCGAAGTTCTTTTGCGCGCCTATGAAGAATACGGCGTCGAATGTTTGCCGAAATTAAACGGAATGTTTGCTTTCGCGATTTGGGACGCGCGAGAAAGTCGGCTCCTTCTTGCGCGAGATAGAATCGGGAAGAAGCCGCTCGTCTATCGAACCGAATCCGACCGCGTTCTCTTTGCGAGCGAATTAAAAGCGCTCAAACTTTTTCCCGACGTTCCGCGCGAAATCGATTTAACGGCTTTACGGCTCTATTTGACGTATCAGTACGTTCCCTATCCGCGCGCGATCTATAAAGGCGCGTCAAAACTTCCGCCCGCGTCTTATTTGACGTGGACGCCGGGCGAAGAGCCCCGAATCGAGCGATATTGGAAGGCGGAAGACGTCGCGAATTTCGATTCGAACGCCAAGCGCTTGCCGCGCGACGTCGACGAGCTTGTCGCTTCGGGCGCGCTGGGCGCCGCGCGATTTGCCGGGGAAGGACGCGAGCTTGATTTTACGAATCGCTCTTTTGACGAGACGAAGCGCGAATTACGCCGTCGTTTAGAAGACGCCGTGCGGATTCGCATGCGTTGCGACGTTCCGTTCGGCGCGTTTCTTTCGGGCGGAATCGACTCGACGATCATCGTCGGACTTATGCGTCAATTTTCGACGAGTAAAGTTCGTACTTTTTCCATCGGGTTCGCTCAAAAAGAATACGACGAAACGCCTTTTGCGAAAAGCACCGCCGAACGATTTGGCACGGAACATACGGAATTTTTCGTCGAGCCGGATGCAAAAGGCGTTTTACCCGAGCTTGTCGCGCAATACGACGAGCCGTTCGCCGATAGTTCCGCCATACCGACTTGGTATTTGTGCGAGACGACGCGTCGCGAAGTAACCGTCGCGCTAGGCGGGGACGGGGGCGACGAAACGTTTTGCGGGTACGATCGTTACAAAGCGGTCAAATTGTCGCAATACGTCGAACGCTTGCCTCGATTTTTACGTCGCGCGCTCGCCGGTCCCTTTCGCGCTATGATTCCTAATTCGGTGAATCAGCGTTCCCCTTTGCGTCGCGCGCGTCGTTTTTTGGAAACGATCGGCATGGACGCGATCGAGCAATATTTGCAGTGGATCGCCTATTTTAACCGATCTCGCGTCGACGAATTGCTAAACGACGAATACTGGAGCGATTATAACGCGTCGGTCGAAAAGGACGGACTCGACGCGTTCCTCGGCGCGCCGGGCGAACGACCAAGCGCCGAACAACTCGACGCGGTCGATTTCTTGCAAGACGCGTGGAAAAAATTCAGGCGTCGCGATTTGACGTCCGCTATTTCGTTTACCGACCTCTTGACCTATTTGCCTTGCGACGTTATGACGAAAGTCGACGTCGCGTCGATGCGCAGTTCGCTTGAAGTCCGCGCGCCCTTGCTTGATCCGAACGTCGTCGAACTCGCGTTGCAGACTCCGCTTGAATACAAATTGTCGGGCAAGCGCGGCAAGCATATTTTACGCGAGGCTTGCGCCGATCTTTTGCCCGAAGAAATCGACGCGCGCCCCAAGACCGGGTTCGGCGTTCCGCTCGATTCGTGGTTCCGAGGTCCGCTCAATAAAACGCTCAGGGACGCGTTGCTAGACCCTTCTAATCGACGTTACGACTATTTCAATCAAGATTACGTCGAACGGTTGATTAAGGAACACGAGGAACGACGATTCGATCACGCGCCTCGACTTTGGGCTTTGTTGGTCTTTAGGCTTTGGGAAGCCCAACAGTAGGACGTTTTTCAACGAATTTTTTCAACGAAAAACGAACGTCGCCGAGAGCGTCGCGTCTTTGTCGGCGACGACGCGCGCCCAATACGCGTTGAACGATTCGGACAGTTCGATCGCGACGTCTCCTTTCGCGGGCAGTTTGACGCGCTTATATTCTCGCCAATCGTCGTTGCAAGTCGCGTCCGCCTCTAGCGTTATTTCGACTTCGAAGTCCGAATCGTTCGCGAGTTCGAGCGTTTTTTTGTCAAAGCCGGTCGTCAGCATAGGATCGGAAGGAACGCGCGCTTTGACTTGCGTTTCTTTCCAGACGGAACCTCGACCGATCGGCTTGCCAAACGCCCACAGATCGTCGACCGCGCCAAGCCAAAGCGCGCAAAGACCGTCTTCCGAACGAACGACGCGCGTTTCGTTCGGCGACGGTTCCGATTTGACGCCCGAAAGGACGAGCATGCCTCGATAAGACGCGTAGTCGGCGATCAAACGACCGTCGGTCGCTATCGGACGAATCTTAGGCGCGCCGCCCGCGTTTTCGGCGGGCAATTCGTAAAAGGTTCCCGCGCAGTGGAACAAATCGCGCTCGGTGCATACTTCGCGATCGAGTCTGCAAACGAGCGGCGCTCGAACGCGCGCGGCGTCTTCGGAACCGATCGGCAATCTGAACGCGCGTCCCGCGTAATGAAGCAGAACGCTTAACTCGTCGATTTTCAACGTTTCCGGGTCTGGTTCCGTCGCGGGTACGAATCCTTTGACGCGCGAAATCGTCCCTTGTTCGCCCCCTTCGAATCTGCAAGGAACGCGTTCCAGACGTCCTTCTTCCGTCAGTTCGTAGTATCTTTCTTCTTTGACGACGCCTTTTTCGACGATTTCCGAAACGACGGCGAGACGATCATTGTCGGCGCGAACCCACATTCGCGCGCCTAAAAACCGCGCGGAGTCGGAAGGAGCGGCTAGACCGGCGAAAATTGGAGACGCTTCGACACGTTTGTCTTCGTTTTGATATTGGAAGAAACAAGTCGCGCTCTTCAAAGGCGCGTCGACGCGCGCGCGAATCCATTCTCCTTGCGCGTCCTTGGGAAATTTGACCCAAGCGAAGCCCTCGTCTTTCGAAATGCGAACGCGGCGCAATTCTTGCCAATTTCCGGCTCCGTCCGAATCGGTTTCAAAGACAAACTCGACTTCTTGCGGCGCGTCGGTTCCGTCGAAGGAAAGAAAAGCCAAGCGACGATCGTAGCCCGCGAAAAGATAGGGGTCGGAAGGAACGTTCGCCTCGACCGCGTCGCGGAGCCAAAGAGCGCCGCGACCGAGCGACGGTCCGAACGCGTCGAGTTTTTCCGGCTCGACAAACCACAGGTTGGAATTCGAGCGCCCCGGTCCTTGAATCTTGTTTTTGAAAGGCGTCTTGTTCAGAAACTCGCTTTTAGCGGAGTCGTCGCAACCGAAGACGACGCGCCCGTTCCAATAGGCGAAATCGCCGACGACCTTTAAATACGTCGATCTTGGACGGATTCCGCGCGCGTTCGACGCGCTGAAGTCGCGCGGAAAACGCCAGAATTGCCCGTGCATCGTCGCAAGGAATTTTTGCGGATCGTCGATCTCGCGAATACGCGGCCATTCGGTGTTCCACCCGTGCGCGCCGTCGTAACAATGCGACGCTTTAGGCAAGCGGAAGAAACTCCATTCGCCCTTTTCGAGAACGGCGAGTATCACGGAACGATTATCCCACCCGAGCGACCATAGAACGTCGTTTTCCGATTCGGCGCCGTAAATTCCTCCTTGCGTCGTGACTTCGGTAAATTGGTTCCGTCGCACGATTTCCCAGCCTTTTTCTTCGCCGCGCCATTGCGCGAGACAGCCCGACTCCGTCGTCGGGTCTTTTTGCGCTTGCGGCGACTGCTCGCCGTTATTCGCGTAGACGACGCGCCCTTGCGACGTATAGCCGCCCTTGCCGTGATAGCCGGGCAAGACGTCTTCGCCCTCTTTACGGGGTAAATTGCCGTCTTTGCATAGTTCGCGAACTTGAAGCGTACGAACGTCGACTTCGTATAAGCCTTCTTCCATCGTCAGAAAATAGACTTTGTTTTCAGGATCGAGCAAATGCCGCGCGACGGCGGTTTGGCGTCCGAACATCTCTTTATGCGGAATCGTTCGCACGTTGCGTTGCGCGTCGATCGCGTGATTTCCAATGAAAAGCTGGTTCGATTCGCGGTGGATCATACGATTTGCGTTTGTTCCGCCGACGCTTTCGGGTCGAACGACGCGATTTAATTCGGAGTCGATTTCATAGAGTTTGTCGGAAGACCCGTTGGGCAAGTGCGGTCCGTAACTTACCGTCCAGAGTCGATCCGCCCAAGGAACGACCGCGCCGGTTCCGCACTCGCTTTCGTCGTTAAACTGCGCAAGAGTTGGATAAATTCCGCCGAAGGAATTTTTGTTCTCGACGGAGAGACTTGGCGACGTCGACGTTGCGACGAACGCGCAAAGAATAGACGCGAGCAGGACGTTTCGCATAATGACAACCTTTTTGAAGGAACGTTTCTTGTTTGACGGGACAATCCCGACGTTCTTTTATTATGCGTGCGAAAGGCGCGGGCGTCAATCGGGCGAAATTTTACGCCGATTTTTTTTCGACAGTTTGGATTCGTTTTTATGCGAACTTACGCGCAAAAGTTTTCCGCGTTGGAAAGTTTTGTCGATTCGTCCCGTCGTTGCGTATGTCCTCGAATTTGCAATTTGGGGGCGTCGGTTCTATAGTTCCTGTTTTACATACGACGCAAACGACGCGGATACGACGGAGGCGACGTTCGTATCCAAAGGCTAGCGGACGACGATATTTAACGCGCCCTCTTAAAACAGCTCTTGTTTTTTACCGCTAAAAAGGCTATGCTTCCCCTGCGTTTGGCGTCGCGCAAGGACGCGCGGCGCGACGTTGAGCTCGGACGGTTTACCCGTTGCAACCGTGAGACGAACTTTTCCTATGCAATCGTTGTTTTTACTTTCGCTCGGCGCGACTTGCTTAGGCGGCGCGATCGCGCTGGGCGCGCTTTTCCACCGCTTTTCGCTTAAAACCTCGGTCGCTTGCGTCCGAACAAAAGAAACGCGCGCTTCTTCGCAAGCGTCGGACGTTTCCAACGAAACTCGTTTCGCGCTCGAAGAATTGGAACGTCGAGAACGTTCTTTCGACGCGTTGCGGAAACGAGCCGACGACGAGTTAGACGCGAAACGTCAAGCGCTTGAGGCGTTGACGCATCGCGCCGACGAGGCGGCCGCCGCGCTTGGGCGCGCGCTCGATTCCGTTTCTCTTGCTTTTGGCTCGAATTCGCGTTCTTTTCGAACCGCCGTCGCGAGTCGCGCGTGCGATTCGGCCTCGCCCTTCGAATGGAACGACTTAGATTTCTTTTCTCCGTTGGAACCGACGCGTCGCGACGACCTTTGTTTGCGCGAGCGTCAAGCGAAAGTCGCTTGATATGTTTTCCGTGAAATTGGACGTGTTTAACGGTCCGCTCGACTTGCTTTTGTATCTTGTGCGCAAACGCGAGATCGACGTTTTAGACGTCGCGATCGCCGACGTTACGGAGCAATTTTTGTCTTTTCTAGACGCGCTTGAAGCGTTGAATTTAGACGCTATCGGCGATTTTTTGTCCCTTGCCGGCGCGCTTGTGGAGATTAAATCGTTTCAGGCGTTGCCCAACGACGACGAAGAAGAAAAAGAGGTTGTGGAAATCGAGTCGACGAAAAAAGACTTGGTCGTCCAACTTTTATCTTATCGTAAATTTTGCGAAAACGCCGGTCTCCTAGAAGAACGCGGGCGGTTATGGCGTCGACAGTATCCGCGACTTTCGAACGATCTGCCGACCAAGACGCGAAATATTGCCGAAGAACCGATTCACGACGTCGAATTGTGGGATTTGGTCGGCGCCTTTGGAAGGATTTTGCGCGAAAAGAACCCCGTCTTTAAGCACGCGATGAAAAGAGAAGACACGCCCCTTGCCGTTCATATTCAACGCGTTTATGATCGGCTTAAGCGAGAACGCGCCGTTCGTTTTGCGACGCTCTTCGAAAAGGCGGATCGCAAGGCGACTCTTGTCGGGATTTTTCTAGCGATTTTAGAACTGACTAGGCGCGGATACGCCTACGTCGAACAAGACGTCTCTTTCGGCGACATAAAAGTTTCGTTTCGCGAAAATGATCGTCCCTTCGATTTGATCAAATCGACGTATGTTGAAACGGCTCAAGCGGGTTGAATTACCGTCGTTATATTTTCCCTTTTCGGACTGAAACGTAACTAGCGTATTCTTTGTAATTTGTCTATCTTAACGACACGTGCGTCAAGAACGAACTTACTAAGGGAAAAATAACGGGGAAGAGTGAAAAAAGCGCTTGATTTTCTTGAAAGCGGCGGTTATCATAGTCTTGATCGGCGTTTGGGCGGGAATTCCGTCGACGTCGGTTATCGTCGTTGTGTGTGTCGCCGTTCCGCTCGTCGGACGTTGAACCCCTTAGGCGCGGAGAAGGAGCGGACGCGGTTTTGTGTGCTTTTCCTATGAAGGAGAAAATGATGGCTGCTAAAGTTGATAAAGACGTTTGCGTCGGTTGCGGCGCTTGCGCGGAAGCCTGCCCCTGCGGCGCGATCGAAATTAAAGACGACAAGGCGTGCGTCAGCGACGACTGCGCCAGTTGCGGCGCTTGCGCCGACGCGTGCCCCGCCGACGCGATTACCGTCGAATGACGTTCTTGACGCGTTCTAGTTGCGTTTCGCGACGACGTTTCGTTTTGGCGTTTCATTATCCGACGAAACGTTTAAGAGCGGCAAGTTGAGAGAACGCGTTTTCTATTTTCAACGTTTCTTTGCGTTTTGTTCGTTCGTTTTGACGCGAATTGAACGAACGCGAAACGTTGGATTCCTCTTTTCGCGACGAGGTCGCGTTGGAGACGGCTTATGAATTCCGCCGACGACTCTGATCAAAACAATCTTGAAAACGCCGAAGTTTCCGCCGACGCAAGGGCGCTTTGCGCGTGCGGCGCGTCCGTTGGAAACGCGGAAAATAAAACGCTCGACGATAGAACGCGCGCGCGCGTCAAGCGTCTCTTTGAAAAATTTCAGACAAAAGCGCAAGTTCTTGAAGAAGCGCCTAGTAAGATTTCCGCGCTTGTCGATTCCGCCCAGCGTTGGACCGAGCGTTTCCTTGCGAAATTAAAGCCCGATTCGTTAGAAGGACTGACGACGATCTTTCGAATGGTCAAAGCGTCGATTTCCGGCGAGTATCAGGGACTGGATCGTTCGACCTTGGCGGCGTTAGTCGCCGCGTTGCTCTATTGCGTTTCGCCGATCGACGTCATTCCGGACGCCATACCCGTCCTAGGACTTCTTGACGACGCCTTTGTGCTTGGCTTAACGCTTGAGCGCGTCGCGGGCGAGATACAGACTTTTCGAACGTGGGAGCGTTTGAAGACGGCGAAGTCTATTTTAAAATCGTATATTCCGTTTATCGAGCGAATTAAGCGCGTCGTGTTTTGCCCCGGCTGGATGACGGAAAATTGCGACGAGTCGGAACTTGTCGCTATTTTGCGCGACGTCTTTCCCGACGCCGAATTTGACTATTATCGTTGGCGTTCGAACGTAGGCTGGGAAGAGGCGCGAAATCGGGTCGATTACGAGGAGCCAGAAAATTTTGAAGAATTTTTGCGCGGTTTGCCTTGCGAGTTGTCGAACGTCGCCTTGATTGGGCACTCGTTGGGCGCAAGACTAACGGTTCGAACGTTGGCAAGATTGGCGCGCGAGCCGCAAAAACGAACGATTTGGGGGCGAAAGACGCGCAACAGCGTCGGACAGGCGTTTTTAATGGGCGCGGCGCTCGACGCGGACGACCGCGATTTAAAGGACGCCGTCGCGAACGTGGAAGCTCCTTTGTGCAATTTTTTTAATCGTTCGGATCGCGTTCTTAGTTATCTTTATCGCGTCGCCGAGCAAAAATCGCCCTTAGGGTTGACAGGACTGGCAAGTCCTTATAACAATTACGTCGATTGCGTCGTTTCGGGCGAAGAGGAATATTGGCTTGACGTCGTAAAAAACGCGACCTCGATTCTCGCCGCGTTAAAGTCGCCTATGTTCACGACTAAACTTGCTTGCTTCGAAAACTCGGACGTACTGACGAATTTTTGGAAACATCAGTTCAAGTCTTACGCGACGTTTTTTAGAAATTCCGTTTTGGCGAAAGACGAGTAAGAAGAGACGTTCCTTTTCGTTTTCGCGCGACGGTTTGTTTTTCGCGGCTCGTTTTTCAAACGCTCTTCGTGTCAAAGATCGAAGAGCGTTTTTTCGCTTTGGAGTTCCGACGGCGCAGAGTCGGCTCCGATTAACGCGTTAAATTCTTCTTCGTTCAAGATCGCGACGCCAAGTTCGCGCGCTTTCTCGACTTTGGAAGCGCCCGGATTCGCGCCAAGGAGCAGATATTTCGTTTTGGAGGAGACTGAAGAAGACGCCTTCCCTCCGAATTTTTCGATCGTTTCTTTAACGCTTGCGCGGTCGTAACGTTCGAGCGTTCCCGAAACGCAGATAGTCGTCCCTTCGAGCGGCTTCGCGACTTCTTCCGCTTCTTCGTCTTTAAGTTCCGTTACGAGTCCCAACTCGCGCAGCTCTTTAACGATGCGTCGACCGTCTTCCGAGTGGAAGAAATCGAACAGATTTTGGGCGAGGATTTCGCCCACGCCGTCGACTCGAAGGAACGTTTCCGGGCTGGTCGTGTTTTCCATCGCTTCGAACGAACGAAATGTTTTAACGATCTCTTTGGCGGTTTGCGCGCCGACGCCCGCGATAGAGAGCGCGTTGAGAAGTCTTGCGGGACCGCGCGTTTTACTTCCTTGAATTGCTTCGACTAGATTTTTGGCCGATTTTTCTTTGATTCCGTCCAGTCGCGTCAGGTCTTTCGTCGTCAGACGATAGAGGTCGGCGAATGATTTGACGAGCCGCGATTCTTCTCCAAGCAAGTCGCCGGGCAAGGGCGACGTAAGACGCTCGACTAGGGACGCGCCTACGCCGTCGACGTCCATCGCCTCTTTCGACGCAAAATAGGCGAGTCGCTCGCGAAATTGCGCGGGACATTCGGGATCGACGCAACGAATAAAGACGGTTTCCGGGTCTTTGACGAGCGTCGAGCCGCAACTCGGGCATTTTTCTGGAAAAACGTAAGGCGCGGGCGGAGCGTCTTGAGAACGCAGACACGTTTCGACGCGAACGACGTGCGGGATGATTTTACCCGCTTTCTCGACGATTACGACGTCGCCGACGCGGACGTCTTTACGTTGAATTTCGTCGGCGTTATGCAACGTGGCGCGCGAGACGGTCGTGCCCGCGATCGCGACGGGCTCAAGTTCGGCGACCGGCGTGACGACCCCCGATTTGCCGACTTGCGCGACAATGTCGAGCACGCGCGTTTGCGCTTCGTATTTTTCAAATTTGCAGGCGACGATCCACTTGGGAAATTTCGACGTCGCGCCGATCTCCTCGCGCGCCGCGAAATCGTCGACTTTCAAGACGATTCCGTCGACTTCGAAATCGAGTTCGTGAAGTCGCTCCTGCATCTCCCGAACGTAGAGAAGCGCTTCTTCGAAATTGGCGCGACGCGCCAACAGCGGAGCCGTTGAAAATCCGTACTCGCGCAATTTTTGCATAAATTCAAAATGCGTCGGAGCGACAGCGCCAGGATCCGTGCCCGTCGAATGCGCGAAAAAACGAAGGCGCCGTTCGGAACAGACGGAAGGATCGCGTTGTTTGATCGTGCCCGCCGCAAGGTTGCGCGCGTTCGCGTAAGGCTTGAATTCTTTGCCAGACGACGACGCGCGTTCGAACGCCAGTTTGTTGAGTCGCGCAAGATTGTCGTTCGTCATATAAATTTCGCCGCGAACTTCAAGATTTTCGGGCGCGTCGGGGGGCAACGACAGGGGCGCGTCGCGAATCGTTCGAACGTTTGCCGTAATATCTTCGCCCCGGACGCCGTCGCCCCGCGTCAACGCGCGAACGAGCGCGCCGCCTTCGTAATGCAAAGACGCGGCGATTCCGTCGATTTTCAGTTCGCAGACCCACGCGAGCGGACGGTCGAAATTTTTCTGTGCCGACGCGACGAATTCGCGAAGTTCCCCTTCGTCGTAGACGTTTTCGATCGACAACATCGGAATTTTATGCGCGACGACTTCCGCTTTGCCTTCGAGTTTTTCGCCGATACGTTGCGTCGGACTAGTCGGCGCGATAAGGTCTGGAAATTCCGCCTCGATTTTTTTGAGGCTTTTGACGAGATAATCGTATTCGTGATCGGGCGTGTCGGGCGCGTTCTCGACAAAATAGAGTCGATCGCAACGTCTTATTTCTTCGCTCAAACGCGCGATTTTCTGTCGTGCTTCTTCGTGAGTCATAATACTGCGGCGCGCGGGTTAGTCGCGTCGGTCGACGCGACGTTGGAAACGGGAATAAACGCGCCTTTCGCGAAAACGTCAAACGAATAAAATCGACGCGACGTAGGCGACGACGCAAATCTGTCGGCTAAGAGTAGCCAATTTTGTGAAAAAATGAAAGACGTTTTATTTTCGCCGAAACTTAACGACGTTTAAACAAATCTCTTATCGAGTTAAAACCCCGAGGTTTTTTCTCGCAATTTAAAATTTCTCTTTTCGATTTTTGGTAAATTTGTTATAATCAAAACGGTCGCGGAGGACGTTCCAACGTGGAACGTCCTTTGAATTTTGCCTTGTCCTTTAGCGCGTCGGACGTGTTTATGCGGGATTCTAAATCGAATAGAGTTGCGTTTGTCCTTATGCAACTGGCGTATTTTGCCTTTGTGGCGCATACGTTCGATTTGGGGTGTTTGCATCGCGCTTGTCTTCATACGCGCGCTTGCGTTCCGTCTTGCGAGACGGGATTGTTAAACGCCGGGTTTGTCGCGTCCCCGACCGACGTCGGGCATTCTTGCGCGAGCGATTGCGAACTATGTTACGATTCGCCGACGCTAGTCAAGACGGAGCCGTTGGGTTTATTTTTACTTTTCGTTCTCTGGAAAGTACGCTTTTCGAGCGTTTGGCGTTTGTTGATTTCTTTTCGCGGGAGTTGCGTCCCGTTAGGTATGACCGTCTTTTTATTCTTTGAGTCTCTGTTGATTTGACGACGCGTTTTTTACGTTTCTTGCACGTTCATAGAGAATTTCGTCGTTTTCGTCGGCGTTCCTTGTTGGAAACGGCGCGGAAGCGGCGCGTTAGACGAAAAGAACAAAAAAATGGCTAGGTCTAAATTTAGTTTCGGGACTTTTTGCGTCGCGTTCCTAATTGGCGCGACGAGCGCCTATTTAGCGGCGCCCCTTGCGGATAAAAACTCAAACGACGCGCGTTTTCACGAACACGAACACGAGGAAGGCGAGGAACACGAACACGAGGAACACGAACACGAAGAAGGCGAACACGAACATAATCATAATCATAATTCGCTAGCGCTTAACGCGCAAGCTATGGCAAATATCGGGATAGCGCCGGGCGAAGAAGGAATCTTGACGCTGACCCCGACCGAATATAAAAAGTCGTTCGTGTTTCCCGGATTTGTGCGTTATAAGCCCGGTCGATCCCTTGTCGACGTTCCTTCGCCCGTCTCGGGCGTAATTTCTCGCGTTTACGCCGAAGAAGGAGACGCGTTGTGCCCCGGCGAGCCGCTCTTCGACGTCCAGTTGACGCACGAGGAATTAACGTCTTGTCAGTTGGAATTAATGGCTCTTCTCCGTAAGCGCGACGTACTTGAGAGCGAAAAAACGCGCCTTGACAAACTCGACGAGGGAATCGAACCGAAAGCGCGTCGTGAAATCGCGCTCCAAATCTCTGAAAACGACGCCGCGATCGACGCGCGGAAGCAGGCTTTGCGTTTTCTGGGCGCGCCAAGTAAAACGATCGAGGAGACGATCGTTCAAAAGCGCGAGTTGCTAACTTCTTTAACGGTGCGCGTTCCCTCGATTATGAAAGACGGCGCGCAGACGACCTTTGAAGCGATCGCGACGCACGAAGTTCGAGACGGCGAGCATTTCCGCAAAGTCGAACATTTTCTTCAACTTGAGAAATTATCTGCGGAAAAAGGGCAAACGGTCGCGCTTGGCGATTCGCTTTGCGTGGTTTCCGATTTGCGCGATTTGTTAATCGAAGGTCAAGCGTTCGAATCGGACGAAGCGCGAGTCGACGCCGCCTACGCGCAAAACGCGCCCGTTAAAGCGGTTTTTCCCCACGCTCTTAATGCCGAGGAAGTTGAAATCGTCGACGGTTTGACGATTCGTTCCGTCGCCGATCGGCTTGATTCGACCTCGCGAACGTTGGCGTGTTCCGTTGAATTGAAAAATTATTTGCTCGATTCGCAAGACAAGGAGGGAACGCCTTTTAGACTCAACTGGCGTTTTAAGCCTGGGCAACGGTGCGAACTGAACGTCGAAACGGAAACGTTGACCGACGTTTTCGTCGTTCCGACCGGCGCCGTCGCGCGAGACGGCGCCGAGGCGTTCGTCTTTGAGTACGGAGGCGAAGAGGAAGGCGCGACGATCTGGACGAAACGACCCGTCGTCGCGAGACTCCAGACGTCGCGCGAGGTCGTCCTCGCCGACGACGGCTCGATCGAGTCCGGCGCTAAAATCGCCAAGTCGGGCGCCTATCAGCTTTACGTCGCTTCCATCGCAGGAAACGGGAAGTTGCAAAGTTCCTGTTCTTGCGGCGATCACGAACATTAATCGACGCGAAAGGGGAATAGAATGCTCGACAAAATTATTCGTTTTTCGACGTCAAATCGTTTGCTAGTTATTTCTGCGGCGGTTTTGCTGATCGCTGCGGGCGTTTGGCAGGCGAGGCGTTTGCCGATCGACGTGTTGCCCGATTTGAATCGACCGCGCGTTACCGTGATGACGGAATGTCCGGGCATGGCGCCGGAAGAAATCGAGTCGCTCGTGACGATTCCGCTGGAAACCGCGCTGGTTGGAACGCCGGGCGCGGAGGCGATTCGTTCTTCGTCGGTCGTCGGTCTTTCGACGATTATCGTTGAATTTGCGTGGGATTCCGATTTGTATCGTTCGCGCCAAACGGTTTTAGAACGATTGGCGAACGCGACCGATGAATTGCCCAAAGGGCTGACGCCGCGAATGACCCCCGTTTCCTCCGTGATGGGACAAATTCTCGTTTTGGCCGTTTACGCCGAGCGAGGCGAAACTTCGCCGATGGATTTGCGTTCCGTCGCCGATTGGGATATTCGGCGCAAGATACTTGCGCAAAAAGGCGTTAGCGAAGTTTTTTCAATGGGCGGCGAGCGACGACAGTATCAAGTTCTGTTGCGTCCCGACGACCTTTTGCGGTTTGGCTTGACGGTCGACGACGTAGAACGCGCGCTCGAAAAAAGCAATCGCAACGTAACAGGCGGTTTTCTCACGGAACAAGGCACGCGGCGATTTTTGGTTCGTTCGATCGGGCGCGTCAAATCGATCGACGAACTTAAAACGCTTGTCGTCAAAGAATCGACGGAACCGCCGATTTTACTTTCGCAAGTGGCGGACGTCGCGGAAGGGGCGTCGGTCGCCGTCGGAGACGCTTCCGTCGCGATTAAGCGCGAGGATAATTCGATTTTTGAAGGTCCGGCGGTCGTGCTTACGGTCGAAAAACAGCCGAACGAGGACGCGCGCAAATTAACCGACGCGATTCTTGCGGAAACGGATCGGTTGCAGAATAGTTTGCGCGAACGCTATCCCGACCTGAGGATCGCGCCCCTTTATCAACAGCGCGCCTTCGTCGAACTTGCCGTTGCGAACGTGTCGAGCGCGTTGCGCGACGGCGCGTTTCTCGTGGCGATCGTCGTTTTTCTCTTTCTTTTTTCGTTCCGAACGACTTTTGTCACGTTGACGGCGATTCCGACGACGTTGGCGACTACCTGCCTTATTTTCGCCGCCTTTGGATTGAGTATTAACGCGATGACGTTGGGAGGCTTGGCGGTCGCGATCGGGGAATTGGTCGACGACGCGATCGTCGACGTTGAAAATATTCACAGGCGTCTCGAGGAAAACGCGCGACGCGGCTCGCCTCTTTCGACGCTTAACGTCGTTTTCGGCGCTAGTTCGGAGATTCGTCGTTCCGTCGTCAACGGCACGGCGATTACCGTGTTGGTCTTTTTTCCGATTTTCTTTTTGCAAGGAATGGAAGGAAAACTTTTTGCGCCGCTCGGGCTGGCTTACGTCGTCTCGTTGCTTTCGTCGTTGGTCGTTTCGTTGACGCTTACGCCCGCGTTGTCTCATTGGGTTTTGAAGGACGCGTTTGCGAAAAAGAACGCGAACGCCAAAAAGACGCGGGCGCCTAGGGGCGGTTGGGTATTGCGGACGACGCAAGCGCTGGCCGCGTTGGCTATTCGATTCAGTTTGAAGCGTCCAGGCGTCGTTCTTTCGTGCGCGTTGGGACTTGGGATAATCGGACTTATTGGGTTCTTGCGATTAGAACGCGATTTTATGCCGCCCTTTAACGAAGGGGCGATCCAAGTGAATTTCGATCTTATGCCCGGCGCTTCTCTTGACGCGTCTTCCCAAATCGCGTCGAGAATCGCTTCTCAACTCGTTCGAGTCGACGGAATCGAGGCGGTCGTTCGTAAGACGGGGCGAAGCGAAATGGACGAACACGCCGTGCCCGTCAACACTTCGGAATTTATTTGTTCCGTCGATTCGAGCGGCTCTCGAGCTTTCGACGAAATCGTCGACGACGCGCGCGCGGCGATCAACGCGGAAAACGTTCCCGGCGCGCTTTCCTCGTTCGACCAGCCTTTGCAACATTTGATCAATCATCTTCGAAGCGGAACAAGCGCGAAAATTGCAATCAAATTGAACGGCGAGAACCTTGCCGCAATGAGGCGCTCGTCCGAAGAAATTAAAGAGGCGCTCGAAAACGTCGAAGACGTGGGATCGTTGCGCGTCGAGCCGATTCAAGTCGACTTGCCGCAAGTTCAGATTCGTCTGAAGCGCGACGCGTTGGCGAGATACGGATTGACGCCGGAAGACGTCGATCAAACGATCGCCGTCGCGCTTAACGGTTCCGTCCCGACGATCGCGCTTGAAGGAGAAAGACCCGTCGACGTTTTGACTCGTTTGGGAACGAAATATCGCGAAGATATGGATTTCTTGCGACGCTTGCCGATACGAATTCCCGAAAAGAAATTTGAAAGAGCGTTGTCGACGACGGAAGCCGCGTTAATCGGAGTCGACTTTTCCGAAGGAATATCCTTAAGCGATGCGTTGACCGGAACGAACGCGGCGCGGGAAAACGCGGTCGTTCCCCTTTCCGACGTCGCGGAAATCGACGTTCGCGCGCTTGGTCCGGGACAAATCGATCGCGAGAACGGACGACGACAAATCGCGATTCAATCGAATCCGCGTCGTCGCGGCGCCGTCGAGGTCAAAGAGGACGTTGAGGCGCGACTGCGAGCGCGTTGGCGCGAAATAACGGCAAACGGAGTCGACGTTCGCATTACGGGGCTGTTCGAAAGCGAAGCGGAAGCGACTCGCACGCTTCTCGCGCTTTCGTGTCTTTCCGCGTTGGCGATTTTCCTGACGTTGTACAAAACGTTTCATTCGGCAAATTTAGCGTTGCAAGTAACGGCGATCGTGCCCCTTGCGCTTGTCGGCGCCGTCGGCGCTTTATGGCTGACGGGACAGGCGCGAACGATTCCCGCGCTTGTCGGTATGATTTCACTTTGCGGGGTCGCGTCGCGCAACGGTATTTTATTGATTGAAAGGTATTTGCATTTGGTTCGATACGAAGGCGAGGAATTGACGCAAGAAACGATTCTGCGCGCGGGCAAGGAACGCGTCGCGCCCGTCCTAATGACCGCGTTGACTTCCGTCATCGGGCTGACGCCCCTCGCGGCGACCCCCAATTTGCCCGGTAGAGAGATTCTCTATCCGATCGCTACGACGATGATCGGAGGTCTGGCGACTTCGACCGCGCTTGAATTTTTTGTCAGACCCGCGTTGTTTTGGACGTTTGGACTCGAAGAAGCAAAACGTTGCGTCAAACTCGAATCGTCTAAGAACGACCTTGCAGAAAAAGCTCCAAAATTTGTCGTCGATAAAAACGACGAGGCGTAACTTATTTTAACGCATTTGACACAATAAAATGAAAACGAAACAAATAATCTGTTTTTTCGCGTCTTGCGTCGTATTTTGCACGTCGAACGCGAACGCGCAAGAAAGCGTCGCGTTGGGATTGGAAACGCCAAAACAAGTTCGAAGCGTTACTATCGCCGAACTTCAAGAGACGGCCTTGAAAAACCATCCCGCTTATAAAATCGCGGAAGCGCAAATTGACGCCGAGCGAGGCGCTAAACTTCAAGCCGGACTACGCCCTAATCCGACGACGCGTTATGAAGCGGAAGAAGTCGGCGCCGGAGGAACCGCCGGAAAACAAGGCGTCGTCTTTGAGCGCGAGTTCGGGGGAGAAGCGCGGCGCCGTTTGCTTGTGCGGTCGCATAGTCAAGCGATAGAGAAACTTAACTGGGACAAAGAAATCGCCGTCGCGAAAATTCGCAACGACGTTCGAATCGCCGCTTATCGACTCTTGATCGCGCAAAAGAAAGTCGAACTGTACAAACGTTTGCTAGACCTTGCGCTGGCGTCGGAATCAAGCGCCAGTCAAGCGATGCTTGCCGGGTCGGTAGAAATTTCTAAGTTAAACTTTATTCAGTTGCAAAATCAAACGCGACAGGTCAAACTGGCGTTGACGGAGGAACTCAACGCGCGAAAAGCCGCCGAAAAGAAGTTGCTCGTCTTACTTGGAGACCCAAACGACTCTTTGGGCGTCGTCTCCGACGATCCTGAATCATTAGGCGAGCAAGAGGCGTTTGACGAAAACGCGACGCTGGACGAGCTGCTCGAACGAAGCCCGGAAATAGCGCGAATACGCGCGGAAATCGAGGAAAAAAAAGCCGCTCTTGATTACGAACGCGCCCCGAAACGCGAGTTTTCTATCGAAGGAGGCGTCCTTTATGATTTTGACGATAAAAAAGCGTTAGCGCAAGCGGGCGTCGGCGTTCCAATTCGAATTAACGACCGAAATCAAGGAAACATCCGGCGCGCGACCGCTGAATTTTTTGTCGCGCAACGCGAGTTGGAGCGCGAAAAATTGAAGTTGCGCGCCGAGTTTGCCGCTATTTACGCCGATTATCAATCCGCGCGCGAAGAGACTAGTTCCTACAAAAAGGAAATTTTACCCGACTTGGAAAGATATTTCACAATGAGCCGCCAAGCCTACGAACAAGGGGAAATAGGCTTCCTAGAATTGAATCTTGCGCGTTCCTCGTATGTCGAAGCGCAAGTCAATTATCTTGACGCGCTTGAACGACTCGCCGAATCGATAGTCAAAATCGAGGGCGCTATGTTGGAGAACAGTTTAGAGACGAATTGACCCCTTTGTTGAAACGATCGCTTCTTAAGCCGCGAATTTTTTCGCGATTATTGCGTTTTCCGTGAACGCTTACAAAGTTTGAATTACCCCCGCGCGTAAGCGCGGGCGCGAAAAGCCGCTCGTTACATACGAGCGGAAATCGTCGTGCCGCTACGGTTCTTCGCGACGTCCAATAACCCAAGAAAGATTGAATTTACCGCAGTCCTGTCTCTTGGGGCTTTTTTGACGTTTCTTTTCGCGCCTACCTTTCGGTGGGATTCTTGCGCAAACGTTTCTCTAAACGCTTTGTTTTTGGACGTTCCATCTCGCGTCGTAACGCGAGGTCGTTCGTGAACGCTTACAAAACAAGAAATAAAAAAAGCCGTCTCAAAAGAAACGGCTTTCAAAGTTGCGGGGACAGGACTTGAACCTATGACCTCAAGGTTATGAGCCTCGCGAGCTACCAACTGCTCCACCCCGCGATCCATTATTGCCTGACCAACTTTGCTTCGTCAAACAACACGTTAGATTCTAACCCTGATCGCCGTTTTGTCGAGGGGCGTTTTTCTTTTTTTTTGACATTTCTTTCAAAAACGCTTGAAATAGCGCGAAACGACGAGTAAAATGAACGACGTTCGTGAAATTTACGTTCCAATTTAACGCGTCGATCGATTCGTTTGGCAAAACGTTTATCGATCCACGCCGATACAAAAAAGAAAGCGTTACAATGAAACAAAGCAAATTATCGACGGCGCTGTTATGCGCGTTGGCGCTCGGCGTCGGCTCCGCGTTCTGTTGCGCGCAAGAAAATGCGGATAATCCGACGACTTACAATCCTAACGCGACCGCTAGTTCGTTGGGACTCGACCCCTTCAATCTTGATTTCTTCCCGATTTTTCCTTGGGATCACTTGGAAAATTGGGGCGACAAATACCAGCCGATGGAGGACGGTATTCGTACAATGGCGGAATGCGGTTGTACTATGTCCGCCTTTGTCGCCGACGGCAGGGGCGTCGAACTGGCGAAGAAAAACGGGCTTCGTTGCATCTACGAAATGAGAATGGAAACGTTTGACGACCGCGATCTTTCCGAAGAAGAGATTCAAGCGAAGTTGGACGCGATCGACAAGCACGTTAAAGAGCGCGTTGAATCGACGAAAGACGATCCCGCCGTGATCGGATACTATTTGCGCGACGAGCCGGGCGCCTATTTGTTCCGTTCCTTGGCGACCGCCGTCGCCGCCGTCAAGAAATACGCGCCGGGAAAATTGGCTTACGTCAATCTTTATCCGGGCTACGCTTCTACGATCGGCGCCGACGTCGACTCGCAACTTGGAACCTATTCTTTCCGCGAATATCTCGAAAGATTCGTTCAGGAAGTGAAGCCGCAACTGTTGAGTTACGACAATTATATGGTCGAATACTCCGAAGACATGCGCGACCTTGCGCGAGCGAGCGTTTATTTTTCCGATCTCTTTGAAGTCCGCCGCGTCGCCCTGAAATATGAAATTCCTTTCTGGTTTATCGGAAGCAGTCTTTGTATTATGGGCGAATCTTCCCCGCCGACTGCCGAAAGATACGCTTATCAAGCGTATACGGCGTTAGCCGCCGGCGCCGAAGGGCTAACTTGGTTCTTGTATTATCCGCTTGGTTGGAAGGAAAGCCCGATCGACGAAAACGGCGATAAGACGTTGTCGTGGTTGTATATGCGCGACGTCAATACGCAAGTGAAAGCGATCGGAAACTATTTAAAAGATTTCCGTTCTACCGAAATGGGATTGACCCCGCTTTATACGAAAGAAGAAGCCCCCGATTTGCAACAATTTCCAGACGTTCCGAAAAACGTCTTGAAAAATTTGAGTTATAAATTCTCCGGGAACGCCAAAGAATACGAAAGCGAGCCCCAAATCTTGGTCGGAGAATTTGTGCAAAAGGACGGCGACAAAATCGCCGCGTTGGCGGTCAATATCAACGTGGGAACCTCCGAAAGAATTTTCTTTGAAAAGCCCGAAGGATATTCGACGTTGAAGGTTGTCTCCCCCGTCGACGGAAAAGAAAGCGTCGTCAAGGACGAAGATTTGTCAAACGGATTTTGGATTATACCAGGACATGGTAAGTTGTTTGTTTTTGAAAAATAGGGACGATAGACGATAGACGATAGACGATAGAAGTCAGAAGAAAAACGAGGGGAGATTTTTGAAAAAAACGGAAAATAAAAAAATCCCCCTTGTGAAATAAAAAAAAGAAAGTAAAATCTTTACCGTCGTTTGTAAGAGCGGCTCCGAGGCGGTCTTCAAACCGCGCAAGCGAAAAAATAAAATTTTAAAAAAACCGCTTGACGAAATAAAAAGACCTGCTAAACTTACGCAAGTCGCAACTGAACGACAAGCAAGCAGACCCCGCGAAAGCGCGATTTGCTTGATTTGAACGCAAGTTCGAAGATATTTTACAATTAGGTAATGCAAGAGTGGCGTAGAACACACTATAATTTTGTCGATAAAGCCAATTTAACGATTGGCGATAGAGTTCAAAATCAATAGAGCGACAAGAATACTCGAAAAACGTTACGACTTCTAGCTTTCTTTTAGAAAGCGAATAGAGAACGAAATTTATTGTTGCGGGGAACTGGAATAATAGATTGACGCGATATTAAGAAGAAGAGCGCATGGGGGACGTCTTGGCGTCGGAAGGCTTAGAAGGGCGTGGAAAACTGCGATAAGCTACGGG